>CACWZI010000093.1 GCA_902765305.1 uncultured Eubacteriales bacterium
CGACAGAGGAACGAGACATAGGGGGACACCTCTTCAGTCTGCTTCGCAGACAGCTTCCCCTCAAGGGGAAGCCTTTTGGGCGTGACGGCAGGTATTTTTCCTTAAGTTGATGACATTGCCCCTTGAGGGGAAGGTGGCCCGCGCCCTAAAGGACTTGCTTCGCTGCGTAGCGGGTCGGAAGAGGTGTCCACGCTGGGCATAGTTCGTCTATTGCTATAGAGGAACGAGGCATAGGTGGACACCTCTTCAGTCTGCTTCGCAGACAGCTTCCCCTCAAAGGGGAAGCCTTTTGGGGAACACCATCAACACCCCGCCAAATCAGCATTCGCCAACGCCAATACACCTGCGAAGGAAGAAGGAACGCGCCCTATCTATATCAATCCAAGAAATCCGAAGGATTTCCACCGCCATTCCTAATTCCTAATTCCTCATTCCCCTCTGTACGCCTCGATCGCCGCAATCGTCTCCTTGAACCGCTCCCGCATCTCGTCTTCGGGGATGTTCAGATACTCCGCGCACTGCTGCAGCACCAGGGCGGGGCGGCTTCGCACGTTGGACATCAGGCTCTTCAAATGGGTCTGGTAGCGGGACTCGGTGACGCCCACCTTCGCCAGGTATTCGGGCAGCAGCGGCCTGATGCGCGCGTACTGTTCCTGTACCGCCCGGGCAAGGCTCGCGCTGGACAGGTAGGTGGACAGGGCCCTGTTCAGGTTGTCCAGGAACTTCTCCCGCAGAATGTCGTTGGCCATCACGGCCTTGAACAGCTGGGCGTTGGTGCCCTGCGCCATCAGCTCGAAGCCGCTGCCGCTGTTCTTGCCGTCCCGCAGGCCCCGGTCCAGGTCGTACAGCACCCAGCGCCACCTTCCGTCGGCGGCTGTGTTGCGGTAGCGCTTCACGTTCACGGTGTCCGGCGGCACGTACACGCAGTAGAAGGTGGCGAATTCGATGAAGTTGTCGATGTCCACCTCGGCGGCGATCCGGTCGTAGACCTCCTGGGTGTTGGCGGCGTGCCCGTCCAGCCAGGTCCGCAACGCGGCATAGCTCTCGTTGGTGCCCTGCTTCACGTCCGCGCCGCTCTTGACCAGGTCCAGCGCGGCCTCCTGCCCTGCCCAGCCCTCGCGGCGGGCCAGGGAGAAGGGGCTGACGTTCTCCCGCACGTACATGGCGCTGTAGTATTCGCCGTTCAGGTAGACGATGCACTCCTCGGCCTCCATGTACATCACGCTGGTGTTGGCGGCCATGGATGTCAGCACCGCGTCCCGCATGAAGGTATACTTGTAATCCTGCCCCGAATAGCGCAGTATGAAGGCCTCGTATTCGTCCCAGGGCCGGTCGCGGAACAGCGGGTATTTGAACATCTTCGCGCCGTAGCGGCCCCGGGCGATCACCTTGAAGCTCTTCAGTTCAAAGGCGCGGGTGTTGCGGCCGTGCAGCTTGATGCCGCACTCCTGGGATATCGCCGTTTCCCCCGCCCCGGTGAACAGCTCCACGTGGGCCTCCCGCTCCCAGTCCATCCAGAAGTTCGCGCCGTGGCCGTAGTCGCCGTGGGGAAACTTCGCCTCGGGGTGCAGGCCCATGACCATGATGCCCGTCTCGTCGCTGTACAGCCCGGTGGGGTCCGAGACCAGCGAGACCACATAGGGCGCTTCGCCGGCGGCCTTCACGTCGAACAGGTAGCTCTGGGCGTCCATGACCGAGGGCAGGCGGCCTTCCTCGTACACCCGGGTGCGCAGCACGGTGTTGCCGTCCACGGGGATGGGCGTGCCGTCGTAGAGGGTCTTGTCCTCGCCGGGGTCGGAGCAGTCCAGCGTGTAGTAGATCCGCGCGCCGGGGTTCGCCGTCAGGGTCACCTCGATGTGCTCGCCGGAGGTATGCAGCCCTCCCGGCGTGGAATAGCGCGCCTCCTGGGCCGGGCCCAGCAGCGCCCGCCCGCCGTTGGCGGCCAGGGGCGTGCCGACGGCGAAGTAGCCGCAGCGGCCCTCAGCGTCCCGTCCAAAGGAAGCCCCGGCGTACTGCTGGGGCAGGTACAGGCTGTCCAGGATAGCGCCCGAGGCGTCGCACAGGCTCACCGCGCAGCCCCCGTCGGCGGGCAGCGCGAAGGGGGCGGACAGGTAGTCCCCGGCGGGGGCGCTGCCGTCCCCCACCAGGAACACCGCCAGGTAGCCGTGGGCCGGAATGACCGTGCCCGCGGGAAACTGCCACTTGCGGGGGTGGCTCAGCCTGTCCGACAGACCCCAGCCGCCGATATCCGCGTCGGCGTCCGAATCGTTGAACAGCTCCAACCAGTCCCGCTTCTCGGTGACCGGGCTGGCCATGACCTCGCTGATATACACGCGCCCGGCCCGCCTGCCTGCGCCCTCGCCGTCCAGCGCCAGCGCCGCCTCAACCGTGTTTTCCCGGTTCGGCGTGGGCGGCAGCGCGGTGCCCCAGCCCTCGCCGTCGATCCAGGACAGCGCCTGGCCCGCCTGGAGCTCGGGAAGGGTGACTGTGGAGATCATCGTGCCGTCCGGCTGGGCCAGGCAGACCGTCTCCCCCCTGGACAGCTTGAAGCTGGCATGCAAATGCGTCGGGTCGTCCCGCCGGTCCTCGCCGGAGCAGTGGATGGCCAGCACACCGCCCGCAGGCAGCGTGACGGCGGGCACACGCCACTTGTTGGGCTTTGCGGCGTTGTCAGACAGCCAGTAGCCCTCCAGGTCCACGTCCCCTTCGCCCCGGTTGGCGATCTCAATGTAGTCGTGGCATTCGCCGTTCTCGTCCGGGAACAGGTCGACGTTGGCGCACATCAGCTCGTTCAGCGCGATGTCGGACGCCTGCACCGCCGTGCCCTTGTGATCGGCCAGGGCGTTTGCCCTGCCGGGGGTTGGCTCGGCGGTCAGCACCCATTCGCCCTCCCCATCCCGGCACCAGGCCTCGTCCGCCTGCATGACGGGCACCGCCACCTCGTCCAGCAGCCGCTGGGCGGAGTCGTACAGGTACAGCGCGTGGGCGCCGGACTTGGGCAGCCGGAAGGGAGCGTGCAACGCGCCGTCCGTCGCCGTAGCGCCCAGGCCGTCGGCGTAGACCAGCAGGAATTCCCCCGGCTCCATGCGGATGTCGGGGAAGACCAGGGTCTTGGTCAGCTTGGTGTCCCGGGTCAAGCACAGCCCTCGGAGGGACACCGGCGCGTCGCCGGTGTTCTCCAGTTCGATCCAGGAGGGGCCTTTGCCGCCCTCTGCGGGCAGGGTCAGCGCGTTGTGGTTCTGCACCTCGCTGATGCGCACGCCCTCCAGTCCCTCGGTGGCCCGGGCCTCAAGCGTCCCCCACCCGGCCCGGTCCAGCAGCCAGCCCGCCAGTATTGCCGCCGCGCCAACCAGCGCCAGCGGCGCCGCCAGCCGCCGCCAGCCCCGGCGCGCGTTTTTGTCGCGTTTGCTCATGATTTGCCTCTTTGATATCTGTATCACGCCTTCGGCGCGAAGTATACCTTCACGATTATATTATACCATACCCCGGGCGCGTCTGGCAATCCCCGCAGGCAAATCCGACACGGCTCACGCATGAATGCGTGAGCCGTGAACTCAAGCGGCATATCCATTGACAAATTTAATATTTCCTGATATTAATTAATAAACATTTTATCCAAGGAGGAGAATTAACATGAAAAAGACCCTTCGCAGAACCCTCGCGGCACTGGTTTGCCTGCTGCTGATCGCCGGCACGTTCTCCACCGCCTTCGCGGCCACCCTGAACGGCGGCAAATCCTACGGCAAGGCCGTCAAGCTGCCCAAGTTCGGCGCCTCCTACGTAGGCAAGCTGACCTCCAACAGAACGGAGATGTGGTACAAGTTCAAGACCCTGTCCACCGACGCCTTCTACACCGTCACGGTGAAGAACCTGAGCGTGCCGGATCGCGTTGAGGTCTATTTCATGGACGTCGACGAGGAAGAGCTCGCCAAAGACTACTTTGTATACAAGAACGAACAGATGAGCGCTCAGATCAAGCTGACCAAGGGCCAGATGTATTACATTCAGGTCCTCGGTATATCCGGCACCGGCAACTACAAGGTCACCGTCAAGTAATTGCCATACCACAGCCTCAGGCCCAACAGGGACATTCAGACAGAATGTCCCTGTTTTCTTTCATTCTTTCTTGCCTGCCACTGACATTTCTGCTATAATGACATTGGTATACGGCTGATATGGGGGCCATACGAATGCAAAAGGTATTTGCACATCGCGGCGCTTCCGGCTACGCCCCGGAAAACACTCTGGAGGCCTTTGAGCTGGCGGTCCGGATGGGGGCGGACGGCGTGGAGCTGGACGTTCACATGACCAGGGACGGGGAATTGGTGGTCGCCCACGACGAAGCGCTCAGCCGCGTCTCCAACGGCCTGGGCTTCATACGGGATAAGACCGTGGCGGAACTGAAGCGGCTGCGCTTCAACAAGACCCATCCCGAGTATCCGAACGCGACCATTCCCACCCTTCGGGAGGTCTACGAGCTGCTGAAGCCCACCGGCCTTGAAGTCAATACGGAGCTGAAGACGAGCCGCATACGCTATGAGCACATCGAGGAAAAGTGCGTCAAGCTCGCCTCGGAAACGGGCATGACGGATCGCGTTCTCTATTCCAGCTTCAACAGCGCAAGCCTTCTGCTGATCAAGCACATGGAGCCGCACGCCCGCGTCGGCCTGCTCCGGACCCCCATCGGCAAGCTCAACAACCGGAAGGTCGTCGATCCCTGGGGCCTGACGCACCTGGTGGGCATCGACGCCATACACCCCCACTTCTCCGAGCTGCTGCTGTATCGGGAGGCGGACAAGGCCCACGCCAGGGGCATGCAGGTGAACGTCTGGACCGTGAACGACGAGGCCGACATCCGCCAGAGCCTCGAAGCCGGCGCGGACATGCTGATCGGCGACTACCCGGACCGAATGCTGAGGATACGGGAGGAAAGCAACATCTGATTTATCGAGCAAAGCTCGATGAATCAGAAGTTCCGCCTTGTCGTTCCCCACCCTTTCTGCTATAATACCCACGTAACGATTCAAGCACAAGGAGGTAACCTCAATGGACAAGAAGATCAATCGCATCGGCGTGCTGACCAGCGGCGGCGACTCCCCCGGCATGAACGCGGCGGTGCGCGCGGTGGTGCGCACGGCGGTCTCCAACGGCGTACAGTGCGTCGGCATCCGCCGGGGCTGGCAGGGGCTGATCAACAGCGACTTCGTACAGCTGGACGCCGCCAGCGTGGGCCACATCATCTCCCGGGGCGGCACCATACTCTATACCGCCCGCAGCGAGGACTTCATGTCCGAAAAGGGCCGTCTGAAGGCGGTGTCCACCTGCAAGATGCTGGGGCTGGACGGCATCGTGGCCATCGGCGGCGACGGCACCTTCCGGGGCGCGCTGGCCCTCTCCCGACTGGGCGTACCGGTGGTGGGCGTGCCCGCCACCATCGACAATGACATCGGCTGCACCAACTACACCATCGGCTTCGATACCGCCTGCAACACCGCCATAGAGTGCATCGACAAGCTGCGGGACACCATGCAGAGCCACGAGCGCTGCTCGGTGGTGGAGGTCATGGGCCGCAACGCCGGCTTCCTGGCGCTCTACGTGGGCATCGCCGTAGGCGCCACCGCCGTACTGGTGCCCGAGCGGGAGCTGGACTTCCAGCGGGACGTGATCGAGCGCATCCGTAGCGCCCGCCTGGCCGGCAGCACCCACTTCATGATCGTGGTGGCCGAGGGCGTGGGCAGCGCGGTGGAGATCGGCAAACAGATCCACGAGGCCATCGGCATCGAGCCCCGGGTGACCGTGCTGGGCCACATCCAGCGCGGCGGCACCCCCAACGCCCGGGACCGCGAGACCGCCACCCGCATGGGCTATTTCGCGGTGAAGGCCTTCGTGGAGGGCCGGGGCAACTGCGTCATCGGCACCCGCGGCGGCGACATGGTGGAGACCCCCATCGAGGAGGCCCTGCAGATGGAGAAGCATTTGCAGATGGACCGCTACCACGTACTGGAGACGGTCAGCGTCACCACGCCGTACGTGCAGCCGTCCATCGAGGGCCACTGAAAACACATTAGGGCACCTCTAAAAACGCGCATCGCCGCCGGACGGCTGAATAACAGCCATCTTCGTCTTGCCAAAACCTTGACTGCCCGCCAGGCAGCCTGCGTCTTTTGCAAGCCAAATCTGTCTACAATTCATCTCGTCGGGCGACGCGTTCGTTTTTAGAGGTACCCATCCAAACAGAAAGGGGAAACGAGCATATGGCGGAAATCATGATCATGGGCGAGCTGTTGGTGGAAATCATGCGCGCCCGGGAGGATGTTCAGCTGTTTGAGACCGGCGAAACCTTCAGGGGGCCCTTCCCCAGCGGCGCGCCGGGCATCTTTGCCAGCACCGCGGCCCGGCTGGGCCACGGCACCGGCATCATCTCCGGCGTGGGCAACGACGACTTCGGCAAGAACATACTGGACCGCCTGAACGCCGTGGGCGTGGACACCCGCCGGGTGCTGGTCTCCGATGCCGCCGCCACCGGCGCGGCCTTTGTGACCTACTTCGCCGACGGCGAGCGCAAGTTCATCTTCCACATCAACAACACCCCCGCGGTGATGGCGAAGGCCCCGGAGATGGCCGACGACCTGAAGGACTGCAAATACTTCCACATCATGGGCTGCTCGCTGATGGCCTCCATCCCCTTCGGCCAGGAGATCCTGAAGACCATGCGGCTGCTGAAGGGCCTCGGCGCGAAGGTCAGCTTCGACCCCAACGTGCGCCTGGAGATGCTCCGCGACCCCAGGGCCATGGACGTGGTGCGGGAGGCCTACCTGAATTGCAGCATCTTCATGCCGGGGCGCTCCGAGATCCGCATGATCACCGGCGAGGAGGACCTGGACATGGCCATCGCGAAGGCCTTCGCCGACAACCCCGGGCTGGAGCTGATCGTGCTGAAGAGCGGCAGCGAGGGCTCGAAGATCTACGACCGGAACGGTCTGGCCGAGACCATGGGCGTCTACAAGGTGGAGCAGCTGGACGCCACCGGCGCCGGCGACAGCTACGACGCGGCCTTCATCTGCGGCCTGGCCGAGGGCAAATCCCTGAAGGGCGCGGCGCAGATGGGCGCGGCGGCAGGCGCGCTGAACGCGGCGGCCTTCGGACCCATGGAAGGCAACATCTCCCGGGCGACCGTGGAAAAGATGATCGCGGACAACGAGGAGGCGGCAAAGTGAAGCATCCCCTGCAGGAAATGATCGACCGGCGCAGGGCCGGCGAAATATGCGGCATTCCCTCCTACTGCACGGCCAACGAGCTGGCGCTGGAGGCGGCGCTGATCCGCGCCAAACAGCTGGGCAAGCCGGTGCTGATCGAGGCCACCGCCAACCAGGTGAACCAGTTCGGCGGCTACACCGGCATGCTGCCGGCGGACTTCTATAAGCTGGTGCTGGACCTGGCCGGTAAGATCGGCGTGCCGGAGCGCCAGCTGATCCTCGCTGGCGACCACCTGGGCCCCCTGACCTGGCAGAACGAGCCGGAGGCCGAGGCCATGGAGAAGGCCGAGACGCTGGTCTATCAGTTCGTCCGGGCCGGCTTCACCAAGATCCACCTGGACACCAGCATGAAGCTGGCGGACGATCCCGAGGGCCCGCTGGCCACCGAGGTGGTGGCCCGCCGAGGGATACGGCTGTACCGGGCCTGCATGGAGGCCTACGCCGCGCTGAAGGCGGAAAGGCCCGACGCCCCGCGGCCGGTGTTCGTCATCGGGTCGGAGGTGCCCATTCCCGGCGGCGCCCAGGAGGAGGAGGATTCCCTGGCCGTCACGAAGCCCGAGGCCTTCCGGGACACCGTGGATACCTACAAGCGCTGCTTTGCCGAGGCGGGCCTCGCGGACGGCTGGAGGGACGTGATCGCCATCGTGGTGCAGCCGGGCGTGGAGTTCGGCGACGACCAGGTGTTCCTGTACAACCGGGAAAACGCCCGCGCCCTCAGCGCCGCGCTGAAAGACACTCCCGAGATCGTGTTTGAGGGCCACTCCTCGGACTACCAGACCGCCGAATGCCTGCGCCAGATGGTGGAGGACGGCATCGCGATCCTGAAGGTCGGCCCCGCGCTGACCTACGGGCTGCGGGAGGCACTGTTCGCCCTGTCCGACATGGAGGCCGAGCTGGTGCCGCCGGAGGCGCGGGCCTGGTTCCCCGAGGTGCTGGAGCGGGTGATGCTGGAGCAGCCCGGCAACTGGCAGAAGCACTACCACGGCGATTACAGGGCCACCCGTCTGGCCCGGCGCTACAGCTTCTCCGACCGCGCCCGCTACTACATCAACCTTCCCGAGGTGCAGGTCGCCATCGACAAACTGTTCGGGAACCTGGAGAAATACGACATTCCCATGAACATGCTGCACCAGTACATGCCTCGCCAGTTCGACGCCATCCGCGCCGGCGAGATCGAAAAGACGCCCCGGGCCCTGGCGCTCTACGGCATCATGCTGTTCATGCAGGACTACGAGTACGCCACGAGATAGGAGGATTACAATGCCGCTGGTTACTTCCGAAAAGATGCTGCTGGACGCCCAGAAGCGGGGCTACGCCGTGGGCGCGTTCAACTGTGAAAACATGGAGATGGTCAAGGCCATCATCGCCGCCGCCGAAGAGCTGCGGGCCCCGGTGATGCTGCAAACCACCCCCTCCACCATCCGCTATGCCAGCCTGGACATGTTCGCCGCCATGGTGGCCGCGGAGGCAAAGCACGCCACCGTGCCGGTGTGCCTGCACCTGGACCACGGCAGCAGCTTCGAGCTGGCCGTGCAGGCCATCAACGCCGGGTACACTTCGGTGATGATCGACGGCTCCAAGCTGCCCTTTGAGGAGAACGTGGCCGTCAGCCGCCGGGTGGCCGACGTGGCCGCGGCGGTGGGCATCCCCTGCGAGGCCGAGCTGGGCAAGGTGGGCGGCAAGGAGGACGACCTGGTGGCCGTGGCTGACACCAACACCGACCCCATGGAGGCGAAGGCCTTCGTGGAGCGCACCGGCGTCACCTCGCTGGCGGTGGCCATCGGCACGGCCCACGGCTTCTACGTGGGCACGCCCGTGCTGGACAAGGCGCGCCTCAGCGAGATCCGCAAGGTGGTGGACATTCCCCTGGTGCTGCACGGGGCCTCCGGCCTGACCGACGAGGACGTGCGCGACTGCGTCGCCCGGGGCATCTGCAAGGTCAACTTCGCCACCGAGCTGCGCAAGGCCTTCACCGACGCCTGCCGCAAGCTGGCCGAGGAGGACCCCAAGGCCTTCGACCCCAAGGTCTTCTGCAAGGCCGGCATGGCCGCGGTCAAGGACCTGGTGATGAGCCGCATGAAGGTCTGCGGCTGCGACGGCAAGGCGTGAGACGGCCTGTAAACAACAAGGATGCCGCGAAATGCGGCATCCTTGTTGTTTGGGAGAGCTACAAATTCTGATTTGTCGAGCTGTTGGTGGAAAAGCAGAGGGTAGTACAAAGGGAACAGGGAACAGTCAACAGGGAACAGGAAAAGCCGCGCACGGAATGGAACGGTGGCGGCAGGTTGCCGCGACACGAAGTTAGTCCTTTAGGGCCGCTACAACACGTACGTTATCGATATGTTCGCGGCAGCCGCCATTCCTGTTCCCTGTTCCCTGTTCCCTCGTCTCCCCGACAAATCAGAATTTCCCCCTTCACCCAATAATCCCCTCGACGGCACTGTTCAGCACCTCCACCGAGCGCTGGCTTTCCGTGTCGTTGGCCAGCGTTGCGATCGCGTCCTGAAGTCCCGCGTCCTCGAAGAGCTTGTCGGGGTCCGGGTCGTTCCAGGTCTTGGGGTTCAGCCTCAGGGCGTCGATCAGCGCCTGGTCAAACTTGCCGTAGTTGTCCTTGAAGGCCTGCGCGTCCTCCGGCGACAGGGCGTCGTATGCGGCGCGGAGATTGGCCGCGAGGGCGGCGCTGTCCATCCGCATGCACTGCTTTTCCGCGGCCCAGCGCGCCACCGCCACGGCAGTCTGCAGCGCCGCGTCCCCGGCCATGTCGATCACCGGACGCAGCACGCCCTCGGTCAGCGCCTCGGCAGAGGGCGCTTCCGCCGACAGCCGCCGCATCATGATCCCGGGAATATGGGGGTCATAATCGTCCATCCAGAACAGGCTGACCTCCCCGTCTTCATCGCGAAACGCGAAGATCGTGCCCTCGGCTACGGTGGTATAATCCTCATACTCCTCTTCGCCCTCTTCAAAGAACCACGTGACGCCGATGCGTGCGTTGGAATAGTCGAAGCAGTCGAACGGCTCATCACTGCTCGTGTCGTCGTTGAAGCTCTTGAGCGTCTGGAGCGCCCTTGACATCGAAGCACCCAGCAGCGAATCCAGAAAGCTGTTTCCCTGTTCTCTTCGCTTGTTCAACAGCATCAAATAGTCAAGCTGCCTTTCCCTGGTCTCCTGCCACTTGCCCTCGGCATACAGCTCGGGCATCCTGGAGAGGTCGTTCACCGGGGCATATGTGCCGGGCAGCATGTACAACACCAGCGCGTCGTCGTCTTCCGACTGCCATACGCCCAGCAGCTCATCCGCGTTCACAGGCGTATACGACGCCTCCTCCGCCAGGGCGGAGCCCGTCATCGCCAGCAACACCGCGGCCAGCGTTACCATCACAAGCCACTTCTTCACGTTCCAAGCCTCCTTCTATAGAAACGCCCAAGCGGCACGGCGAGATATCGCCGTGCCGCATAGTGCCGTAAGGCTTTGCCGAACCTACATCCTGCACAGCTGCATCTTCTGGCGCAGATAGTCCTGCAGGGAAGCCTGAACGGTGGTCTGGAGATCGAAGATGTCCTCGTGCTCCTGGCAATAGGCCTTCATGGTCTGGTAGTAGTTGTAGAAGTACTCGGTGCCCACGTTGAACTTGTTGATGCCCATCGTGAAGGCCTTCTCCAGCTGGTCGTCGGGCACGCCGCTGCCGCCGTGCAGCACCAGGGGCGTATCGGTGGCGGCGTTGATGTCCTGCAGGCGCTGCAGGTCCAGCTTCGGGGTCTTCTTGTAGAAGCCGTGGGCCGTGCCGATGGCGATGGCCAGGGAATCGCAGTGGCTCTCCTCGCAGAAGCGGGCGGCCACGTCCACCTTGGTGTACAGGTCCAGGTCGTCCTGGTCGGTCTCCGTCACGGCGAAGCCCACGTGGCCCAGCTCGGCCTCGACGTCGACGCCCATGGCGTGGGCGACTTTGGCCACCTCGGCGGTGTTCTTCACGTTCTCGGCATAGCTGAGCATGGAGCCGTCGTACATGACCGACGGAAAGCCGGCCTTGATGCAGCGCATGATCAGGTCGAAATCCATGCAGTGATCCAGGTGGAAGCTGACGGGCACCTTCACCTTCCTGGCCTCTTCGATGGCGATCTGGGCGTAGATCTCGGGGTTGCCCCAGCCCCACAGCACCGCGTGACGGGGGTCCAGCATCACCAGCGCGGGCTTGTTCAGCTCCTCCGCGATGGTGAACACCGAGTGGATCATGTTGTAGTCGGAGCTGTTGAAAGCGATGACGGAAGTATTGGCCTTGTCTGCCATTTTCAGGATTTCGCTGACTCTTGCCAGTGCCATGGTACATTCCTCCTAATATCTGACGCCGCGATGCGGACGTCCTTTTATTTAGATAGTTCCTTTGCCATGCCGCCGAACAGCACCGACACGGAGATCGCGCCGGGGTCCGGCCAGCCGATGGCGTTTTCCCTGAAGTTCTTTGACCTGCCCAGCCGGGGCAGCATGCTCTTGGTGGCCTCGACGCCGCCCAGCGCCCCGGCCTCCGCGGCCCGCATGATGGGGCCGACGGCGGTGGTGTCCCGAAGCATCTGCTCCATGTGGGCCTTTGCGGGCAGCAGCGCGTCCACCATGGTCTTATAACCGGGCTTGGCCTTGCCCCGGCGGATCACCGCGTCGATGCCGCCCCCCAGGAAGGCGCACATCTCGGTGCCGTCCAGGCTGTCCAGGCCGCGAATGGCCTCCAGGCCGCCGATCAACAGCGTGCCGAACAGCACGCCGGACGACCCGCCCATGCTCTTGACCAGGCAAAGCCCACAGGCATGGAACAGCGCGTAGGGCGATTCGTAATCATTGGCCAGCAATTCGCGCTTCAGGGCGGTGAATCCCGTCTTCATGCCGATGCCGTGGTCGCCGTCGCCGATGACCATGTCGATGCGGGTCAGCTCCGGCTCTGCGGCCACGATGTCGTCCGCCGCGGTGATCATCGCGCGCTTCAGCGCGGAAATATCGGCCCTGTTCATCCGTCGGTTCACTCCTTAATTCATCCGTTGTTCTCGCTCGTCCGCAAAGTGCACGGTGCAGCGCTCCGTCAGCCACCCGTAATCGTAGTCCCGCATGCGGGTATCGGTGACCACGTCGTCGCAGTCCCGGTTGAGCCGGGCCATGTAGACCCTGCCGAACTTGGTGTGGTCGGCCAGCACGATGGATCGGCGCGAGGCCTGCATCATGCCGCACTTCAGGTCGATCTCGATCAGCCTTGGGAACGAAAAGCCGAAGGACTGGTCGATGCCGTTGATGCCGATGAAGCACTTGTCCGCCCGCATATTGCGAATGGATTCCACGGCCAGGGTGCCCTCCACGTGCCCCATGCGGTAGTTGACCTCGCCCCCCACCATGATGACCGATACGCTGGCGCAGTCGGCCAGCGCCGATACCGTGCTCAGCGAGGGGGTGATGACGTACAGGCGCTTGCGGTCCTCGCGGGCGATGAGCTTCGCCAGCTCGTTCACCGTGGAGGAGCCGTCCATGAAGAGGGTATCCCTGTCGTTGATCATGTCGTAGGCGGCCTGGGCGATCAGTCGCTTCTCCGCCACGTTGCGATGGCTGCGGATCAGCTCCGGCGCGGTGATCTCGTCGCCCACGGGCTGGACGGAAAACGCGCCGCCGTGGGTGCGCTGCAGCCGGTTGTCCCGGGCCAGGAGCTCCAGGTCCCGGCGCACGGTGACCTCGCTGACGTTCAGCAGCCGGCTCAGCTCCGTCACCCGCACCGAGCCCTTTTCGTTCACCAGGTCGCAGATGCGCTTCAGCCGCTCATTGGGTAACATGGCGCGCCTCCAATCCACAGCGTTGCCGTCAGACATACCGCAGCGACCGTGGCGGCAGGTTGCCGCCGCTACAATGGCTCGGAGCCCGTGGCGGCAGGTTGCCGCCGCTACAACGGCTCGGAGTCCGTGGCGGCAGGTTGCCGCCGCTACAATGACTCGGGGCCCGTGGCGGCAGGTTGCCGCCGCTACAGCAGGAAGCCGTCGCCGCAGGTGGGCTCACCCGCCAGATAGGGGGCGATTTCGTCGTCGGCACACAGCAGCGTGACCGTGTAGCCATAGGTATCGGTGACCTGCATGTAGCCGCCCACCCGCATCTGCGCCGCGTCGCAACGCCGCTTCAGGGCGTCGTTCAGGTATCCGGCCATCACGAAGCTGTCGGAGTAGCTGGTCAGCCGCAGCCGGTTCACCAGCATGTGCACCTTCTCGCCGGGCCGGGGCTTCACGTCCTCCACCAGCAGGCGGACGGTCTCCTCGGCCGCGCCGGCCACGGTGGCCTTTTCAAGGGTCTTGAAGCCGGGCTCGTCGGAGATGCCCTTGCCGAAGGTCACCCGGTCGTCCAGCGGGTCCACGGAAACGCAAAGGGTGCTGGTGCGCGCCTCGGCCTTGCGCAAAAGACCTGCCACCTCGTCCAGGGATTTGCCTTCAGCGGCGGCCCGGGCGGCGATCCTGATCAGGTAGGCGATGGCGATGCGGCCGCCCCGGTTTTCCCGGGATTCGCCGATGGCCGTGCCCATGTCGTCGCAGCACAGCACCTGCGCCACCCTGTAGCCGTCCAGCCGAAGCAGCTCGTCGGCCATGTCGTTGTTCAGGTAGTCGCCCATGAAGTTGTTGTACAGCAGCAGCACGCCCTTCTCCCCGCCGATCGCCTTGCCGGCCTCGTACAGGGCGTAGGCGCTGGGGGCGGTGTAGGGCGGCCCGACGACCGCCGCGTCGGCCAGTCCCTCGCCCACGAAGCCGGGGATGAACGGGCCGTTGGAGCCGCCGCCGCTGATGATGACGGCCACCCTTTCGGGCGTTGGCGCGCGCTTGAGCAGCACCGCGCTGGGCTCGCTGCCCTTCATCGCGCGCCAACGCTCGGGGAATGCCTGCGCCATGGCGTCAAACCAGGCGGGGCAGTAGTTGTCTCTCGTTTCGCCAAACCAATGCATAGTGCGTCACCTCTAAGCGGCCATGCCGCGCCATCGCAATCAGTTCTTCCGCTTCTTCTGCGCCATGTCCAGGATGACGGCGAAGAGGATGATCGCGCCGATGACGACCTTCTGCCAGTAGGAGTCGATGTGCATCAGGTTCATGCCGTTGTTGATGACGGCGATGACCGCCACGCCGAACATGGCGCGGCCGACGGAGCCGCTGCCGCCCGTCAGGGACGTGCCGCCCAGGACCGTCGCGGCGATGGCGTACATCTCGTAGCCGTCCAGGGCCGCGGGCTGGCCGCTGTTCAGCTTGGAGGCGTTCAGCACGCCCGCCAGGGCCGCCATGACCGCGCAGATCACATGGCCCAGGAATACCACGTTCTTGGTGTTGACGCCGGCCAGGTGGGCGACCTGCTGGTTGGAGCCGGTGGCGTACACGTGGCGGCCGAAGACGGTCTTCGACAGCAGGATGTGCACGATGGCCACCATGATGATGACGAATATCGTGATATTGGGGATCCAGCCGTTGGGGTTGCCCTCGGTGGCCAGCCAGCGGCCCGCGCCGACGAAGCCGTAGGTCTTCGGGATGCCGGAAACGGCGGTGCCGCCAGAGAAGATGAAGCACAGGCCGCGGCCGATGGTCTGCATGGCCAGGGTCGCGATCATGGGCACCACGTTCATCCGGCTGATCATAAATCCGTTAAAGCCACCGCATACCAGGCCCACCACGATGGCGGGGATGATCAGGATCGGGATGGAGCCCAGCCGGGACAGGCCGGGGATCCGCGCGGCGATCAGCGTGGAGATGACGCCGGCCAGCGCGCCTACCGAGCCGACGGAGATATCGATGCCGCCCAGTATGATGACGTAGGTCAGGCCCGCGGACAGCATGGCGTTGATGGCCATCTGGGTGGTCAGGTTCACCAGGTTGTTGGCGGTGAAGAACTTGCCGCCGGTACCCAGGCCAAAGCCAAGGATCAGGGCGATCAGGATCACGACCACCATGTTTTTCATCAGGAATTCCTTGGCATTGAAGCCCTTCTGCATGCTCTTTTCTGCCATTTGATTACACCTCTCTAAATTGCTTCACAGGGTGGTTGGCGATCAATCCACCTGGCTGGCCAGGTACATGATCTTCTGCTCAGTGGCTTCCTCGCGGCTCAGCTCGCCGGTCACCTTGCCCTCGCACATCACGATGATGCGGTCGCTGACGCCCAGCACCTCCGGCAGCTCCGAGGACACCATGACGATGGTGCCGCCCTGGTCCACGAAGTCGTTCATCAGCGTATAGAACTCGGACTTGGCGTTGACGTCGATGCCGCGGGTGGGCTCGTCCAGGATCAGGATCTGGCTCTCGGCGATCAGCCACTTGGCCAGGACCACCTTTTGCTGGTTGCCGCCGGACAGGTTGCCGATGATGGTCTCCACGCTGGGCGTCTTGACGCTGAGCTTGCCCACGTATTCCTTGCTGACCTTGTCGATCCACTTCTGGTCGGCGAAGCCCATGCCCTTCATGTGGTAGATCAGGCTGGGCAGCACCTCGTTGTCCTTGATCATGGCCTTCAGCATCAGACCCGTGGTGCGCCGGTCCTCGGTGACCATGCCGATCTTGTGGGCGATGGCGTCCTTGGGGCTGTTGAAGTGGACCTCCTTGCCGTTGACGAACACCTTGCCGCTGTCGGCGTGGCGCGCGCCGAAGATGGTTTCCATCGTCTCGGTGCGGCCCGCGCCCACCAGGCCCGCGATGCCCAGGATCTCGCCCCTGTAGGCGGTGAAGGACACGTTTTTGAACTCGCGGCCGTGGGTGAGGCCCTCCACGCGCAGGGTCTCCTCGCCCCGGTGGTGCGTGGTATGGACGAAGTAGTTGTCCAGCTCGCGGCCGACCATGCTGGCCACAAGGTCGTGCTCGGTGATGTCCTTGATCAGGTCGGTGCGCACAAAGCAGCCGTCACGCAGCACCGTGGAGCGGTCGCAGATCTCGAAGATCTCCTTCATGCGGTGGCTGATATAGGCGATGGCCACGCCCTTGTCCCGCAGGATGCGGATCTGCTCGAACAGGGCGTCGATCTCGTGGTCCGACAGCGATGAAGTGGGCTCGTCCATGATGACCACCCGGGCGTTTTTGTTGATCACGCGGGCGATCTCCACCATCTGCTGCTGCGCGGCGGTCAGGTTGCCGGCCACGTCGGTGGGCTTGATGATGGCATCCATCTTCATCTGCTTCAGCAGCTCCAGCGCCCGCGCATTCATGCTGCGGTTGTCCAGGAACATGCCGTTGGTTTTTTCCTCGCCCAGGAAGATGTTCTGGGCCACGGTCAGGTCCTTGGCGATGGACAGCTCCTGGTGGATGACCGAGATGCCCTTGTCCATGGCGTCCCTGGGGCCCTTGAATTCAATCTTCTGTCCGTCGAGGCGGATTTCGCCCTCCGTGGCGGTATAGACGCCGGAGAGGATCTTGATCAGGGTGGATTTTCCGGCGCCGTTCTCGCCCATCAGGGCGTGCACCTCGCCGGGGTAGAAATCCACCGAAACATCTGACAGGGCCCTGACGCCCGGAAAGATCTTTGTAATATGAATTGCCTGCAAGCAGGGCTGCACATCCGTCACCCCTTTACTTTGGTCCTTGTCGGGCCGCGGCCCGATGGTCTGAAAAGGGCATCCGACGCGGCGTGCCGCGTCGGATGCCCTTTGGCATTGCTTCTACAGTGTTATCCGACGCTGAGTCGTCCCGGGATTATTCGGGCTTCACGGCGTTGGAGGCGTCCACCAGGTAGGGAGCGATCAGGATGGTCTGCTCGTCCACGGTGCCCTCGGTCAGGTACTTGACCATCTCAGTGGCGATCTGATAGCCGATCTGATAGGGATCCTGGGCGACGTCGCCGACCCAGATCTGGCCGTCTTCGGGATCCAGAATGGCCTCGTGGGCCTCGGGGTTGGCGTCAAAGCCGATCATCTTGGTGGAAGCGCCGGCGGTCTTGATGGCGGCCAGGGCGCCGATGCAGGCGGGATCGCCCACGGTGAAGATCACGGCCATCTCGGGGTTGGCGGTCAGGGCAGCCTCCATGAGCTCCTGGGCCTTGCCGGCGTCGCCCTGATAGTTGCCGATGTTGACGATGTTCAGGTTGTACTCGTCCTTCTTGGCGTTCATGACTTCCATCCAGCCGTTCTCACGGTCGATGCAGCTCTGGGGCTCGGGATAGCCGATGATGCCCACGGTCGCGCCGTCCTTCAGGCCCAGCTCGTCCAGCACCGCAATGCAGGCTTCGCCGCCGACGACGCCGCCCTGGTAGTTGTCGGTGCCCACGAAGCACTTGATGACGTCGGTCTCGGAGGAGGTGCAGTCAAAGGTGAACATCGGCACGCCGGCCTTGTCCGCCTCTTCGATGGCGGTGGTGCAGGCAGCGGGCTCGTTGCAGGCCAGGGAGATGGCGTCCATGCCGTCGGTGACCATGTTCTCAATGCGCTGGGTGGCGATGGCGCCTTCCAGGTTGCTCTCGTCGACGATGGCGGTGAAGCCCATGTCGGCCGCGGCGGCGTTGATGCCCTCTTCGATCTTCAGATAGAAGGCGTGCTCACGGGAACCCAGGATGAAGCCCAGCTTCAGGTCCTTGACGTCCTTGGCCTCGGCGACAGCAGCGCCCATGGCCAG
>CACWZI010000094.1 GCA_902765305.1 uncultured Eubacteriales bacterium
ACATCATTTTTAGCTGGGTTATGCACGAGCAGGCTATTATTGACTCTATAACCGATAGACTGGACACAGATGATTGCAAAGTTATAAAAATCTCTCTTATAACTGACGAAATAAATCTGAGAAATCGGTTAACCTCCGACATTGCACGTGGAATCCGCACCGCAGATGTCATCGAGAGAAGTCTCGCAAGAATCTATATGTATTCATCACTTGACAATGTAAAAGTCGATACAAGCAATAAGACTATTCGTGAAATAGCGGATGAAATAATTGCTCTTTGATGCTGACAACTTCCGGTTTGTCGATATGTTCCTGCATGAGCGAACACCCAAGTGCCCAAAACGGTGGATATGTTCCTGTCCGGCATTGGGCGAACAGGTATGAGGTATGTGCCAGTAATATCATTTCCTCGTGCCATGTGGAATCCGTCGCGAAACTCACCCGAGGGGGTAAGGAATAACCGATTTGCGGGGATGCATTCAAGCCTCTACGCCTCGCGGCTTCAACCAGCGTGCGCCGTTTCAGCAAGTCGCGCAACAGGATCAACCGCGGAATACGGTTGATCCTGTTGAAGAACGGAATCGTCGTCCGGTGACGGGTCGTATGCAATTATGCGGTCGGGCGATTTGTCACTCAAACCACCTCTGGTTCAGCGCCCTGCGCTCCGCCTCTGTCTCACAGGGCTTGATCTTTTGCCCGCCGTGTATGCGGAACAGTATCTCGTCCAGCGACTCCGGCCGGTAGAAGTAGAAGCCCTGGGCCAGTTCACAGCCGATTTCCCGGACAAACGCCAGCTGCGCCTCGGTTTCCAGGCCCTCGATCAGCGTATGGATGCCCATACGCTTGGCCATGTAGACCAGCTCCTTCAGGATCAGCCGGTTGACGCCGTCGTTGTCGTCCAGGTGGCGCAACAGCTCCATGTCGTACTTAATCAGGTCGAATTTGAACTGGCTGAACATGTTGATCGCCGAATACCCGCTTCCGAAGTCGTCCAGCCACAGCCGATAGCCGTTTTCACGGATCTGCTTCAGCTGCTTGCGGAAGCCCTCCGCGCCGAGGGCCATATCCTGTTCAGTGATCTCGACGATGAAATAGTCCTTGTCCACGTACTTCGCCAGGGTGTATTTCTCATACAGGCCGTTCATCGCCGCGACGATGTCGGCGTGGTCGAAGTCCTGGCGGGAGAAATTCACCGAAACCGGCATCAGCGGCAGGCCGTTCTCATGGCGGACCGGTATCTCCCTGCACACCTGCTCCAGCATGTACAGATCCAGCTTGTACAGCTGGTGATACCGCTGAAGCACCGGGATGAAGGCCCCCGGAGAGATGATGCCCCGCACGGGGTCGACCCAGCGGGCCAGCGCCTCGAAGGCAGCGATCTTCTGGGTTTCGATCCGGTACAGCCCCTGGTAGTAGACCTTGATCCAGCCCTGCTCCAGAGCCCTGTCGAAGTTCTCGATGATATACCGGTTGCGCCAGTACAGGTCGTCGTCCGCCTGGGAGAAAAAGGCGTAGATCCTGGACATGTCGTCGCTGAGGCGCTTCAGCGCGTGTTTGGCATGGTCGATGCCCTCGATCACCGCATCGTCGTCGTTCAACACGCATATCCCCGCCAGGAAGCCGGAGGTATTGCCCCGCGCCGACTGCCTGATGCGCCGGTTGGCCGCCTCCAGCCGCTGGACCAGCGCGTCCCTGTCCGACAGGTCCGTGACGACGATGAAATGATCGTCCGCGCCGCGGGCCACGAGGGCCTCCGGAAACTGTGCCTTCAGCGTTGCCGCCACCAGCCGCAGCAGCTCGTTGCCCTCCCTGAAGCCGTATTGGTTGTTATAGGACTGCATGGCGGCCATATCCGCGTACACCACCACGGGCTTCTTGCCCTCGGTGAGGATCACGTTGACCTTCTCGCTGGCAAATTCGTGCAGATAGTTGATATTGGGCAGTCCGGTAAGGGAATCGGTATAGAAGCGATCCTCCTGGAACAGGCCATAGGTCTCCTGGACCGTGAACATGCCTTCCTTCGTCTGCGTGATGTTGACGTAGCCGATGACCGCGTATTCCGTTCCGTCGGGCATCGCCTGCCACTTGCCAAAGCCGTGGATCAGCTGATACTGCTCGCCCAGCCAGCAGCGGAACACGATGTCGTAGGGGCCCTTCTGGTTCAGGAAGTCGTCACTGACCTTTGATACGACGCCCACATCGTCCGGATGCATCCGTTCGAACATGCCGGCCTCCAGCCACTTCATGACGCGGCTGCGCTCGACCCCTGCGTTCCTGCAAAAGCCTTCCGACACCAGGACCGGCACGGCCTTCCCATCGATATTCTGGTAGTAGACGAACGACAGCGGGCTGCTCTCATAGGCAGCTCTCATCTCCGGCGGGATCATAACGAACACCTTCTTCCGCTGTTGATAAAACCGGTTCTCGGAAACGCCCGTACAGCGCACTGAACTGCCGTTTACACGGCTGCACTCAGCTGTCCTTCCCATGAATCGAGGCGGAAGGAAGCGCCTTGTCGCTTTCCGAATCCATTATAACATTATAACGGATTATTTGTCTATATCTATAATGTTTTTTTATAATAGTATCAGCTGATTGCCTGATTAACCCACGGAGGAAACGCCATGAACGAACGGGAATGGGACAAGCGCCTGCACATCAAAACCATCGGGCGGGAGGACGAATCCAACCCCGACTACTCCCCCTACGAGCCCACGCCCTATTCGGTGCTGGAACGGCTGGCAAAAAGCGGCCACATCCGCCGAAAGGACCGCCTGCTGGACTATGGCTGCGGCAAGGGGCGCGTGGCGCTTTTCATGGCGTCGGCGGTCGGCTGCCGCGCGACGGGCATCGACCACGCCCAAAAGCTGATCGACATCGCGGTGGAGAACCGCAAGAGCGCCCGCCTGGGGGATCGGGTCACCTTCAGCTGCTGTCGGGCGGAGCAATACGAGATAAGGGACGAGACCGTCTTTTTCTTCTTCAATCCGTTCTCAGAGCGGGTCTTCGGTGGCGTACTGCGGCGGCTTTCCCATTCGTGGCAGGAATCGCCCCGGGCGCTGACGGTCATATGTTGTTATCCCTCAGAGGCATACCTGCAATGCCTGGCGGCCACGCCGGAGCTGAAGCGGCTGGACGACATCGACTGCAACGACCTGTTCAGCAGCCGAAGCGCCCGGGAACGGATCGTGATCTATCGGTATTGACCGATCGACCTTCCCTATGACAGTGTTACGGAGGTACCTTCGCGCCACGACCCAATACGAAAAGGACCGCCTCAAAACACGTGCGCCCCGTGGCGGCAGGTTGCCGCCACTACGGTTATGCGACGTCGTTATGAGGCGGCCCTTTTATGCGGTCGTTACATCAGCGGCTCGAGGCCCAGCACCGGGTGGCCCTTTTCGGTCAGCCAGTTCAGCAGCTCCTCGGGGTCGGTGGTGATGGTCTCGTCGGCGATCATGTCGGCGTAGTTGTCGATGCCGTACAGCTCCTTCGCGGTCTTGTTCAGCCGCTCGGCCACGTCGTCCTTCAGCTCCTTGGGCATCCAGACGATGCGCTCGGTGCCGCCCTCTGCGGAGGCGAACTTCTTCGAGGCGATGAAGTGCCTTCCATGGCCCATGAAGCCGGGGGTCTGCACGCCGCCGCCGGTCATCGAAGCCAGCTCGCCGAAGGTCATGCCGGTGGGCGTCATGCCGGAATACTCGCGGTTGCAGATGATGACGCCGTTGGACAGGGGCTCGATGCCGCAGATGCACTCGAAGCAGCCGCAGGAGGTCATCGGGTCCTCCATGATGGAATACAGTGTCACGTTCTCCACCGCGCCGTGGGTGGCGGCGCCGACGGCCTCGTTGACGGTGTCATAGCGGCCGGTGCGCGCGTCGGTGCAGCCGACCTTGGCGATGGGCTGGCTGGGGCCGGTGGGGTTCAGCTGGTAGGTGGCCTTGGCGTCCAACCAGGACACCGCGCCGCACAGCCCCAGGCGCTCCGGCGTCACCACGCAGCAGTGGGCTGGCGCGAAGCTCTGGCACAGCGTGCAGGTAAAGAACGTATCCACCGACTCGTCGGTCATGCTGGCCAGGCGGTCGTCGCGGGCGTTGTAGGTAGGCATGGCCAGCTCGTCCAGCACCTTCTTTGCCTTGTCGGGATCGGTCACCAGCGTCACCTGGCACTTGTCCACCACGGCGTCGAACTCGTTCATGATCATGTTGTACAGCACTTCGGCGAAGTGGTGCAGCCGCAGGCCCTTGTCGTAGGCGTCATGGGAGATGCGGATGCGGAACTGGTTGCGCTGGCCGGTGTGCATCACGCCCTCCATGTAGTTGAACCAGGCGTGGATCTTGCGCTCGATGACCGACTCGAAGTCCGGCTGCATCTTCGCGCCGGCGACCTCAATATAGGTGGCCAGCGGATACTCCGCTTCCCCGGAGTCGATGTCCGGGCCGTCGATGGTGATCTTGTGATCCTCCACGGCGTCCGTGTCCCGCATCTTCACCAGCTCGCAGGTCACATTCTTGCCGGAGTAGAACTCCACCTTCATGTCCTTCTTTCGGATGATCTCGCCCTCGAAGGCCGAGGCGAAGGCCACGGGGATGGGCAGCTCGGTGACCTTGATCTTGATGCCCCGCAGCTCCAGGGAGCGCTTGACGGTCTCATCGTGGTCGGTCACGGCCTCCAGCGCGCCGGGCACCTGCATTTCTCCGATGTCCTGGTCCACCACCACCGGGAAGCCCAGGGCGATGGCGCCGGCGCCGGCGGAGACGACCACCTCGTTCAGGGGCCCAAATGTGTTCACGAAGGCGGGCACGCGCTCCTTGGTGTAGTTCAGCAGCCCGGGCAGGTCGCCGGGGTTGTGGGAGCCGAAGATCAGCGCCGCGCGCACGGCGACGGTGACCACGTGGATCACGGCGGTCACGTCGTGGCCCAGGGGCACCACGCGGAATTCCAGGCCCAGCTTCACGCCGGCCTCGATGCACTGCTCGATGACGTCGCCGATCAGGAAGGACATGATGCCCTTGGACTGGTAGTCCTTGACCACCTTCGCCACGTCCGCGGGGTCGTCGGCCTTGCCCAGCACCACGGCCACGCCGGGGATGTCGCCGGTGACCAGCGGCACGCCCAGGGAACGGATGACGGGATCGGGCACGAAGCCGATGCCGGATTCGTTGGCGTAGGGGTCGCTGCCCTCGACGTACTTCAGGCCCTCGATGATCTCCGCCCCCACGGCGGTGGCCAGGCCGGCGTTCAATGCGTCGCCCAGCTCCGGCTTGTTCGTGATCAGGCTCTTCAGCACGCCCACGCAGGCGGGCAGGTCGCCCAGGGTGGCGATCTTGACGCCGGTGGCGGCATAGATGGTCGGGAAGAAGTAGGCGGTATCCGGGAAGGCTATCTTTTTATCCGGGCCGTATTTTTCGATCGCGGCGTTCACCGCGCTTTCGGTCAGGCCGGCCACCGCGTTGGAACCGGCAAAGATCAGATCAGTCAATGCGCTCATGCTTTCATCGCCTCCAAGAGAATTTTTCATCAAAAGCCGGGATAACTGTCGTTGACATATTATCCCCCACACGGGGATTATAACACAGAATAAATGTCAATGCAATATTTTTTGACTGAGCTTACCAAACACAGGCCAAGCGGATGAGCTTGTCATTTATCGGAGTTTGTGGTAGTATTGTATAGTCGAGTACAGAGGACGGCAAATACTGATTTATCGAGCTGACGAAAGGGGAGCCCTATCGGCCCTTCGGGCCACTTCCCCACTGTGGTGGGGAAGCTAAAAAAGCCGGTTGCAACGCGCAATATAAGCTTCCCCACCGCAGTGGGGAAGTACCCGCGAAGCGGGGGATAGGGCTCCCCTTTCATTGCTCGCCAAATCAGTACTTCCCAATCCACCCAGTTCCCCAAAACACAGATTAAGGAAAGGATGAATCCCATGAAGAAGAACCTCGGTATCGTACAGGCCGTCTATCCCATGCCGGTGCTGATGGTCGCCGCCTACGACGAAAACGGAAAGGTCAACGTGATGAACGCCGCCTGGGGCATGATCTGCAACGCCGACCGCATCGCCCTTTTCATCGACGAGGACCACAAGACCACCCAGAACCTTTTAAAGACCAAGGCCTTCACCGTGGCCCTGGCGGACCGCGCCCACATGGACGTGGCGGATTTCTTCGGCATCGCCACCGGCAACAAGATGGCGGACAAGTTCGAGCGCACCGGCTACCACGCCGTGAAGAGCGCCTTCGTCAACGCCCCGATCATCGAAGAATTCCCCGTGGTGATGGAGTGCGAGCTGGCCGAGGTCGCCAGCACCGACAGCTTCTACGCCATCGTCGGCAGGATCGTCAACACCGCTGCGGAGGAATCCGTGCTGTCCGAGAACGGCAAGGTCGACCCCGCGAAGCTGGACGCGCTGATCTTCGACCAGTTCCAGCACGGCTACTACGTCTCCGGCGAGCAGGTCGGCAAGGCCTGGAACGCAGGAGCGGCACTGATGAAGCAGTGAGTAATACTGCCATTCCCCACCGTGTGACGCTTCTGTGACGCCCGGCGGGGTATACTGCTCACGTCAACAGGAAAAACCCCCGCACCCGGGGACATCAAAAGCAAATTGGAGGTGTCCGACATGATGAAGAAGCTGTTTGTTGTTATACTGGCCGTGGCGCTGCTGCTGTGCGCCGCCGCGCTGGCGGAGGAAACCAAAGCCAAAGTGAAGGGCGAGATCGTGGACGGCAGCTATGTCATCCGCATTCCCGACGAGAACGGCGACCTGGGCTGGCTGGCCGACGACATGGCCCAGGACGATTCCGTGGTCAAGCTGGCCAAGGCCGGGCTGGAGGGCAACGAATTCGTCATCCAGTACGATCCCACCGGTGACGGCGAGGTCTCCGTGGGCGCGCGCCACTACATCGGCATCGCCTGCAACGAATACTTAACCTGGGACCTGTCCGTCAAGGACGGCAAGGTGACCGAGGTCACCGGCGGCAGCTACACCGCCTCCCCCGATCCCGAGACCTTCGATCCCTACCTGGTCGGCGAATACGAGAGCGCCGACGGCATGGCGGGCATGACCGTCGCCAAGAACGAGGGCGGCCGCGCCTGGGACGTGGACATGAGCGGCGCGCTGACCCAAGGCGGCTACGTGTTCAAGACCACGATCTACTACGACTGCGAGCTGGACCGCTTCGTCTACGACAAGGGCAAGACCTGGAACGTGGAAATCACCGAGTCCGGGGAAGCCCCTGAGCTGGGTGAAGCGACCATCGCGGGCCAGACCGGCGCGTTCTTCTTCACCGGCAACCCCGCCGACATGATCCTGACCTGGCAGCGCGACGAGGATTCCGAGAACACCGTCGACTTCCAGCGCAAGGACGCGCCCGTCGCCATCGACCTCGGCCAGTCCGGGCTGTACCTCAAGGAAGAGCTGCTCGAAGGCATGGATCTCATCCGCACGCAGATCGCCGGCTGGGAGGGCGTCGAGCTGCACAGCATCCGCTATGCCGGCGATGAGAATTGCACCGAGGAGAACCTGGCCTGGCTGAACGAACATGAGTCCGCAGAGGGCAAGACCTACACCCAGTGCGCCCTGTTCCAGACCAACTTCCATACCCCCGCCGAGAGCAGCAAGTTGGCCCTGGACCTGGACTTCGAATACGAGGACTACGGATGGTGGCTGGCCCGGGAGGACGGCGGCAGCTGGGCGCTGGTGGACGCGGGATACTGATCCCCAAAGCACTGCGAACCCCGACGGGAATGCATTCCCGCCGGGGTTCATTTCTATTCTGTGGTATACTGGTCAGAACGGTAAATACTGATTTATCGAGCTGACACGGCCTCCCAAAGCCTTCCCCAGGCAGCGAAGCTGCCGGTTCAGGGGAAGGTGGATTTCGGTGAAAACGCTTGCGTTTTTGCCGAAAGATCCCTTCGGTCGCTGGGGAAGGCTTTGGGAGGCGACGCTGTTCTCCCTAACCCCTAAAACCTAACCCCTAACCCCTCAAATACTGATTTGTCGCAGCGCGACAAATCAGTATTTGTGCCGCCACGCCTGCGCCAGGGCGTCGGCGTTGTCGCTCTTCACCAGCACGCCCTGCCAGGGGCCGGCGTTGGTGAAGCAGATGAAGCCGATCTCCACCCGCGCGGGCACCCAGCGCTCCAGCGTCGCCTGTATGCGCTGGCCCAGCAGGTCCATGACAGGCCGCAGCAGCCCCGCCGCCCCCAGGGCGTCCAGCGCGGCGTCGGTGGTGACGCAGCCCTGTATGGCCTTCAGCAGGGCGATGTCGCCCCCGCAGGCCAGCGCGCAGGCGATCAGCGTCTCCATGCGCCCGTCCCCGTTCTGGGAGTGGGTGTTGGTCATGCCGATGCCCAGCTTCACCAGCTTGCCGATGTGGCCCACCAGCAATATCCGCTCGAACCCCGCGGACACCGCGGCCTGCACCCCCTCGCCGATGAAGTTGCTGGTGCTGACCTGCCGCTGCATGGACAGGCCCAGCTGTTCTCTCGCGAAGGTCTCGCCGTAATTTCCGGGGCACAGCAGCACGTCCCTGGCCCCGGAAGCCGCCAGCACGCTCAGCTCCACACGTATGGTGTCCACCAGCGCGGCGTTGGACATGGGCTCCACGATGCCCGTGGTGCCGATCACCGACAGGCCCCCCTCGATGCCGATGCGGGGATTGAAGGTTCTGCCCGCCAGCGCCTTGCCCTCGGGGATGCTGATGACGATCGATATGCCGCCCTCGTACCCGCAGCGCGCGCAGGCGGAGCGGACCTGCTCGGCGATCATCTGCCGGGGCACCGAATTGATGGCCGCCGCGCCCACCGGCTGGTCCAGCCCCGGCTTAGTGACCCGGCCCACGCCCTCGCCGCCGTCGATCAAGATGCCTTCCTCGATTTTCCGGGCGGTGGCGCAGATCAGTATGCCGTTGGTGATGTCCGGGTCGTCGCCGCTGTCCTTCTGCACCGCGCAACGGGCGAAATCTTCGCCGACCTCAGGTTCGAGGATGTCCAGGCTCAGGCGTATGCCCTTGGGCGTATCCATATCCAGCCGTTCGACCGTTCGGCCCGTCAGCAGCATCTGAGTCGCCGCCCCCGCCGCGCCGGCGGCGCAGGAGCCGGTGGTGTACCCGCAGCGCATGGTCCTGCCGTTCTTGGTGACGTAGTGACGAAGCATGGCTATCTCCCCAACATGTACAGCAGCGCGTTGCAGATGGCCGCCGCCACGTTGCTGCCGCCCTTGCGGCCCCTTGCGACGATGTAGGGCACGTCGGCGGTCATGATCAATTCCTTGGACTGCACCACGTTCACAAAGCCCACGGGCACGCCGATCACCAGCCTCGGGTTTAACCTGCCCTCGGCCATCAATTCGTAGATGCGCACCAGCGCCGTGGGGGCGTTGCCGATGGCGAAGATCAGGGGCCGTTCAATCCGCGCCGCCTTGTCCATGCTGGCCACCGCCCGGGTGGTGCCGTTGGCCTTCGCCGCCTCGGCCACGTCTTCGTCGCCGATGAAGCAGCGCACCTCGCCGCCGTGCTTCGCCAGTGCCTTCTTGTTGATGCCGGACATGGCCATCGTGGTGTCGGTGACGATCACCGCGCCTTCCCGGATCGCCGCCAACGCCTTCTCCACCACGCTTTCGGAGAAGCACAGGGTATCGGCGTAGTCGAAATCCGCGCTGGTGTGGATGACCCGCTTGATGATGGGCGCCAGCGCCGGATCGATGGGATGGGGCAGCTCGCTCTCGATGATTTCAAAGCTCCGCGCCTCGATGTCCATCGGCGCGACGCGCTCCAGTTCAATCTTCATGTGTCTGTCCACCTCGCTGCATGGCCCCGATCCATATGGGATTGAGGCCGTTCATCATGTTGTAGCGCCCCACCTTATGGCTCCGGGCGATGTTCAGCTGCACGATCTCACTGTCCGTAAAGCCCAGCGCGTCGATGAGGCCGGCCATCTCCCCCACGCTCTCCAGCGCGATGGCGTTCACCACCACCCGGACGCCGGGGTTCTTCTGAAGGGCCGCCTCGACGATCTCACGCATGTTGCCCGAGCTGCCGCCGATGAACACGTGGGTCGGGGCGGGCAATGCCGCCAGCGCCGCCGGGGCCATGCCCCGCACGACGCTCAGGTTCCGCAGGGCGAAGCGCTTCGCGTTGCGCTCGATGAGATCCGCCGCGTCCTCCCGGCACTCCACCGCGTACACGTGCCCCGCCGGGCACAGCAGCGCCGCCTCCACCGAGACGGACCCGGTACCCGCGCCCACGTCCCAGACCACGGCGTCTTCGGTAAGGCGCAGCTTCGAGATGCTGACGGCCCGGACCTCGCTCTTGGTCATCGGCACGGTCCTGACGCCATCGCCCAGCTGGCGAATAAACGCCTCGTCGGGCAGGCCCACGGGCAGCGGCCGGGGCTTTACGGGGCATTCTATGAGCATGGCGCTCAGCGGCGCGCATTCCGTCTCGGTCAGCGCCAAAGCCGTGCCGGAAATGATGGCCTCGTCGGGGTAGGACAGCCGCTGGCCCACGGCCACCCGAGCGTCCCCCAGCCCCGCGTCCACCAGGTCGGCGCACACCCGCTTCAGGGCGTCCGCGCCGTCGGTCAGGGCAAATACCTTGCCGTGCTTCAGCACCTCCGGCACCACCGAGCCCGCCCGCCCGTGCAGCGATATCGCCCGGGCGTCGTCCCAGCTGGTCATTAGCCTGGCGCACAGCACCTGCATCGAGCTCAGGCCGGGGATCACCCGCACCCTGTGCCCCGCCAGCAGCGGCAGCAGCTTCTTCGTTCCACTGAAAAAGCCGGAATCGCCGGACATCACCACCGCGATCCGGCGGTGCTCCGGGTGGGCCGCGACGCATTCGGCGATCTTCGCCGGGGCGATCTGGGCATAGGCCGGAATGCCCTCCCTCTCTGTGGCTTCCAGCATTCGTTTGGCCCCGATCATGCAGTCGCAGGCGTCCAGGGCCGCGGCGGCCTCGCAGGTCAGGGTATCCCTTGCGCCCATGCCGATGCCCACGATGTCGATCTCGCGCACGTCCCGCAGGCCGTAGCGCTCAACGAGCAGGTTGACGACCCCGGCAAAGTCCATGCCCTCGAGCTGCGCCGGCTTTCCGATGACCACGCACCGCGCCTCCGCCAGCCGCGCCGCCGCCAGCTTGTCGGCATAGCCGCCGCTGTCGCCGGAGGCCTTCGTCACCAGCCACCGGGCGCGGATGGATTTGAGCATGGCGACGTTCATGTCCACCGAAAAGGGCCCCTGCATGGCGATAATGTGGGCAGGGGCGAAGCCCGCCGCCGCGCAGGCCTCCAGCGACGACGCCATCGGCAGCACCCTCGTCCAGAAGCGCGCCTGCCAGTCCGGCACGGCGGTGTAGGGCTTCAGTTCCTTGCTGCCGGTAGCCAGCAGCGCATTGCCGGGATGATCCGCCAGGAATTGGGCCGCGCCTTCTATCGAATTTACGGTCACCGCGTCGCCGTCCGCCGAGGAATCGCCCCGGTTCAGGCGCAGGTATTCCGTGCCGGTTTCGGCGCAGGCCCCGGAAATGTTCTCCGACACCGCCGTGGCGAAGGGATGGGTGGCGTCGATCACCGTATCGAAGCGGCGTTCAGCGAAGAGCGCCTTCATCGCGTCCCCGTCCAGCCGCCCGGCGGAGACCTCGATGTTCTGCGCCCGGGGCACCAGCGCCTCGCCGTATTCGGTGGCCACGCAGGCCAGTACGCTCACGTCCTGCCCCGCCAGGAACTCCAGCAGCCGCCTGCCCTCGGAGGTACCCGCGAATACGCAGAGCTCAGACATCCCGATACCCCCTGGGCGTCACCATCCGACCGTCGATGACCTTCGTGTGGGAATTGCCGATGAAGGCGGTGGTGAACATGTCGGCCTGGTAATCGCGCAGCTCGGCCAAGGTCATCACCCGGATTGCCTCCCCTTCCCTGCCGATGTTCTTCACCACGCCGCACACCGTCTCCGGCCTGGCGTGGCGCAGGAGTATGTCGCAGGCCTTCTGCAGATAGTCCCTGCGCTTCATGCTGGCGGGGTTGTACAGCGCCACGGCGAAGTCGCCCAGCGCGGCGCACTCCAGCCGCTTCTCGATGGTCTCCCAGGGCGTCAGCAGGTCGCTGAGGCTGATGACGCAGAAGTCGTGGGTCAGCGGCGCGCCCAGCCGGGCCCCGCCGGAGATCGCTGCGGTGAGGCCGCCCACGACCTCCACATCGACGTCGCCCGCCTCGCCCCGCAGCTCGTAGATCAGCCCCGCCATGCCGTAAACGCCGGCGTCGCCGCTGCAGATCATCGCCACGTCCCGCCCCTGCCGGGCCAGCTCCAGCGCGATATTGCAGCGGTCCACCTCCCGGCGCATGGGCGTGGTGTGAAACTCCTTGCCAGGGAAGTGGTCCTTCACCAGATCCACATAGACGTGATAGCCCACGATCACGTCGCAGGCGTTCAGGGCGTCCACCGCCCTGAGGGTCATCTCCTGATAGTCGCCGGGGCCGATGCCCACCACGCGAATCTTAGCCAAATTCAATCCCCCATTTCTCTTCCGCCACGGCCACGGTCACGCCGTTCAGGGCGGTCTTTTGCACGATGATCCGCCCGCCGGACGCCGCCGCCGCGCGCTCGCAGACGTTGTCCACGCCCACGGTATTTTTGACAAATTCCGATTTTGAAAAGCTGCCCGCCACCGCGTTCAGCTGTGCCGCCGAATAGAATGTCACGGGCCAGCCGTGTTTACGGCAGCATTCCAGCAACCCGACTTCATCCGATTTTACGTCGATACTTCCGACGCCCGCCACAGCCTCGATGCGCAGTTTGTTCTCCGACAGGACCTTCCGGACCGCTGCTTCTACGGCCTCCCCAGCCGTCCCCCGGCGGCAGCCGATGCCCAGCCGCAGGGCCCTTGGCACCAGCAGCAGCGTATCCCAGAAGGGCTTTAGATCGCGAACGGACACGCACACGCCCAGGTCGCCGCCGTCGCCCCAAACCAGCCCGTTTGCCAGCGCCCCGGGTCGCGTCCCATCGGTATAAAACGGGATATCCCCGGTCAGTATCTCCGCCGACACCCGCTTCGCCAGCGCCATCGAGGTGATGGCCATGCCGTGGACCGTCGCCCAGGCATCCACCGAGAAGCGCCCGTTCACGTCCGTGGCGGTGGTGATCACCGCCGTCGCGCCAAGCCCATCGGCCAGCCGCCGGGCCAGGGCGTTCGCCCCGCCGATGTGGCCGGAGAGCAGCGGGATCACGAACCGCGCCGCCTCGTCCAGCCCGATCACCGCCGGGTCGCTCCGCTTGCTGGCCACGTGGGGGGCAACCGCCCGAATGGCGATGCCCGTGGCGCCGACGAATATGAGCGCGTCCCTGTCAAAAGCCGTCCCCACGAATTCCGGCAGTGCGCCGGTATAGGCCCCGAAGCCCTCACCCGCCAGCCGCGCCGGGGCATACAGGGCGATTTCGCCGGTCAGCTGCGCCGCGACGCGGCAGGCCGTGGCCTTGCCCCGCTCGGTAAAGGCAAATACCGCCGACCTCATTTTTCCGCTTCCCGGAATTCGGTGGTGAAGCCGGGATCGTAGAGCTTCGAGCGCTCGTAGTCGTGGCCCAGGAAGTCGCCGATGACGATCAGGGAGGTCTTGGTCAGGCCGTTGCCCCGCACCGTCTCGCCCAGGGTGCCCACGGTACAGCGGAAGATCTTCTGATCGGGCCAGGTGGCCTTGTAGACGATGGCCGCGGGGGTCTCGGGGGCATAGCCGCCCTCGATCAGCTCCCGCTGGGCATCTCCTGCCAGGGACGTGCTGAGAAACAATACCATCGTGGCCCTGTGGGCCGCGAAGGACTTTATGCTCTCCCGCTCCGGCACCGGCGTGCGCCCCGCCGCCCGGGTGATGATCACCGACTGGGAGACCTCCGGCAGCGTATACTCGGCCTTCAGCGCCGCCGCCGCGCCGCAGAAGGCGCTGACGCCGGGGCAGACGTCGTATTCGATGCCCAGCTTCTCCAGTTCGTCGAACTGCTCCCGGACCGCGCCGTAGATGCTGGAATCGCCGGTGTGCAGCCGCACGGTGGTCTTGCCCTCAGCCTCGGCCCTGCGGATGATTTCGATTACCTGCTCCAGCGTCAGAAGCGCGCTGTCGTGGATCTCGCAATCCGCCTTCGCGTAGTTCAAAAGCGCCGGGTTCACCAGCGAACCGGCCCAGATGATCACGTCTGCCTCGGAGAGCAGCCGCGCCCCCCGCACGGTGATCAGGTCCGCCGCGCCGCTTCCCGCGCCCACGAAATGTACCATATGTATCGCTCCTTTGCGTTCATGCTGTTTAACTGAATACATATTATCACAGCCTGCGCGCGGTGTCAACGCAGAAAAAGGTGTATCAATTCTCCGTTCAGGGGAAAAACGCTATTGAAAAAAAACATCAAATCCGTTATATTATATATGTATGGCACCGTTGTATGGAATGATGATGTCGATATTGCGCCGGAACATCTGTACGAATGCAGCACCCCGGTCGTCAACACGGCGAACGCCTGAAGCGTACCGCTGTCGTCTATAATTGTTTAGAGTCACCAACGAGAGGAACCGCCCTATGAAGAACGAGAGTCAATGGCTGGAATGGGCCAAGGAGCTGCAGGACATCTCCCAGTGCGCGCTGGCCTACTGCAAGGATAAATTCGACATCGAGCGCTTTCAGCGCATACGGGACATCTCCGCCGAAATGGCCGCTTCCGTCGTCGACATGCCCTTCGAGACGGTCAGGGACATGTTCTGCGCGGGCACCGGCTACCAGACCGCCCGCATGGAAACCCGGGCCGCCGTCATCCGGGACGGGAAGATATTGCTGGTACAGGAGGCCAGGGGCAAGTGGGCCCTGCCCGGCGGCTGGCAGGATTACGACCGGACCGTCCGGGAAAACGCCGTCAAGGAGGTCCTGGAGGAGGCCGGCATGACCGTCAGACCGACCCGTCTGATCGCGTTGCACGATTACCACCGGCACAACGAATTCAAGGTCCGCTTTCCCTATAACATCTGCAAGGCCTTCGTGCTGTGCGAATACGTTTCCGGCGAATTCCAGCCGAATATCGAGACCCTCGGCTGCGGCTTTTTCGCGCCGGACGAGATCCCGGAGGCGCTGGCCACCGGCAAGACCACGAAGGAGCAGATCGAGATGTGCTTTCGGGCCGCGGCGGACGCGCACTGGCCCGTGGAATTCGACTGACAAGGTAAAAAGATGAAGAAACTACTGTACATCATCAACGAGGGCCTGCGCAAGTTCACCTACGAGCGCACCGCCGGGCTGGTAAAGGCCATCGAGCACGCCGATGAGCCGATCAACCTGTACATCGTGCGCAGCGACGGCTATACCGGCTTCTCCCTGGCCCACAACCAGGGCGAATCCAATATCTTCCGCCTGCCCGACTACGCGGCCTTCGACGGCATACTGCTGGACTTCAACAGCAATTTCAACGCCGGCACCAACTCAGGCGGCGCCAGCGGCGCCCAGCACTGCGTACGGGCCGCCGCGGCCTCGGGCAAGCCGGTCATCTCCATCGCCAACCACATGGACGGCTTTTACTACGTCGGCATCGACAATTACGCGGCGATGACCGAGGTCATTCGCCATCTCCACCGGGAGATGGGCCTGACGGACTTCTGGTTTGCCATGGGTCCGGAGGACAACTACGAGAACCGGATCCGCACCCAGGCTCTGCGGGACTATTGCCAGGAAAACGGTTTGCCCTGCGGGTACGACCGCTTCCACGCGGAGAGCTTCCTGCTGGAATCCGGCATGCACGCCTTTAAGCGGATGTACCGCCTGCACGGCCAGCGGCTTCCCCAGGCGGTGATCTGCGCCAACGACTCCATCGCCGTGGGCGTCTGCCGCGCCGCAGAGGCGGCGGGCCTCAACGTGCCCCGGGATTTCCTGGCGACGGGCTTCGACAACCTGGACATCTCCGCCTACCTGACGCCCTCCGTCACCACCGTGGACCAGCTCTGCTGGACGATGGGCGACGCCTGCATCGACATCCTGCAGCGCCTGTGGCGCGGTGAATCGGTCCCCAGGGCAAACTATACGCCCACCCGGCTGGTACTGCGGGAGAGCACCGGCTATCCCAAGCCGCAGATGGCGGACGCGGCCCAGGATATCGTGAAATACATCAGCCGCGACATGCGCACGACCGAGTTCACCTACAGGCTCAGCGCCATGCAGTACCAGCTGCCCTGGTGTGAATCCATCGAGGATATCTGCCGGGCGCTGACGCGCTGTGTATCCTCGCTGAATTGCAAGGGGCTCTTCCTGGTGCTGGACAGTGAGCTGTACGAATACGGCAGCGACTTTGAGCTGGGCGAGTCCGCCGACGGCCTCCGGGAGGCCGCCCACAGGCTGTGTGCCGAGGGATACCCGGAATCCATGAAGCTGGTCTATGCCTGGCAGTCCGGCAAGGCGCCGGAGTTTCCGATGCGCAAGGTCCGGGGCATGCTGCCGGCGTTGGAGGACCTGGGCACGCGGGAAAATATCCTGTTTTTGCCGCTGCACTTCATGGAACAGACGGTGGGCTACCTGGCGGTGTGGGATTGCGTGGAGATGATGTACCTGAAATGCCTGTCCGGCATCATCAACACCCTCACCATGGCCATGCACAGCTATTACTCCCGCAACCGCCTGGCCCACGCCAACCGGGTGCTCTCCGGCCTTTCCATGACCGACGACCTGACCGGCCTCTACAACCGGCTGGGCTATCACCGGCTGGCGCCCCGCATGTTCAAGGAGGCCCATGACAGTGGCAAGCAGCTGGGCGTGATCTTCATCGACATGGACCGCATGAAGTACTTCAACGACCGCTTCGGCCACGCCTACGGCGACCTTGCCATACAGTGCGTCTCCCGTGCCATACGCCGCGACGACACCGAGGACGCCGTCGCCGTGCGCTACGGCGGCGACGAATTCCTGGTGGTCGCGCCCGTTGAAAGCGTGGCGGACGTGCGCCGGCGCATCGCCGCCATCCACAGGGCCATCCCCGTTGAGGCCGAGGCGCTGGGCATGCCCGAGACCCCCGGCATCAGCACCGGCTTTGTGCTGACCGACCCCAGGGACGCCCGCTCCCTGGGTGACTATGTGGACGAAGCCGACCGGCTGATGTACGAAAACAAGAAACTGCGCAAGGCGTGGCAGGCGGAATAAGCTTAGTTTTACGAGTTGGTTAGGTAAATACTGATTTATCGAGCTGTGCTCGATAAATCAGTATTCAGGTTTTAGGTTTTAGGGGTTAGGTTTTAGGGGTGGTGCAAATCCCTTAACGCTTCGC
>CACWZI010000095.1 GCA_902765305.1 uncultured Eubacteriales bacterium
GTCCCCGTTACACCTCGTTCGTCTATTCCGATAGACGATCTTATCCCAGTGGGGACACCTCTTCCGACCCGCTGCGCGGCCCACCTTCCCCTCCAAGGGCAATGTCATCAACTTAAGAGGAAAGGGAAGGAGGCAACAAAGAAATAACAAATAAACAAACTGACAACACTTGACAAAACCGCGCAAATCGAGAAACGAGACCGCATCATTTGAGAGGCGGTGCACGGGATGTCAAAGCGTAGAAAAATGCTGGTCGTTGTGGTAGAATACCTTATCGTACTGATTGAAAGCCGGGAATATCTAATGGAGTCGAGACAGTCCGAGAAGGATTTTACACGGAGGCGGAAGATGAGTTTTACGAACTACATCTGGTACCTGCTGACAAAGGTCGCCTCATAGCCGCTGTGGGCCGCGTACATCAGCGCGACGACGCCCTCGGCGATGATCGCGGCGGTCTGTACGGTATAGTTGACGCCAAAGATCTTCAGCCCGGTGATGAAATACACGATGGCGAGCAGCATCAAAATAAGTTTTCAGAGTGGAAGGAATGTCGCCTTCGGGAATCTTATAGGCAATCGCGTCGCCCTCGCCGATGGTAGCGTCGAACAGCTTGTAGATGGTGTAGGTTTCACCCTTGGCAGCATTCTCGATGGTGATGGAACCAGTGTTCGCTTCAACTTCAGTGCCATGCACGGTCTGAGCCAGCGCAGCCATGCTGCCAACCAGCATGAAAGCCGCAACCAGCAGAGCAAGAATCTTACTTAATACTCTGAATAAAATAACGCTCCATAAGTGAAGCTGTGTACTCCATTGGTAGCCGATCAATGGGCATTATTAATATACCAATGGTATATTAATGAGGCGCTGAACGACATGCCTTGTCACGAAAAAGTCATAATGGCATGGTGGAGAGAAAAATCGGCTTGTGCTTCCCGGGGGTTGAACGAAAGGCGTGAAATGTGGTAGCATATATATATATATATATGAGGAAAAGAGGAAGAACGCTGCTGTGATGTACAGTATATAATAAAACCTTCGCAGCGTTCGATGGCTTCCACTGCAGCATTGGGTAAATCCGCTTCGTTGCAAGAATGTATCAAAACCGGAACAGGGAAGAAAAACAAGCCGTACAGAAAGGAGCGCCCAATGCCAATTACAACAGATCTACAATCCAGGGGCCAATCGGAGCTCGGGGGAAGCAAGGCTGCCGTCGTCAAGGCAGGCCCAAGGGAAAAGCCAAAGAAGCGCGTGGCGTGTTATTGCCGGGTTTCCAGCCAGCTGGAAGCGCAGGAGGACAGCCTTGCCGTCCAGAAGACGCACTTCGTTCGACTGGCAGGGGAAAACCCTGAGGTTTCCCTTGCGGGTGTCTACTGCGAGGATGGGATCAGCGGAACGGAAGCCTCAAATCGCCCGGAATTCCAAAGGATGATGCGGGATTGTCGCGCCGGAAGGATCGACGAGATCTGGGTGAAATCCATCAGTCGCTGGGCGCGCAATACGATACAGCTGCTGGAGAGCCTGCGAGAGTTGAAGGCCCTGGGCGTCAACGTCGTCTTCGAGAAGGAGCGGCTGGAAACGGCAGGGGGGCATTCCGAATTGATGCTGGCCCTGATCGGGAGCTTCGCGGAGTTTGAATCGAAATCGATCAGGCAGAATACGAAGATGGGCTACAGAACCCGGATGCAAGCGGGGAAATACTTCTACAAGCGACCGCCATACGGCTACGATGCCAACGAAAACGGCGAGCTGGTGTTGAACGCCAAAGAAGCGCCCGTCGTCAGGCGCATATTCAGGATGTGCCTGGATGGCATGGGGTCCGTTCGGATCGCCAATGCCTTGCAGGCCGAGGCCATTCCGACGAAGCGCGGGTCCGTGTGGCAGTCGGTAACGATCCGGGCAATCCTCACGAACATCACCTATACGGGAGACGTCCTTTTGCAGAAGACCATCCGCAAGGGAAACGGCCCGAGGATCAAAAATGACGGGTCCGAAGACCAATACCTCGTGACGCACCATCACGCTGCCATCGTCGATCACGCCACCTTTGACGCGGCACGGGTTGCCTTGCGCAGCCGCGCCCGTGGCCGCGCGGTGGGCGACGGGAAGAGCGGCAACCGATACGCCTTTTCCCAAAAACTCATCTGCGCGCACTGCGGCCACCACCTTCACCGATGCCAGGGGAAGACGGGAATCCAGTGGATCTGTACCGGGCACAGGGCCAGGGGCTGTCCCATGAAGCCCGTTTCCGAGCTGGAGGTGAAGAACAGGTTCAAGAGGATCGTGGCGGACATCGACCGCCTGCTGGAAATTCACAGTGAATGGATGGATGACGACGGACCGGTGCTGCGGTTGCGGGTCAACCTTTCCCAGCAGGACGCGCTGCAAACAGCGCTGTCGCCTTCAGAATATTCCCATCGTTTAAACGCCCTTGAAAGCGAGGCGGATGTCCTTCGGTCTCAGATCGCCGGATCTGCCGGCCGCATGATCAAGGGGCTGAAAAAGGCATGCCACCGGGTTCCGGCCAACGCAAATTGGAACCAGGTGGAACCTTTTTTTATGGAACAGGTGGAAAGCGTGACCGTCTGGTCTGACGGCAGGATGGCATTCAGGTTTATGTGCGGCGTCACGATCGTTTCCCCGGAATGCGGGCACACGAAAGCACAGCAATATGCAAAGGAGGATCACAATGTCCGTTCAAGTGATCAAAAGGCAGACCATCGCCCCCAAGGCCGAGAAGAACGCGATCCAGAGAACCTGCTGCTATGTCAGGGTTTCGACGAACCATGAAGCGCAGGAGGACAGCTTCGAGGCGCAGCGGAGCCATTATGAAGCGCTGATCCATGCGGATCCTTCCATGGCCTACGCGGGCACCTACGCCGATGAGGGCGTCAGCGGCACGGGGACAGAGCACCGCGAGGGCTTCAAGCAGATGCTGGCGGACGCGGAGAAGCACAGGTTTGATCAGATCCTGACGAAGTCCATAAGCCGCTTTGGACGGAATACCGTCGATACGCTCCGGGCGGTGAGGCGGTTGAAGGAGCTGGGCATCGGCGTCCGCTTCGAGAAGGAGGGCGTGTGGACGCTGGATGGGACGGGCGAGCTGCTGCTGGTGATCCTCAGCTCGCTTGCGCAGCAGGAGAGTCAGAGCATCTCCGAGAACGTGAAGATGGGCATACGCTACAGGTTCCAGGAGGGAAAGCACTTTGTGAACTGCAGCCGATTCCTGGGCTACGACAAGGTGGACGGGCGGCTGTGCGTCAACGGGGCGGAGGCCGCCACGGTCCGCCGCATCTATGCGCGCTTCCTCGACGGCTGCAGCGTGGATCGGATCGCCGGCCAGCTGACGCGGGAGGGCGTGCCCACCGGCGCGGGCAAAACCACCTGGTACCCCTCCACCGTTCGTTACATCCTGTCGAACGAGAAGTACGCCGGGGATTTGCGGCTACAAAAAACCGTTGTGCCGAATTTCCTGACCCATCGCAGCAAGCGGAACACGGGGGAGGCGGATCAATACTACGTGGAGAACAGCCACGAACCGATCATCCCCAAGGCCGTCTTTGCCATGGCGCAGGCCGAGGCGGCAAGGCGTTCGGCGTCCCATGCTTCGGAGGATGGCAAGACCGCGGGGACAAAGTACGGAAGCCGAAGGGCGCTCTCCGGCCGCTGCAGGTGCGGATGCGGTTCGATCCTCCAGCAGAAGCGGAGCGATGCCGGAAGGTGGGTATGCCCCCGGTGCGGCTTTTCCATCGGCGAAGCAAGGCTGCAGGCGGCGGTGATGGAATCCTTTGGAAAGCTCGGCGCGGAGCGGGACAAGCTCACAGCCCTTCTGGCCCAAGCGGACGCGCTTCTGGCGGAAAAGGAGCCGGAAGCGCCGGCTGCATTGCCAAAGCATGCGGAGGCGAAAGCGGAAGAACGGACCAGGGCCCTGTTCCGGCGCTTCCGGATCATGGCGGCGCTGGACTGGATCGAAAATGCCGGTAAGGCGAGCACGGCGGAAAGCTGCCACAGCCTCGAACAGTTTATCGGGATGACGCGGCCACCGGCGCTGACCGGGTGGAACGATGACACGATCCTGACATTTATTGAAGGCGTTGAACTGGTCGATGGGGCGGTGGCGGTTCGCTTCAAGGCGGGGATTGCGGTGGCGGTGGCGCTTCCGTAGCCCTGGGGATGCGCTGTAACAAATTACCTTCCCGCCTTCGTGCGCTGTTTTTCCTGGTACAGCGCGTGATCCGCCTGGTCGATCAGCGCCTCCAGGGTCTGCCCGGGCCTATGCCTCGAATAGCCGATGCTCATGGCAAACCAATAGGGCGGCTTGTGTTCGCGACGGTAGTCGTCAAAGCACTGCAGTATGGTCTGCTTGAAGCCGTCGGCGCCGGCGTCGTCTTCAAAGAAGCCCATGATCAGGAATTCGTCCCCGCCGTAGCGAACGAGTATGCCCTTGCGCCCGACCATCGACGCGCTCAGCAGGCTTGCGGCGGCGACGAGGGCCTGGTCGCCGACCGGGTGGCCGTAGGTGTCGTTGATCTGCTTGAAACGATCCAGGTCCATCATAAAGAGGTACAGCGGCTCGCCTGTCTTCACATACTCCGGGAAAACCCCGTCCAGCGTCTTTCGGTTGTTCAGGCCGGTGAGCCCGTCCCGGATGATCTCCCTGTCCTGGTCGTTGATGTAGAGCAGGACCAGGGAGATGGCCGCGCAAGTCCACGAGCCGGGCATGCCCGTATAGAACAGGCTGACGATCGCGCCGATGATGGGGATGAAATAGAAGCTCAGCAGATTGAGCACGACGTTCCTGGGCGGCGGCGTGACCCGCCGGATCAAGCGGACGACCAGGTGAACCAGGGGGATGGCCAGCATGCCGTAGGCGCCGATGGTTTGCAGCCAGAACAGCGGGCCGTGGGCGTATACGTTTTCGGGGGAGACGGTGAAGACCCAGCCCGTCCAGATGGAGACGACGTTGAGAACCAGGAAGAACAGCCCCGGCAGCATCACGACGGTTTGCAGCCGCCGCGTGATCGTATAGCCCAGGGTCTCCAGCACATACAGATACCATATGCAGCCCAGTATGACCCCGCCGGCCAGGTACAGGGCGTTGATGACGCGGTTGGCCGTGATCGCCCCGGGAAAGCGGTGCCCTTCGACCAGCAGCCACAGCACATCCAGCGCCAGCTGGATCATGACGCCATAGACCAGGGTGCGAAACAGGACCCGGTTCATCTGCTGGTTGACGTTCGCCAGGGATTGATGGGCTATGGCATAGAGCATGACCAGGCAGAGCAGATCGAGTTCAATTTGAATGGCTGTTATCATTTTATCCCAAACGCCCTTCCATGGTATTCATGTCATTTGCATTGATGATAATCGCCGTCCGCGTCGATCCACAGCCGGCAATCGGCGGGCAGGGTCTTTTCCAGGCACAGCCTGACGTTGGGCATGTCGCTGTAATCGACGAAGCGGGTCGCGGCGGCCTCGTCCACGCCGGTTTTCATGCGCCTGTCGATCAGCCTCGAGCGCAGCAGCGCCTCGTCGGCCCGGATGGAAACGGTGTAGTCGGCATAGTTGGGCAGCTCTCGCCAGCCGTCCGCATCCAACAGGAGATAATTCCCCTCCAGCAGCACGATGTCCCCGTCCACCCGGAGGGCATCCTCCACGGGGTTGTGGCGCATCCGGTCGTATACCGGCCATCCGCAGGTCTCGCCCGCGGCGACCCGCTTCACGGCGGCTGTGAGCAGCTCCAGGTCGAAGGTCACCGGGGCGCCCTTGATATCCACCATGGGGATCTGTTTGCCGTCGCGCTCGGTGTAATGGCTCACCAGATACGCCTGCCGCCGGTGAAAGCCGTCCATGCCGATCACCTGGATGGCGCCCTGGGACAGGCTTTCAAGGAAGCTCAGCAGCGTGGATTTGCCGCTGCCCGGCGGCGCGGCCAGCATGACCAGTATCCGCCGGCCCTTTTCCCGCCTGAGCGCCCGGAGGGCATCGAGCAGGGGAAGAAAGATTTCGTCTACGGATCGCCGGGTGTACCGGGCGAGCACCTCGACGCCGTTGATCGTCACGGGATAATCGATCATCGGTTCAGGCATTTGAAGCGGCCTCCTCCAATTGCTTTTCAATGGTGTTTTATCGTAAGCGTGAACCTGCTTCGCAGGGGCCATAAAGGAATAGCTTCGCGTCGCGCCCTCCGAGCGCCCGTGGGCGGATTGGCAGGATCGCGACGCGAAGCCGGCCATTCAGGGTTCCATTAAGTAACATTATAACGGCTTGAAAATTGGAAGTCAAGGACAGCCTATACGTCGTCCACGGCTCACGCATGAATGCTTGAGCCTGGAACACAAAATCCGAGGATGCAGCGAGGGAAATTCTGATTTGTCGAGCTGATGAAAGGGGAGCCCTATCGGCCCTTCGGGCCACTTCCCCACTGCGGTGGGGAAGCTAAAGAGTCGGCTGGCGCGAGCATTTTAAGCTTCCCCACCGCAGTGGGGAAGTACCCGCGAAGCGGGGGATAGGGCTCCCCATCTCCCCGACAAATCAGAATATTCCAGACTGAATCGATACCGTCAAGCAATGAGCAAGGCTGTATCAAGATCGTTCTGTGCCGAGCATTGCGATACGTAAATGATCAATAAATCATCGCCCAATAAATAGCGCAAAATATAATTGGTTAAAATGAACAGCGCTATTATGATAGTCATATGCTTTTATTTTTACGGTGAGGACATTTGTTTCGACACCTGAATTAACCGACCGGGGTCACTTAACCGAAATCGGAGGGGCAAAAGCGGCGGAAACAGCGCCCATTTATCCGAGAAATGCGAAGCGCAGCGGCACGGCGGAAACGGGGCGGATTTGAATTGTTAAATAGACGGAGGTCGTTTGTTAATTATCGATACTTGCGCCCGGATTTGAAGGTTTGACGAAGCCAGAGGTTCCTGGGAGCGGGACGAACGGCGGGCGGATGAAGCCTGGAAAACGGGCAAAAAACCTGGGATCATGGCCCTGCTTCAATGAGATTATTGACCGGGGTCTAATTGCGATGCGATTGGATTTTTATATTCGGTCACAGGAATAAGGCGCATTTTCGCCCTTTTACGAAACAGGCATTGATTTGCGGGCGTGCCGGTGCGGGCAGGCGGGACGGCGTCCGCAGGCTTGAAGCGGGGAGCTGCGCGCGTCCATTCAGAAAATGCCTACATCTATATGATTGCGAAGGCGGTAACTGTTCATCCCATTCGCCCTCCGACCTGTTCGCGGGTGATCTTTGCCATGGCATGGCTGGCCGTCAGGCCAGACTGAGGGCGTTCGCCTGTACAGAGCTGAAATTTTAGTCAAGGAAAAATAAAAAAAACGTCCATAAAACTATAGCATTTTATATAAAACTGTGGTACAATTTGGCAGAATGTATTATTATACCTTCGGGTAACTTGCATGTAACTCAATTGGCATTACGACAAGGGGAGGAAACGGGCATGAAGAACAGGAACGGGAACAGGCATTATCACGGCCTGCCATGGTTCGCGCTCAGGCGGATCGTGGCACTGGTGTTGGCGCTGCTCATGCTGGCGCCGGCAAACATCGTGAGCGTGTTTGCGGAAGGGGCGCAATCCGGCGGGAAGACGCCGGTGTGCGGCCTGGAGGCGCATACCCACACCGAGGCCTGCTATGAGGAAAAGCTTGCCTGCGGCGAAACAGAGCGGGATCCGGTAACGGAGACCCGCCGGGTGTACGTGGGCGATTTGAAGGCCCACAGGCATACAAAGGCGTGCTACAGCGGCGGGAAGCTGACCTGCGGCACCGTGGAGAAGGCGTATTTCCACGAGCACAACAAGTATTGCTACGATGACGACGGCAATCTGGTGTGCGGCCTGAAGGAGAAGCGCAATGACCACGAGCACACGGACAAGTGCTACGAGAAGGTCAAGGTGCTGACCTGCGGCAAAGAGGAGTCCGACGGTCACAAGCACACCAAGAAATGCTATGAGAAGGAGCTGACTTGCACCAAGGACCACGAGCACGGCAGCAAGTGCTATGAGAAGGTGCTGGTCTGCGGCAAGAAGGAAGGCGAAGGCGCGCACAAGCACGGCAAGAAGTGCTATGAGACCCAGCGCGGCGAGCTGACCTGCCAGAAGGGCGAATATCGCATCGTCGACGGCCTGAAGCTGCGCGTGCCCACGCTGAAGAGCAGCAAGAAGGATTGGACCAAGGAAGAGGTGGTCGTGGACGAGGGCCACAAGCACACCGAGGCGTGCTACGAGAAGGCGCTGACCTGCGGCAAGGAAGAGCACGAGCACAGCGAAGCGTGCTATAAGGCGGATCAGAAGCCCGAGAAGCGGAGCGCGGCGAAGGACAAGGCACAGCCGGAGGAAACCGAGGAGCAGCCCGCGGAAGAGACCAAGGAGCAGCCTGCGGAGAAGACCGAGGAGCAGCCCGCGGAGAAGACCGAGGAGCAGCCCGCAGAGGAAACCGAGGAGCAGCCCGCGGAGGAGACCGAGGAGCAGCCCGCGGAAGAGACCGAGGAGCAGCCCGCAGAGGAGACCGAGGAGCAGCCCGCGGAGGAAACCAAGGAGCAGTCCGCGGAAGAGACCAAGGAGCAGCCTGCGGAAGAGACCGAGGAGCAGCCCGCGGAGGAAACCGAGGAGCAGCCTG
>CACWZI010000096.1 GCA_902765305.1 uncultured Eubacteriales bacterium
CGTCGCGGGAACGTTTGCTCTGGCATGGTTGTTGCGTTCCGTGCGCGGCTTTTCCTGTTCCCTGTTGACTGTTCCCTGTTCCCTTTGTACTACCCTCTGTTTTTCCACCAACAGCTCGATAAATCAGTTTTTCTCCCCATCCTCCCGCATCATCCCGCGCAGCCACCTGCCCGTTTCGCTCAGCTCGTCCCCGGTCCAATCCGAGGTCTTGGGGCAATCGGCGCGGATCAGGGCGGCGGTCTCGTCGGCGTTCGAGAGGCTCCAGGCCATGTAGGACAGGTTGTAATCCCCGATCAGCTCGCGCCAGGCCGCCGCGGATTTTTCGTCGATCGCGCCGCCGCCGGAGGCGTCGCAGATGTTGAACTCGGAGACGAACACCGGCGTCCCGGCCTCCAGCGCCTTCTTGGCCCTGGCCCGCAGGGCGATGCGGTGGGACGCGGCGTAGAAGTGCAGCGCGTAGATCGTGTTCGCGTCGTCGATGGGGTCGGCGGCCACCGCGTCCACGTCCTGGGACCAGTCGGGCGTGCCGCAGATGATCACCGCCTCCGGCGCGTTGGCGCGGATCACCGGTATGATCCGCTCGGCATAATCCCGGACCACCGGCCAGTTCACCCCCTTGCCGTTGGGCTCGTTGCACAGCTCGTAGAGCACATGGGGCCAGTCGGCATATCGGGCGCTCATCCTGCGAAAGAAATCCTCGGCGGCGTCGGCATGGGTGTGCGGATCGCCGTCGCTGAGGATGTGCCAGTCGATGATGGCGTACATGCCCAGCTGGCCACAGAGGTTGACCCCCTTGTCGATCAGCGCCTCCAGGGCGTCCCGGTCGCCGTCGGTCATGTAGCCGCCTGCTTCGCAGGTATACATCGCCAGCCGCACGGCGTTGGCGCCCCAGTCGTCCCGGATGGTCCGAAAGGCCCCCTCGTTCACGAATTCGGGAAACCAGGCCAGGCCGTGGGTGCTCACGCCCCGCAGCTGCACCGGCGCGCCCGCCGCGTCCGCCAGGCCCGTGCCCGAGACGTGCAGCGCGCCGTGCCGGCCAAAAAAGGTCTCCGCCTCCGTTTTCGGCGCGTCTTCTGCCAACCCCGGCAGGCACAGTACGATCGCCAGCAGCATCGCCAGCTGGGCCTTCAGGCGCATCATATCCTCACAGCTCCCTTCCAAGCATAACATTCAATATCCACATCGGTCATTCCTCAAACCGAAGCGTCATCGACATGCCGTCCTCGCCGCAGAGGGCATTCTCGAAAACCGCCGTGGCGTTGGGCAGGTATTCCCCCGGGTCCTCCACCATCTGGGAATAGTGGGCCAGCCACAGCCGCCGGACGCCCGCCCGGCGGGCGACCTCCGCCGCCTGGGCAAAGGTCATGTGGCCGTATGCCGCAGCCATCTCACCCTGGTCGTTTTCGCCGTAGGTGGCCTCGCTGATCATCAGGTCCGCCCCCCGCGCGCCCTCCGCCAGGCTGTCGCAACGGGCGGTATCCCCGGTGAACACGAATTTCAAGCCCCTCCGGGCCTCTCCCAGCACATCCCCGGGGAACACGGTCCGCTCCCCCACCCGGACGCTCTGCCCCTTTTGCAGCAGGCCCCATTGATTCACGGGCACGCCCAGCGCCTTTGCCCGCTCGGGCAGGAATTTCCCGGCGCGGCCCAACGTGAAGCTGTAGCCCTGGCTGACGACGCGGTGAACCGTTTCGAAGGCCGTGAGCCGCGCCGCCTCCGGCCAGCCCCCGGCCAGCTCCCGCATGCAGACGCCCCCCTCGGGCAGCTCCGCCAGCCGGACCGGGTAGCCCGTGTGGCCCACCAGCTCGAGTATGGGCCGCAGGGCCGCCCGCAGGCCCGCAGGGCCGACGACGGTCAGGGGCTGTGTGCGCCCGAGCACCTCCATCGTCTGCATCAGCCCCGGCAGGCCGAAGACGTGGTCCCCGTGGTAGTGGGTCAGGGCGATCACGTCCGCCTTCATCAGGCTCACCCCTGCCCGCCGCGCCGCCGTCTGGGTGCCCTCGCCGCAGTCGAACAGTATCGTTCGCCCGGCGCAGGTCAGGGTCGCCGCGGTCAGCGCCCGGTCGGGAATCGGCATCAGCGCCGCCGTGCCCAGCAGTGTGACGTCAAGCATGCCCATCCTCCCCACCTTCCAGCCATTCAAGCGTCCTTTGCAGCTGCTCCGCCTTGTCCGCGCCCGCCAGCCTGAGCCCGTGGGCGTAGGCCAGCGCCCTGCCCATCTTGGGCCCGGGCCGCACGCCCGATGCAATCAGGTCCCGGCCCATCGCGAAGGGCCGCTCCATCCGTTCGCGGTACAGCGCCAGCAATCCTTTCAGTCGCTGCTCCGCCGCCGGCCAGTCCGCCGTTTCGGCATGCGCCGCCCCCGTCAGCAGGATCAGGTCCTCCGGGCAGAGCGCGCCGTCGAGCAGCGCCATCCAGCCCGCCTCGCCGGGGTCCTCCGCCAGGCAGGCCTCAAGGTCCGCGCGGCGCTGAACCATGTTCAGCACATAGCGCGTCAGCTCCACCGCCTGGGTCAGCCGGGCCAGGAAGCCCTTCGCCGTATCCGGGTCAAAGCCGACGCTGCACGCGCTGAGCATGAAATCCAGCGGATGCCGGGATCGCGGACGCAGCCCCGCCGCCGCGTCCAGAACCGCCATGACCGCCCGCCACCGATCCTCCGGCAGCGCTGCCAGCGCTTCAAACCACGGCGAAAGCCGGCCCATCTTCTTCAGCACATCAAAGAAGATCGAGGGACGCGCCGCCTTCAGCAGCGCCTTCTCCAGCTCGCCCATCACCCGCTCCGGGGGCAGGGCGTCCACGGCCATCGTGGCGCACAGCGCCGTGGTTTCATCCGCCACCCTGAAGCCGAAGCGGGCGGCGAACTGGGCCGCGCGAAACACCCGCAGCGGGTCCTCGGCGAAGGAGGCGTCGCTGACGTGGCGGATGCGCCTCGCCGCCAGGTCCGCCCGACCGCCGAAGAAATCGAGAATCTCCCCGGTCAGCACGTCCTGCATCAGCGCGTTCATCGTGAAATCCCGGCGCAGGGCCGCCTTTTCCTCGCCGATGAAGGGGTCCACGAAGACCTCGAAGTCCCTGTGTCCCCGCCCCGTGGCTTTCTCGGACCGGGGCATGGCGATGTCGATGTCGTAGTGGCGCAGGCCCATGATGCCAAAGCTCGCCCCCATGACCGTGCGCTCGCCCAGGCCGTCCAGTATCGCCGCCAGCGCCGGTACGGTCACGCCGTGCACCTCGATGTCGATGTCCTTGTTCTCCAGGCCCAGCAGCAGGTCGCGGACACAGCCGCCCACGTAGTAGGTCCTGCCCCCAGCCTGCGCCACCGCGGCGGCGATCCGCCGGGCCATGGTCGCGTTCCTGTCCGCCATCGCCGTCACCCGCCTCCATAACTATACACAGAGCCATTCCACCGCCTGCGCCTCCCAGCGCTCCGGCGGCTCCAGCCGTGCCAGCATGCCGTCGATCACGTCCTCCGGCACGGCGTCAAAGCGCAGGTCCGCGCAGCCCGCCCGGTTGAACAGCGCCGTCAGCGCAGGCTTGGTCAGCAGATGGATGTGCTCGGGGTTGTCGTCGGGCTTGCTGGGCACCGTCACCACCACGTAGCACCGGGCCAGCCGCACCGCGTTGCCCACCGCCGCCGCCACGTCCGGGATGTGCTCCAGCACCTCCAGCAGCGTCACCACGTCGAAGGAGGCCTCCGGGGCGTCCCAGTCGCAGATGCTGGCATTCAGCGCCGTGAGGTTTTCCACGCCGCCGTCGTGGATCGCGGCGAGCATCGCCACCCGCTTTTCCACATGCCTGGTTACTATTATAGAGCAAGCTCCGGCGCTTTGCAAGCGCTGCCGCCATATTACCTTTTCCGTCGGCTATTGCATTTCCGACCAAAAACCATTATAATGAAACCCAGGAACTCAGGGTGCAACCGCAAAAAATATGAAAGGATGACTTAAAAATGGTGGACATGAGCAAATGGATTGCCATCGCAAAGGCAAACATCGGCAAGCGGCCCGAGACCCAGGGGCGTCTGGCAGGGAAGATCGCCATCGTGACCGGCGCGGCCCAGGGCTTTGGCAAGGGCATCGCGGAGGAGATGCATAAGGAAGGCGCGACCGTGGTGATCGCCGACATGAACCTGCCCGGGGCCCAGGCCGTGGCCGATGAGCTGGGCGCGCACGCCGCCGCCGTCGAGGTGAACGTGACCGACGAGGAAAGCGTGGCCGCGATGGTGCAGAAGACCGTCGAGCAGTTCGGGGGCCTGGACATACTGGTCAGCAACGCGGGCGTGGCCAAGGCCGGCAACCTGCTGGAGCTGGAGAGGAAGTCCTTCGACTTCGTCACCAACATCAACTACACCGGCTATTTCCTGTGCGCCAAGTACGCCGCCGCCATCATGGAGGCCGAGCACGAGGCAGACCCGGAGTGGTTCGGCGACATCATCACCATCAACTCCAAGTCCGGCCTGGAGGGCAGCAAGAACAACTACGCCTACGCCGGCTCCAAGTTCGGCGGCATCGGCCTGACCCAGAGCTTCGCGCTGGAGCTGTGCCCCTACAACATCAAGGTCAACGCCATCTGCCCCGGCAACTACCTGGACGGCCCGCTGTGGTCCGACCCGGAGCGCGGCCTGTTCGTGCAGTACCTGAACGCCGGCAAGGTGCCCGGCGCGAAGACCGTGGAGGACGTGCGCAGGTATTACATGTCCAAGGTGCCCATGAACCGGGGCTGCTTCCCGGCGGACGTGGCCAAGGCCATCTTCTACTGCGTCGAGCAGAAGTACGAAACCGGCCAGGCCATCCCCGTCACCGGCGGCCAGGTGATGCTGAAGTAACGATCCTTCAATGCAGGCGCGTCAGGCAGGGCTTGACACGCCTGTGTTTTTGGCTATAATTGTATGAAAAGTATGATCTATATGATTATTTGGAGGTGTTTAACATGAAGGGACCGGACGGAAGGGCCGCGTGGACGGCCACCGTGGGCACGAAGGGACAGATCGTCATTCCCCGCGAGGCGCGGGAGATGTTCGACATACAGCCGGGAGACACGCTGATCCTGCTGGGCGACCCCGCGCGGGGCATCGCCATTCCGCCGAAGTCGACGTTCCGGCAGTGGTCAGAGACCGTATTCGGCAAGGGGGAAGATTCATGAGGATCATGTGGTTCTGCATACCGGCCTTCGGTCACACCAACCCGACGGTGGAATTCGCCCGGGAGCTGGCGCGGCGCGGGCACGACATACGCTACTATTCCTTTGAAGCCTTTCGTCAGCGCATCGAGGCCGCCGGCGCGGCGTTCGTGCCCTGCGACCGCTTCCTGCCGCCGCTGACCGCGGAAAGCGAAAGGCGGCTCAAGCGGGTCTCCACCACGGAGATGTCGGTGCAGTCCTTCCGCACCACCGCGAACATGGACGCCACACTGACGCGGGATATCGAGGCGTTTCACCCGGACCTGGTCATCTCCGACTCCGCCTGCTTCTGGGGCAAGCTGACGGCCATGAAGCACCGCCTGCCCCTGGTGTGCTCCACCACCACCTTCGCCTTCAACCGCTATTCTTCAAAGTACATGCGGCAGAGCCCCGGGGAGCTGGCGGACATCCTGCTGGGCCTGCCCCGCCTGAACCGGGAGGCGAAGCGGCTGGCGGCGCTGGGCTATCCGGTGAAGAGCGCCCTGGAGATCGTGCAGAACGACAACGATACCGACACCGTCGTCTACACCTCGCCCCGCTTCCAGCCCTGCAGCGAGACCTTTGATGCCGCCCACTACCGCTTCGTCGGGCCCTGCGTCCGGGATGTCGCGCCGGAGCCGAAGGACGGCAGGCGCCCCCTGGTGTATATCTCCCTGGGCACGGTCATCAACGACCGGCCGGACTTCTACAGGACCTGCGTCGAGGCGCTGAAGGACGCGCCGGCGGAGGCCCTGATCGCCTGCGGCCGCGACTTCGACCCGGGGACGCTGGCCCCGCTGCCGGGGAACATCCGCATCGAGCCGTCGGTGGACCAGATGGCGGTGCTCGCCCGGACGCGCCTGTTCGTCACCCACTGCGGCATGAACAGCGCTTCCGAGGGCCTGTACATGGCCGTGCCCGAGCTACTGTATCCCCAGACCGGCGAGCAGCGGGCGGTGGCCCGGCGGGTCGAAGAGATGGGTGCGGGACGCATGCTGCCGGAAGCCGCCGCACGCGACCCCCGGAAACTGCGCGCCCTGGTCATGCAGGCCCTTGGCGACGACGCCCTGTCGAAGGCCGCCGGCGCCATGCGGGACGATCTGCGCGCCTGCGGCGGCGCAATGGCCGCGGCGGATTTTGTGGAGGCGGTGACAGAAAAAACCTGATTGACTGTAAAAAGCGGGTAACTGTTACTATAAACTCGCCTCGCTATCCTGCCACCCTATCATGCGGTATATCCTTAAGGGGTTGCTACTACCGGCGGTGTTAACTCAACATCGGCTTTGGCAACCGTGACTGTGAGCGTCCGGGGAACATCTGACTCAGACGCCTTGAAATACACGGTATATTCCCCCGCGTCGATGGCTGTGGGAACCTGCGCGCTGTAAATCTCGCCGTCAAGAGAATAGAGCCAGGGGCCTTCTCCATTGACCAGCTTCTGTGCCTCGCCGTTATAGGTCAGTTCATTATTCGCCGTAGGCGCATCCAGGCTTGGCTGTGCTTCGACAGTTTCTTCTTCGGCCAGCGTTGCTTCCTCCTCAGCCTCAGGGGCGCTTTCAGTATCCGTGGGGAGGACCTCTTCCGTCAGCGCTTCCGCGCTGCCACCTTCCCCATCGGGGGAAGGCTTTTGGTCTGCGGTAGCTTCTGCTTCCTCCGCGGCAGGCTGCTCTTCTTCGGCAGGCAGTTCTTCTTCGGCAAGCTGTTCCTCCGCGAGTTCCTCCTCAGGCTGTTCCTCGGCAGGCTGCTCCTCCGCGGCAGGCTGCTCTTCGACAGGCTGCTCCTCCTCAGTGGATTCTTCCTCTTCGGCGGAAAGTTCCTCTTCGACGGACTGCTCCTCGGCGGGTTCCTCCTCAGGCTGTTCCTCGACAGGCTGCTCTTCGACAGACTCCTCCTCCTCGGTGGATTCTTCCTCTTCGGCGGGAAGATCCTCTTCGACGGACTGCTCCTCGGCGGGTTCCTCCTCTTCATCAGGCTCTTCTTCCGTGGGTGCCTCCTCGGCGAGCTCTTCTTCCGCCGGCGCTTCCTCGGCAAGTGCTTCTTCCGCGGGCTCCTCCTCAGCAGGCTCCTCTTCGACGGGCTCCTCTTCCGTGGCCTCCTCAAAAGGCTTCCCCTCTGGGGAAGCTGGCTCGCCGTCAGGCGAGACTGAAGAGGTCCCCTCGTCAGAGGTCTCACCCTCCGCGGGCTCCTCCCCAGCGGGCTCTTCTTCGGTAGACTCCTCCTCGATGGATTCCTCCTCGGCCGGCTCTTCCTCAGTCGGCGCTTCTGCCGCCTCGTCGAACACCGCCCACACACAGACCTCTGTGCCCAGTTCATAATCCCGGACGATCACGGGGTCGATCTTCCCGTCCCCGTCCGCGTCAGCAAACAGGGGCGTGCCGTCCGCCAGCGTCCAGCCGGCGAACACCTTTCCCCTCGGCGCTTCCGGGGCCTCGGGGCGGAGGATCTCCTCCCCCGCCCGGGCCGCCTGGGTCGCGACTTCCACGCCGTCCACGATGAACCTGTAGGTCACATTGCCCTTCAAATCGAGCGCTCCCAGTGACAGCTCAATGTCATCAGGCACTTCGTCCACGACATCCGGGCTCGCCATTTCGTCAAACTCCAAAATCTCCGCGTCCTCAATGTCCAATCCCATATCGGGCGCTTCCAGCATGCCCTCAGAGAGCGCAAGTCCCGCCAGCATGGCCAACGCGATCAGCAGCGCAACGGCCTCATACAATTTACGCTTCATGCTCCTGCCTCCTTGTCATTCCTGGCTTTTTTACTTCACAGTGACCTTGACCTTGCTGCGCACGCCATTGTTGGCGATGGCGTAGATCGTGCATCTGCCCTTCGCCACGGCCTTCACCTTGCCGCCGCTGCTCACGGTCGCCACGTTGGCGTTGGTACTGTAGAAGCGCACCTTCCGCACGTGCTGGACCACCTTCATGCCCGACTTCACACCCTTCAGCGTCGCCTTCAGCGTGCTGCTCCGGCCAACCCTCAGGGTCAGGCTTGCCTTGTTCAGCTTGACGGACCTGGTGTTGCATTCGTGGTTCGTGTAGCCGCCGGAAACCGCGTGCACCTGCGGGCTGGCCTTGCCGATGTAGACCTTCTTGCCGTCCACCTTCTTCCAGGCCTTGACATAGCCCTTGTAGCACTCCCGCTTGTCCAGCCCCTTGAACCGGACCACCCGGGACGCCGTCGCCTTGACCGTCTTCTTCAGCTTGAAGTCCTTGCCGCACTTGGCAAAGAAGATGTCGTAGCCCTCCGCGCCCTTGACCTTCGTCCAGGCGAGCTTCAGCGCCGTCTTGCTGTCGCCCGACACCGTCATCCGCGCCAGCAGCGTGAAATCCGGATCGACGGGCTTCGGCGTGGGCTTGGGTGTTGCGGTCGGCTTTGGCGTCACCGTGGGCTTCGGCGTCCTGGTTGGCTTGGGGGTCTTCGTCGGTTTCACCGTGGGCTTGGGTGTCTTCGTGG
>CACWZI010000097.1 GCA_902765305.1 uncultured Eubacteriales bacterium
AGCGAAGCGTTAAGGGATTTGCACCACCCCTAAAACCTAAAACCTAAAACCTAAAACCTAAAACCTAAAACCTAAAACCTGAATACTGATTTATCGAGCGTAGCTCGATAAATCAGTATTTACCTGCCTGAACAGACAAAAAACACCGACTCGACAGGAGGCATCACACATGGATTACAAGCAAATCGCGGACAGCGTGCTGGGCATGCTGAAGCGGGCGGACGGAAATGATCCCTCGCGCGGACACCTGACCATGGACAACTGGGAATGGCCCACCGGCATGGCGCTGTACGGCATCTACAAGACCTACCAGCAGAGCGGCGATCAGAGCATACTGGACTACCTGAAGGGCTGGTACGACGACATGCTTGGCCGTCCCACCCAGCCCCACCGCAACGTCAATACGGTGGCCCCTGCGCTGACGCTCACCTGCCTGTACGACGAGACCCGCAACCCGGAATACCTCACAGCCATCGAGGGCTGGATCGACTGGGTCATGAAGGAAATGCCCCGCACGGAGTACGGCGGCATGCAGCACTGCACGGTGTGGAACAAGCATTACCAGCAGCTCTGGTGCGACACGCTGTTCATGGTCTGCCTGTTCCTGGCCAAGGCCGGCGTGGTGCTGGAGCGCTCGGCGCTGGTGGACGAGGCGGAATACCAGTTCCTGATGCACATCCGTTACCTGCAAAACAAGGTCAGCGGCCTTTTCTACCACGGCTGGAGCTTTGACCGCCGCCACAACTTCGCCAACGCCTTCTGGGCCAGGGGCAACGCCTGGTTTACCGCCGCTGCCGTGGAGCTCTACGACATCACCGGGCGGGAAAACGCGGCGATGCGCATGATCCATTCCGCCTGGCTGGACCAGGTGCTGGCGCTGTGGAAATACCAGCGGGTGAACGGCCTGTATACCACGCTCATCGACGTGGAGGAGAGCTACTGCGAAACCAGCGCCACCGCGGCCATCGCCTACGGCGTGCTGAAGGGCCTGCGGCTGGGCTGGCTGCCCCAGGAGCCCTACCAGCAGATGGCCATGCTGTCCGCCCGGGCCGTGCTGGATCAGATCGACGAGACCGGCGCGGTGCAGGGCGTCTCCGGCGGCACCGGCATGGGACACGATTTGCAGCACTACAAGGACATCATCGTCACGCCCACCGCCTACGGCCAGGGCCTGACCTTCCTGATGCTCACGGAGCTGATGATAAGGGACTTCTGATTTGTCGCGAGGCGACAAATCAGAAGTTGAGGGGGTACCCCTACCCCCTCTCCTCCGGATTCTCCGCCTTCGTCCAGCCGGAGAACTCCAGCAGGGAGGGCCGCCCGGTCCTGCCGGAGCTCCTGCGCCATTCGGAGGGGGTCAGGCCCATGATCTGATGGAAATGGCGGTTGAAGCTGCTCAGGGATTCGTAGCCCACCGCCGAGGAGACCTCGGAGATCAGCCGCTCCGAGGCGCGCAGCAGGGTGCAGCTGTTCAATATGCGGGTCTGGTGCAAAAAGGTGAGGGGAGAGGTTCCCACCTGTTCCCGGAACAGGCGGCGGAAGTGGGAGACGCTCAGGTGGCACAGGTCGGCCAGGTGCTTCTGGTCGAAGCTCTGGTTGTACTGGTTGCGGATATAGTCCAGCGCCGGGGATATGACATGGGTATTCTCCCGCTGATCGTTTTCCGCTAACCCCAAAGGGCTGGCTTCGCGTCGCCCTAAAGGACAGGCTTCGCTACGCTGCCTGCTGTAGTAGGCGCGAAGCAGGTGGATCAGCAGGACCATGCAATAGCCGCGCATGCTGAACTGATAGCCGGCCTCCTGGCGGGTGTGCTCGCTGATGACCGCCCGCGCCAGGCTCTCGCCCCAGGGCACCTCATTCGCAAACAGCACGATGTGGCTGTCGTTCAGGAAGCTCTGCCCCTGGGCGGGCAGCGCCAGCTGCCGGAACACATCCTGTCCCAGCAGCAGCTCGGGGTCGAGGAAGAGATAGCTCCAAAGGCTGGGGTCGTCCGGCTTCGACCAGGTGGTGTGGGGAATGTTCCTGCCCACGCAGGTGATGGAACCGGGCCCGAATTCCACAGGCAGGTGGTTGAACAGCATGGTTCCCGACCCGGAATGGCAGATGCCGATTTCAAGGCAATTGTGAAAGTGAAGGCGGCTGCTTGGCGTGGAACTGATGATCCACTCGTTGCCCGTCAAGACGATCAACGGGAATCCCGCCGGAAGCTCATAGCTTCGGTATTCCAGTACGGCACGCTTCGGCCTCGGCATGGATCTTTCCCCCTGTCCTGTGCAATCCTGACCCATTATATATCAACATGGCGCGTTCTTCAAGCCTTTCAGCGGCCCTCAGCGGATATTTGTGATCATTTCTGCACAGTATCCGACGTTTTTTTTATAGCTATTCAATGTTAATAATGTTATAATCATATTATTGATTGGAAATGGAATTTGACGGGTGGGGGGACGGAGAATGACACAGGCATATCCCAGAGGACGGGCAGAGCGTATCGATAAGGGTGGCTTCACGCTGCCCGGCGAGGCGGGGTATGAGGCGCTGACGCTGGAGTTGGCGGAAAAGTGGGGCGCGGACGTGATTCGCGACAGCGACGGCACGAAGCTGTCGCCCGGGATCGTGGCGGCGGGGTATCGCATCTATTCCACGATCTGCATCATCCGGGAGCACAACGCCTTTGCAGAGGCCCACCCGGACGCCCAGCAGCAGACCTTCCTGATCTCCGATGCTGTTCTGGCCGAGGAAGATAGAGTGACCATCGAACCGCTGGCGGGCTATTTCGACCAGCAGTTCCAGTTGAACGACAGCCCGGAAGCCCTGGAATACTGGCAGGTCTGGGACCGCACCGCCGGCCGGCTGGTCCCCCGGGACCGCTGGCGCTATGCCGACGGCAAGATCACCGTCGACGGCTGCACGCCGTGGCACCGCTACACGGCCTCCTTCCTGTGCTGGCGCATCTGGGAGGAGATCAACATGTACAAACCACACCACCAACCACTGGACCAGCGCCCACCTGCGGCAGCTGGACCCGCGCCACCCGCTGGCCTGGGCGTATCTGCAAAAGTGGCTGGAGGACTGGTGCGAAGCCAATCCCCGGACAGACGTGGTGCGGCTGACCTCGCTGTTCTATAACTTCGTATGGATCTTCGGCGCGGATCTGCGCCGTCGGAGCCGCTTCGTGGACTGGGCCAGCTATGACTTCACCGTCAGTCCCGCGGCGCTGAAGGCCTTCGAGGCGGAATACGGCTACGCGCTGAGCGCCGAGGACTTCATCAACGGGGGCAGGCTCCAGGCCACCCACCGCCCGCCGACGGCCCACAAGCGGGACTACATGGACTTCATACAGCGCTTCGTCGCCGAAAAGGCCAAGGTACTTGTGGACATCATCCACCGCCACGGCAAGCAGGCCTACGTCTTTTACGACGACAGCTGGGTGGGCATGGAGCCCTATGGAAAGTATTTCAGCTCCATAGGCTTCGACGGCCTGATCAAGTGCGTATTCTCCGGCTTCGAGTGCCGGCTGTGCGCCGGGGCCGATGTACCGGTACACGAGCTGCGGTTTCATCCCTACCTGTTCCCGGTGGGGCTGGGCGGCCTGCCCACCTTCTCCGAGGGCGGGCATCCCGAGCGGGACGCCATGGCCTATTGGCTGCATGTGCGCAGGGCGCTTGCGCGCCAGCCGGTGCAGCGGATCGGCCTGGGTGGCTACCTGCACCTGACCAAGGGCTTTCCCGAATTCGTAGAGGCCATCGGCTTGATGGCCAGGCAGTTTCGCCGGCTGAAGGCGCTCCACGAACAGGGCGCGCCCGCGGTGCTGCCCGTTCGGGTGGCGGTGCTGCACACCTGGGGCCACCTGCGGGCCTGGACCCTCTCTGGCCACTTTCACGAGACCGACGCCAATCCCCTGATCCACATCAACGAGGCGCTTTCCGGCCTGCCGGTAGACGTGCGCTTCATCGACTTTGAACAGGCCCGTAGCGGCGGACTAGACGGCGTGGACGTGGTGATCAACGCGGGCTTTGCCGGCGACGCCTGGAGCGGCGGCGACGCCTGGCGCGACCCCGTTCTGGTCGCGGAACTGACCCGCTTTGTCCACGAAGGCGGCGCGTTCATCGGCGTGGGCGAGCCCTCGGCCTGCCCCGGCGGCGACACCTGCCTGAAGCTGGCCCACGTGCTGGGCGTGGACGTGGACGACGGCTCCTATGCCTGCCATGCGCCCTGGGCCTTTGAAGTGGAGAAAGCGCCGCCGTTTGAGGTGTGCCCTCAGGCGCTGGGGCGCCTCAAGCATGCCCGCCTGATCGCGCCTGACGCGAAGGTGCTGGCGGAAGCCGACGGAACCCCGCAGATGACCCTCCGCCGCTTTGGCCGGGGCTGGGCTGCCTGGCTCAGTGGCTTTGCGTACAGCCCGGCGTCGGCCAGGATGCTGCTGGAGCTGCTGTTGTTCATGACAGGCACCCAAGCCGGCGCAGCGGGCATTTGCATCCATCCGCTGGTGGAAACGGCCTGGTTCCCGGCCTCCGGAACGCTGGTGCTCATGAACAACGGGGATAAGGCGGTACAGGTCGAAGCCCTCTGGCCGGAAGGGCGGATCGCCGTTTCGCTGGAGGCATGGGAGATGAAATTCATAACCGTTTAGCGATTCGGTGTTTGTTTGATCATATCTGCACAGAAATAGTGCATTTTTGACTGGAAATGACTAAAATTTAACTCTATAATAATCATAGAATGGTTATTTGGCATACTGCGAGGGAAAGGCGGGAACAGAGATGGCCAGGACGACGATGATGTCAAAGGGGGAGCGCAGGCGGGAGCTTGGCGCCTATGTCAAGAGCAACTGGCAGCTGTATGTGATGCTGCTGGTTCCGGTGGCCTTCGTCCTGTTGTTCAAGTATGCCGCGTATCCGGGCCTGCGCATCGCGTTTATGAACTACAAGCCCGCGAAGGGCTACGCGGGCAGCGCCTGGGTGGGCATGGAGAACTTCCAGAAGATCTTCAAGGACAAGGACTTCCTGCGGGCGCTGAAGAATTCGCTGGCGTTCAACTTCCTGGATCTGATACTGGGCTTCCCGGTGCCGATCATACTGGCGCTGCTGCTCAACGAGCTGCGCTTCAATAAATTCAAAAAGGTCAGCCAGACGGTGCTGTACCTGCCCCACTTCCTGTCCTGGGTGATCATCGCCAGCGTGGCGCTGTCGCTGTTCAAGCCCGAGACCGGCCTGGTGAACATACTGCTGAGGAACATGGGGGCCATCGACAAGGGCATACCGTTCCTCACGGAAAAATGGCACTGGGCGGTCACCTACCTGCTGATCGGCGTTTGGCAGAACATGGGCTGGGGCTCCATCATCTACCTGGCGGCCATCACCGGCATCAGCCCGGACCTCTACGAGGCCGCCACCATCGACGGCGCCGGGCGCTGGCGCAAGATCTGGAACGTGACGCTGCCGGGCATCCGGGGCACGATGGTGACGCTGCTGATCATGAACCTGGGCCGGGTGATGGGCTCCAACTTCGAGCGCCTGGACTCCTTCGGCAACGTGCAGGTCAAGGACTTCCAGTACCAGCTGGCCATCTACATCTACGAAAAGGGCCTGGCAGGCAGCAATTTCAGCCGCGCCACCGCCGTGGGCCTGTTCCAGTCGCTGGTGGGCCTGATCCTGGTGCTGGCCGCCGACCGGGTCACCAAGGCCCTGGGCGAAGACGGACTTCTGTAGAGGGGAGGGGATCGACATGACGCAAGACTTCAAAAAGAAAGAATCGCTGTTCTCCGGCGTCAACCGGGTGCGCTTCAGCGACTTCGCGATCGCCTTCGTGATCCTGCTGCTGTCGCTGACCTGTATCATACCCTTTATCCACATCGCGGCCAAGAGCATCTCCTCCAACACGGCGGTGCTCTCCAAGAAGGTCTACCTGCTGCCCAAGGGCCTGAACTTCGAGGCCTACAAATCCGTGTTCCGCGACGGGCAGCTGACCCATTCGATGGTCTACACCATCTGGATGACGCTGCTGTTCACCGTGATCGGCATGATCGTGACCACGCTGGCGGCCTACCCGCTGGCCCGCAAGGAGCTGAAGGGGCGCGCCTTCTTCGCCTTCATACTGATGTTCACCATGTATTTCAGCGCCGGCCTGATTCCGGAATACCTGCTCTACAAGGACCTTAGGCTGTTGAATACCATGTGGGTGCTGGTGTTGCCGCTGTCCTTCAGCCCCTACAACATGCTGATCATGCGCTCGTTCATACGCTCCACGATTCCCGACAGCCTGTACGAGGCCTCGGAGCTGGACGGCGCGACCCACTTCCAGATCCTGTTCATGATCGTGCTGCCGCTGTCCAAGTCCATCATCGCCACGCTGTCGCTGTTCTACGCGGTGGGCCGCTGGAACGCCTACGCCGACGCGAAGTATTACATCACCACCAAGGCCCTCCAGCCGCTGCAATACCTGCTGAGCAACATGGTACTCAACAGCAACGACGCGGCCAGCCTGTCCGAGGCCGCCGCGGTGGAATCCACCCCGGAGGTGCTCCAGGCGGCGGTGGTCATGTTCGCCACGATCCCGATCATGCTGGTCTATCCCTTCGTGCAGAAATACTTCGTGAAGGGCACCATGATCGGCGCGGTGAAGGGATGATTTATCGAGCACAGCTCGATAAAGAGGTTTTAGGTTTAAGGTTTTAGGTTATAGGAAAGGAGCCCCTAAAACCTAACCCCTAAAACCTAAAACCTGAATTCAGGGCATATGCCCCGAAAATAGAGAAGGAGGTAACCCCATGAAGAAATTCGTCTCTCTTCTTCTGACCCTTGCCTTGGTGCTGAGCCTGGGCATTGTCAGCGCCGCTTCCGCCGAGGAAGCCGCCGGCATGGCGTCCTGGGAGCCCTTTGCCGAGCGGGTGAAGATCACCGTGCCCGTGTATGACCGCTCCAAGGAAGGCTTCCCCGCCGTGGACGACAACTACTGGACGAAGTGGGTCCAGGAGAACTTCGGCGACAAGTACAACATCGACGTGCAGTATGTGGCCATTCCCCGCGGCGACGTCATGACCAAGTATTCCCTGCTGATCGCCGCCGACGATACCCCCACCATCCTGATGGAGTATGACTATCCGAAGGTGGCCCAGTGGGCCAACGACGGCGCCATGACCACCATCGACCTCGAGGAATTCGCCAAGGTGGCGCCGACCTTCTACCAGGCCATGGTGGACAACAACCAGCTGAGCTACACCGACATCAACGGCGAGACCTACTTTGTGCTCACCGAGCGCCCCTACTACAACACCACCTTCGCCTATGCCAACTTCGTGCGCATGGACTGGCTGCGCCAGGTGGGCTATGACCACGTGCCCCAGAGCTACGAGGAGCACAAGGACGCCCTGAACAAGATGATCGAGGCCGGTCTGTGCGAATATCCCCTCGGTCTGGGCATTCCCACCGCGGCCTACATCCAGAACTTCGGCTTCCGCGATTTCCCCGTGGACGAGGCCGAGTGGGCGATGCATTCCTCCCTGGGCACCCCCGGCTTCCCTTGGTATCCCACCGAGCGGATGATGAAGCGCTTCAACGACGAATACAACATGGGCTGGTATTCCAGCGAGTTCGACCTGGAGAAGAACAGCCAGGGTGCTTCCACCGACATCCTGCAGACCGACTTCGTCAACGGCAAGACCTATCGCTATGGCGGCTACATCGGCACCAACATGGCCTGGCTGGAGGCGTTCTATGAGAACAATCCCGACGCCGAGCTGGCCGTCGAGAGCCCCCTGGCCGCCGTGGAAGAGGGCGTGAACACCGGCTGCATCCGCGCCGACAACCCCTTCGGCATGATCGTGGGCTTCTCCTCCCTGGCCACCGAGGACCAGCTGAAGGCCGCCTGGATGCTGATGGAGTGGATGATCCAGCCGGAGAACCTGTTCGTGCTGGAGAACGGCATCGAGGGCGAGACCTACGAGCTGGACGAGAACGGCCTGCCCGTGATGCTGGACTACACCGGCGAGCACATGCTGAACCACAACAACAACATCGACATGACCTGCCTGGTGCACGCCTCCAAGAAGATCGGCACCATCGAGCAGACCATCGCCCAGATGAGCCCCGCGGGCCTGCCCCAGGACTTCACCCAGGCGCTGATCGATAACTACTACGCGCTCAAGGCCCTGGCCGACGAGGGCAAGGCTTACTCCGACCCGGTGTTCGCCGTGGCCATCGAGAGCGAATCCGAATACAGCGCGGCGCTGCTGAGCCTGTGGCAGGAATACTATGCCAAGCTGATCAAGTGCAAGCCCGAGGAGTTCGACGGGCTGTTCGCGCAGTACAGCCAGGAGTTCCTGGACGCCGGCTACCAGGAGGTCATCGACGAGCGCCTGGAGGCCTACGAGGCGGGCAACACCACCCACCTGCCGGAGCTGCCGTAATTATCACAGTCCCACAACAACGGACGGAGCCCTTTGGCTCCGTCCGTTGTCGTGGTGCAAAATGACAAATACTGATTTGTCGGGGAGATGAGGGAACAGGGAACAGGGAACAGGAATGGCGGCTACCGCGAACATTACAAAATCGTACAACGCTGTAGCGGCGGCGCCTGCGCCGCCATCGGTTCCTTG
>CACWZI010000098.1:0-5407 GCA_902765305.1 uncultured Eubacteriales bacterium
ACCTGACTTTTTAAGAAGAGGGGTCAACAGAAGAGAGGAGAAAGCGCGAAAACAGCGATAGGATAAGAGATTGAGAGAAATCTCAATCTTTTATATTATGGGTATTGACAGTAGCGGTAAGTAGCGATATAATAACATAAGTGGTATACTCTATTCTTGGAGGTTTGCTTCCATGTTCATCAAAAAATCCAGACATAAGTTTGCGGATGGCTCCATTAAAACCCAGATCACACTCGCAGAAACTTTTCGACCGGGGAAAGGTTTACCGCCAAAGACGAGAACTCTAAAGAATTATGGCTATCTGGAAGACCAGCCAGATCAGGAAAAGTTTATGCATGATTTGGAAACACTCGTGGAACAGTCTCGCAAGAGCGGGCAACAGTTTGAACTGAGCATAGATACCGACAGACTGATCAATAATCCTTCAAACAGAGATTTGAATTTCGGAGCGCTGGTCATTAAAAAGCTATATGAGCAGCTTAAAATTCCTGAGTTTATCAGGATGCACAGGAGTTCGAAGGCAAAATACGACCTGAACGCAATTCTATGCTACCTTACATGCATGAAAATCATCTTTCCGGATTCCAAGAGAGCCACCTATATGAATTCCAAGCATGTCTATGGGATGGACATATGCTTTGACCTTCAGGACGTGTATGCTGCACTGACCGAGATTTGCAATCTAAGATTTGAGTTACAGGGTCATTTACAAAAAGAAATTCGTCACCTGCTGAAGGTGGATAAAAGCTATGTGTATCTGGATGTCACCAATACATATATGGAAATGGATTTTTCCAGGGAAGGTACATTACCCCAGAAAGGCGTATCCAAAGACCATAAAACAGAGCCCATAATACAGATAGGGTTACTGCTGGACAGCAATGGCATGCCTCTTTTGCACGAATGCTTTCCGGGCAATACCTCGGATACGCTGGTTCTGCAGCCAATGGTAGAACAAGTCCGCAAATCCGGCATGACTACCGGACGGATTATCGTCGTGGCGGATAAAGGATTAAACTCTGGAAAGAACATAGATTACCTTTGCAACGATGGCAATGGATATGTATTTTCGCAGATATTGAAGGGGAAGAAGGGCAGTCGATATCATGCCAGAATGTTCGACGAGACTCTATATACCTATAATTCGGATGGCAGCTATAAGTGGCAATTGTTCGAAGAGAGCTTTATCGGTTTTGATCAGAACGGCAAAAAGATCCAGCGAAAGCGGAAAGTGCTGATCTATTGGAGCTCTGCTCAGGCCAAAGCGGCTAAAATGAAGCGGGAAGAAAAAGTCAGACGTGCAAAAAAGGCGCTGTCTAACAATGCTTATACGATAGATCATTCCAAGTACAAGTACATCAAAGCTGAAAAAGTGGATGGAGCTACAGGCGAAATACTCGAAAATATCAATGACATGCTGTCCATTGACATGGATAAAGTAGATGAAGACGCCAGATTTGACGGTTATTTCTGCATCATCACTTCTGAAATGGATTATGATGAGAAAAGAATCCGGGAGGTTTATCATAATTTATGGTTGATTGAAAATACATTCAGGCTGGAAAAGACAGACCAGGAAATGCGTGCGGTTTACGTTTGGACAGATGAACATATTCGCGCTCATTTTATGATTGGACATCTGGCAGCCCTGATTACGAGACTGATCCAATACTCCATGCAGAAAGATATGATATCAGCTGAGCGTATCCAGCGTGTACTCACAAAGTGCATCCTTGATGTTCCAGTGAACGGTGTGGTTCATCTTCATGATATTTCAGGCAACATTCAGTTCTACTCATTTATCAATTCGGCGGGTGAGAAGTGCTATGATCTCATTGAAACTGGCAAAGATGAAGTGTTTGAAGATTTCGTTGTATTGTCCAGGGCACTTAATTTCTTTTTAAAGAAAGCTTATATGCGCCAGGAAGATTTCAATAATATTCTCGCTTCTCTATCTTTATCACTACAGCCCTGATTCACTGATTTCGCTTGAATTCTCTGCCCTGATGCCACTTTCTCTCCTCTGCCCCTTTTGTAACTTAAAAAGTCAGGATATAACATAAACCCGTCCAATAATCAATTGCTTTAAGTAATTGTTTTGTTTTTGACCAACACCATCGGGTTTTGTATTGACAACCTCGATTCTTTACTTTTATAATGGATTTATCCCTTTACAGAAAGGCTTTACGCTTCGTTCCCGGTCGTTATCGGGGGAAAGGAAATACCCATGGGCAATTATCGCAATTTCAAGCTGGTCACCTACTTCGTGGCCCAGGCCACGGCGCACATCACCCGGGAGGAATTGGAAAAGCAACTTGCTTTCTTTGAAAAGTACCTGCGCCTGGACAAGGTCTACCTGGAGCCCTGGCGGGGGCAACTGGCCAGCCACGGGCAGGTGGAGCTGTGCCGCGAGGTGTTCCACGCCCACGGCATCGAGGTGGCGGGTGGGCTGACCACGATCATCCCCACGCCCGAAAGCGCGAAGCCGAAGCAGCGGCTGTTCGACACCTTCTGCTATAACGACCCGGCCATGCGGGCCAAATTGAAGGAAGTCAGCGCCTTCATCGGCGGGCACTTCGATGAATTCATCATCGACGATTTCTTCTTTACGGGCTGCGCCTGCGCCGACTGCGTGCGGCAGCGGGACGCCTTCAACAGGGCCTACGGCATTTCGGACGGAAGCTGGCAGGCCTACCGGCTGGACCTGCTGCGCAGGGTCAGCGCGGAGGACATCATCGGCCCCGCCAAGGCGGCCAATCCGAACTGCAAAATCACCATCAAGTATCCCAACTGGGCCGAGAGCTACCAGGAGACGGGCTACAATCCCGCCGAGCAGCGCAAGCTGTTCGACATGGTCTACACCGGCACCGAGACCCGGGATCCGGTAACCACCGACCAGCACCTGCCCCGCTACCTGAGCTATTCGCTGATGACCTACTTCGAAAACATGTGGCCGGGGCACAACGGCGGCGGGTGGTTCGACAACTTCGACACCCACGTCACCGAGCACTACCTGGAGCAGGCGTACCTGACGGCGTTTTCAAAGCCGAAGGAGCTGATGCTGTTCTGCTTCCAGTCCCTCTATGATAACATGTATGTCCCGGCGCTGGGCTACCAGTTGGACAAGCTGGACGCGCTGCTGGACCATGTGGGCAACCCGGTGGGCATACCTTGCTACCTGCCCGACGACTGCCAGGGCGAGGACAACGTGCAGGACTTCCTGGGCATGGTGGGCCTGCCCGTCGTCTGTACGCCTTATTTCCCGGAGGATGCGAAGCAGATCCTGCTCACCCGGTCTTCAGCCTGCGACCCGGAGGTGGTGGACAAGCTGGAAGGCTGGCTGAAGCGCACCGGCGGCGACGCGCTGGTCACCACCGGCTTCCTGGAGGCGACGATGGAGAGGGGCGTCAAGCGCCTGACCTCGATTCGGCTGCGGGGCCGCCATGTGACCGTGGACCGCTGGCGGGTGGAGGACGCCGACCGTCAGAACCGCTGCGTCTATCCGATGGGGGAAGCGCCCGTGACCCTGCCCGTGGCGGAGTTCCGCAACAACGCCACCTGGGCGGTGGTGAAGGGTATGCGCGGCGAGGAGAGCTATGGCATGCTGCTGGAGGACGTCTACTGCGACAGCCGTCTGTGGACGCTGGCCGTGCCCGACGCCTTCCCGGACTTCTACCACATCCCCGCCGAGGACCTCAGCCGCATCCGCCAGGCCATGCCGGTGAACGGCGCGTGGCTGGAGGGCGGCGCCCGGATCAGCCTGTTCGCCTACGACAACGACACCCTCGTGCTCTATCCCTACGTGATGGAGGGGGTGCAGCGCAGCGTCGCGCGGCTGCACGTGAAAGGCGCGAAGGCGCTGGTGTTGCCCAACCAGGGCAATAAGCGCCTTGAGCCGCTGTATCTCAGGGGCGACGAGGCCGTGTTCGAGGTGGAGGCCATGCCGGGGCGGTATGTGCTGTACAGGATCGAGCGACAGGGCGGAGGCGCTGGCCGGACGGCTTGCATGGATGAAGATGGGGCCATCCCGCAAAACGCCCTGGCGGGGCGAAGCATCTGAGACGCTGATCAGTATTTACCTGCCTGAATACAAAACATCACTATTTCCGGAGCGTGATCACATGACCGAACGACTGTACTATGACGACGCTTATCTGACTGAATTTGACGCGCGGGTGGTTGAATGCGTTCCCGACGGGGAGAGCTATCGCCTGCGCCTGGACCGCAGCGCCTTCTATCCCACCTCCGGCGGGCAGCCCCACGACACGGGCACGCTGAACGATGCGCATGTGCTGGATGTGCTCGTGGGCGAGGACGGCGACGTGTGGCACATCGCGGACGCGCCGCTGGCGGCGGGGGAGGCGGCGCACGGCAAGATCGATTGGCCCCGCCGCTTCGACCACATGCAGCAGCACGCCGGGGATCACATGATCGCCAGCGCCCTGTGGCGGCTGCTGGGCGGGGTGACCATCGGGCTGCACGTGAGCCATGACGTCTCCACCATCGACGTGGCCATGCCCGAGGGCGTCACCCGCATCAGCCCGGAGGACATCCGCCGGGTGGAGGCGGACGTGAACGAACGCATCCAGCGGGACGTGCCCATTCGCTGCTGGTTCCCGGACCCGGAGGCGCTGAAAACGCTGCCCCTGCGCAAGCCCCCGACGGTGTCTGAGCACGTGCGGGTGGTGGCCATCGGCACGGACGAGATGGTGGCCTGCGGTGGCACCCACCCCGCCACGGCGGGCCAGTTGGGCCTGGTGAAGGTGCTGGGCGTGGCCCCCGCCCGGGGCAAGATGCGGGTCAGCTTCGTGGCCGGCATGCGGGCCTTCAGGGACTACCAGAGCATGTACGACCGCGCCCACGAGGCCGCCGCGCTGCTGTCCACGTCGACGGACAACCTGGCTGCCCACGTCGCCGCCCTGCAGGAGGCGCTAAAGGAGGCCAATATGGCGCTGAACCGCCTGCGCAGGGACGCCGCGCTGCGGGAACTGGAGGGCATGCTGGAGACCGCCCCCCGCACGCCGGGTGGCGCGACCGTGATCGCCCGGATGCTGGAGGGGGACGCCAACCTCATCAAGGATGCTGCCTCCCAGCTGATCCGGCGGCCGGGCGTCGTGGCGCTGCTGGGCGCGAGGGTGAACGAGGATCACGCCGTATTCGTGTTCGCCCGCTCATCTGACGTGGACATCCACATGGGCAGGCTGCTCTCCGACGCCGCGAAGCCCCTGGGCGGCAAGGGCGGCGGACGCCCGGACTTCGCCCAGGGCGGGGGACCGGTGGAGATCCTCAGCGAGGCGGAGAGAAGACTAAATACTGATTTATCGAGCTGTGCTCGATAAATCAGTATTCAGGTTTTAGGTTTTAGGGGTTAGGTTTTAGGGGTGGTGCAAATCCCTTCGGGATTTGT
>CACWZI010000098.1:5457-15730 GCA_902765305.1 uncultured Eubacteriales bacterium
AAAAGAAATCCGTCAGGATTTCTACCTTCCCTAACACCTAAAACCTATAACCTAAAACCTAAATACTGATTTGTCGCAGCGCGACAAATCAGTATTTGCTGAAAACAACTGGAGAAAACACATGTTCAACTACGATTTTGACGCCGCCATATTCGACATGGACGGCACGCTGCTAGATACCATGCCCTATTGGCGCTATACCACGCTGGAGTTCATGCTGCACCACCAGCTGCCCGTCTCCGATGAACTGCTGACGCGGATGTACAAGACCTCGTCCCGCAGGCTGGTGATGCAGGTTTCGGCTCAAAACGGCCTGAACCTGGATAAGCGGGCGGTGGTCGCCGAGATGGAGGGCTATATGAACCGCCACTATCTCTACGACGCGAACCTGAAATGTCCCTCCGTGCCCGCCTTCCTGGAAAAGCTGAAGCGGCAGGGGGTGCGCATGTGCGTGGCCACCGGCTCGCCCAGGGAATACGCCCGCAACGGCCTGCGGCGGTTGGGGCTGCTGGATTACTTCGACTTTGTCACCGACAATTACGAGGGAGCGCTTACAAAGGACAAGCCCGGCTATTTCGACGCGCTGCTTGCGCGCCTCGGCATGACGCGAGAGCGCTGCTGGGTGTTCGAGGACGCGCTGTACGCCATGGAATCGGCCAAAGCCAGCGGCCTGCGGGTCTGCGCCATCGAGGACGACGCCCAGCTGGCCGACCGGGAGGGTATCAGGGCCCTGGCGGATGTGTACATACGGGATTACGCGGAATTGATGTAAGCCAATAACACGATGGGACGGCGACATGCGTGTCGCCGTCCCATTGCTAACAATCGTTATAATGCCTCGATCAGCGCGCCCACGTCCTTCCCAGTGGTCGCCCAGCTGGTGGCCAGGCGCATCACCACGCGGCCGTCGGGCAGGTTTTCCCAGAAGCCCATCTCTACGCGCCGGGAGAGGGCTTCTGCCTTCTCGGGGTCCAGCGCCACGAAGACCTGGTTCGTGGGGGCGACGAAGGGCTGTATGTAGCCCTTTGCGTCCAGCGCCGCGCGGATGCGGTCCGCAGCTTCGACGGCGCTTTTGCCGATGGCGTCATAGAGGCCGTCGGTGAACAGCGTGTCGAACTGAATCCCGGCGACCCGTCCCTTGGCCAGCAGCGCGCCGTGCTGCTTGACGATGGTGAAGAAGTGGGGGGCGACGTCGGGCCTCGGGAACACCACCGCCTCGCCCAGCAGCGCCCCGCACTTGGTGCCGCCGATGTAGAAGGCGTCGCACAGCCGGGCGAGGTCGGGAAGCGTCACGTCGTTTTCAGGCGTCGCCAGGGCGTAGGCCAGCCGCGCGCCGTCCACGTACAGGCGCATGCCCGCGCCACGGCAGACGGCGCTGATGGCCTCCAGTTCTGCCAGGGAATACAGCGTGCCGTACTCGGTGGGCTGGGAGAGGTACACCGTGCCGGGCATGACCATGTGATCCCGGGTTTCGTCCTTTCGGTATGTGTCTACGCAGCGGGCGATGGCCTCCGCTGACAGCTTGCCGTCCTTCTGGGGCAGCGTCAGCACCTTGTGGCCGCCGAACTCGATGGCCCCTGCCTCGTGCACGGCGATATGGCCGGTATCGGCGGCGACCACGCCCTGCCAGGGGCGCAGCAGCGCGCCCAACACGGTGGCGTTGGTCTGGGTGCCGCCCACCAGGAAGTATATATCGGCTTCGGGAACCTGGCACGCGGCGCGGATCTTTTCCCGTGCGGATTCGGAGTATTCGTCCAGCCCGTAGCCCGCCGTGTGCTCCAGGTTGGTTTCCAGCAGGCGGCGCATTATGGCGGGGTGCGCCCCCTCCATGTAGTCGGAGGCGAAGCAGAGCTTTTCAGACATTATCAATTCCTCCCTGTGGGATGAGGTATGGATGGGTTTATGGTGGTGTAACTACTGATTTGTCGCGCTGCGACAAATCAGTAGTTAGGTTTTAGGTTATAGGTTTTAGGTGTTAGGGAAGGTAGAAATCCTGACGGATTTCTTTTAGCCCTTTAGGGCACCACCCCTAAAACCTAACCCCTAAAACCTAAAACCTGAATACTGATTTATCGAGCAAAGCTCGATAAATCAGTATTTGCCTGTATCATCCCAAATCAACAGGGGCGGCGTTGCGCCGTCCCTGCATGTGTTTTTACGTCAATTTCAGATCTCCACGCCGGCCTTTTCCAGAATGGTCGGCACGTTCTTTTCCGCGCCGATGGCCATGATGTGCACGCCGTCGCAGAGGCCCTCGGCCTTGATCTTGGCGATCATCTCGGCGGCCATCTCGATGCCCAGCCTGGCGGGCAGGCCCTTGACGCCCTTCTCCTTGCCCTCGGCGGCGGCCGCGGCCAGGCGGTCGATCATATCCTGGGGCACGGCGATGCCGGGCACGTTTTCATTCATGTACTTGGCCATGCCGGCGGTCTTCAGCGGGATGATGCCCGCCATGATGTGGGCCTTGATGCCGGCCTTGTACACCTCGTCCATGAAGCGCTTCAGCGCGTCCAGGTCGAAGATGCCCTGGGTCTGGATGTACCGCGCGCCGGCGTCCACCTTCTGACGCAGCTTGTTGATCTGAAGGATCTGGGGCTCGTACACCGGGGTCACCGCCGCGCCCTTGTAGAAGGTGGGGGTGGAGGCCAGGTCGTTGCCGCCGCAGTCCTTGCCGGTGGCTTCCATCGTGGACAGCATCCGCAGTATGCCCACGGAATCCAGGTCGTACACGGGCTTGGAGGCCTTGCAGTCGCCCACCATGGTGTGGTCGCCGGTCAGCGCCAGCATGGTGTCGATGCCGAAGGACGCCGCCGCCAGCATGTCGCCCATGATGGCCATGCGGCTGCGGTCGCGGCCCGTCATCTGGATGATGGGCTCCAGGCCCGCCAGCTTCAGCTTCACGCACAGGCCGATGGAGCTGGCCTTCAGGCAAGCGCTCTGCATGTCGGTGACGTTGATGGCGTGCACCTTGCCCTTGAGCAGCTCCGCCGCCGCCATCTGTTCGCTGAAGTCACAGCCCTTGGGGGGCGCCATTTCGGCGGTCACGCCGAATTTTCCGTTTTCAAGTGCCTGCTGCAGTACGCTCATTTCTTGTCCCCCCTGATGTTGATGGTCCTGGGATAGGAAACCTTTTCATAGCCCTTGTCGTCGCGGGTGATGCCGATCTTGTACTCCTGGCCCAGCTCAACCAGCTTGTTGTAGATCTCGATCCAGGCGCAGGGGTTCTCGGGGTTCACCTCGCACTTTCCGTTGCGGGAGCCGCCGCAGGGGCCGTTGACCAGGCTCTTGGCGCAGCGGGAGATGGGACAGATGCCGCCGGTCTTGCCCAGCACGCAGTCGCCGCACAGGTGGCAGGCCTCCTCGAACAGGCCCAGCTTCACCGATTCGCCCAGGAACATGGTGTTGTTGGAGGGGTACACGGGACACTTGCAGTACTGGGCGATGACCTGCACGCCGTCGCCGCAGGACATGGCCACCACCGCGTCGGGGTTGGCGGCGATCACGGGCTTGAGGATGGTGCGGGTCTTCAGGTGCATGCAGCAGTATTCGCTCATGGCCGTGGCCACGACCTTCATGCCGTGCTGCTCCAGCACCTTCGACAGGTCGGCGATTTCCTTTTCACCGCCGGTGGCGCAGGCCGTGGCGCAGCTGCCGCAGCCGACCAGAGCCACTGTCTTCGCGCCGTCCAGCATGCCCAGCAGCTCTTCAAGGGGCTTTTTCTGAGTGATGATCATCGCGTTTTCTCCTTCGTTTGGATATCTCGCGGCGCGGTTACACAACCGCTGCCGCCATTGACTGTATTATATAACGGCATTTCTGATAAATCAATATCGCTAAAGAGATATGTGGAAAAGATCAATTTGGAATTTACAAATACAGAAAAAGCGCAGCGGCGGCCAGGAGGCCGCGCTTGCGCTCGTGTCACCGGTCCTTCTCCGACCCGATGAATATGGTGCCGCCCTGGCCGATCAGGCCGGACAGGTTGTCGCGGATGGCCCGGGGGAAAAGGTTCTTGCGGTGGGCGTCCTTCAGGTCGATCCACTCGCAGCCGGTCTGGAAGCGGTCCTTCTCGGTGGGCGCCTTGCGCTCGGTGCCGTCCAGGCGGCACAGGAAGATGAAGTAGATCTTGTGGCTGTTGCCGTCCCTGCGGCCCTCGCAGATGCGCTCGTAGATGCCGGCCAGGCGTAGCGGCACCACGCTATAGCCGGTCTCCTCCAGCAATTCCCGGCGCACGGTCTCGCCCAGCATCTCGCCGGTGTGCTGCCCGCCCCCGGGCAGGGCATAGTACTCCCCGAAGCGGGAAATGCACCGGTTGACCAGCAGCTTCCCGTTGTGAATGACCAGCCCCTTGGCCGAATTGCGCGCAGACAATGGCGCTCCCTCCCCGGATGAAAGCTATACAACCATTATACATTTTTTGGCAACGTTTTTCAATATGTTTTTTTTTCGGGCATAATCAACGGGAACCGATATGAAAGGGGTTGGTGTAATGGAGAGCGTTTACGGTTACGCGCGGGTTTCGACCCAGGAACAGAACGAGGACAGGCAGGTGATCGCCCTGCGGGAGAAGCGGGTCGCCCCCGGGCGCATCTACATCGACCGGCAGTCCGGAAAGGATTTCGATCGGCCGCAATACCGGCGTCTGGTGCGCCGCCTGCGCCGGGGTGATTTGCTGTATGTGCTCAGCATCGACCGGCTGGGCCGCAATTACGAGGAAATACAGCGCCAGTGGCGGCTGCTGACCCAGGAGATGGGGGTGAATATCTGCGTGATCGACATGCCGCTGCTGGATACCCGCGTCGGCAAGGACCTGATGGGCACCTTCATTGCCGACCTGGTGCTGCAAATCCTCAGCTTCGTGGCCCAGAGCGAGCGGGAGAGCATCCACCGGCGACAGGCCGAGGGCATCGCCGCCGCCCGGGCCCGGGGCATTCACCTGGGGCGGCCGCCCAAGGGGGTGCCGGAGGACTTCGGGCGCATCCTTGAAGCGCTGGAGTGCGGCGAGCTGAGCCCCTGCGAGGCCATGCGCCGCTGCGGCATGAGCCGGACCACCTTCTACCGGCGGCGTCGGGAATACCGGTCGTCCGCCTCCGGGGAAGCATAAAGCGGTTTCAAAAGGTGTATTTTTTGAAAGGAACGCCTGCGGTCATAGAATCGTAATATTATAATGTAAAATTTACTTTCGGAGGAAATATCTGTTGCAAAAAACGACAGTATCAGTTATAATAGTCATAAACAGAGCAATCGATGTGATTCTTTCAGCGGTTTCAAAAGCTACACCTTTTGAAAGGGTCGCCTCCTTTTCCGTGAAAAGGGGTCCGCCGCTGCAAGCGAGGTGTTGGCGATGCCGACGGGCAGCGCGCGCCGCCGGCGGATGAGCTGGGACGAGTGGTACCGGCTGGCCGCCGAATACCGGCAGGTGCATGGCGACCTGCTGATCCACAGGGATTATGTTTGCCCCGGCGGGGAAAAGCTGGGGCGCTGGATCGAGCGCCAGCGGGCCAAGTACAACGGCGTTCCCTCGGTTCCGGGCCACCTGGACCGAACCCAGGTCGCCCTGCTGAACCAGATCGACATGGTGTGGAAGCTGGAATACCGCCACTGCTGGGCCGACTGGCTGAAGCAGCTGGACTGGTATCGGGCGCAATACGGCAACCTGGATATTCCCCACAGCTTTGAGCACGGGGAATACCACCTGGGGAATTGGATCGTCAAGCAGCGGGTGAACTGCGCCGAGGGCCTGCTGGGCGCGGCGGAGATCGCCGACCTGGATGCCCGGGGCATCCGTTGGAACCTGCGCACCCGGCCCCGCCCCTGGGAGGACTGGTGTGCCGACGCCGAGGCCTGGTACCGCGCCCACGGCCACCTGATGGTGACGTTGGACGCGCTGACCCCCGAGGGCCGCAAGCTGGGCTACTGGATCTACCGGCAGCGGGACATCTACATGGGCCGAAAGCCGGGGCTGCGGCTGACCGACGATCGCGTCAGACGGCTGGAGGCCGCCGGCATGGTGTGGGACCCGCCCCAGGCGCGGCTGGAGGCCTGGGAGCAGATGTATCAGTGGGTGTCGGAGTACAGGGCGCGCAATGGCAAGCTGCCCCTCTGGCCCCGGGATTTGAAGAGCCCCGACGGCAAGTCGATGTTCGACTGGATTCGCGCCCAGCGCCAGCAGTTGGCCGAGGGCAGGCTGCCGCCCTCCCGCAGGGAGAAGCTGGCCGCCCTGGGCATCCATCCCCCGCGGCGCTCCAAAGCTGCGGAGGGCCAATGACAACAAGGGATTTCACAGGCTGTTTCCCGGCAGCCCTGGAATAACCACCGGGACGGGGCGTTTTCCCGGACGCCCCGCCCGGCCACCGCGGAGAACCGCCGTGTTCCCCACACCATCTGAACAGAATAAGGAGGAATATCCATTGAAGAAGAACAATAACCGTGGCTTTACGCTGGCTGAATTGCTGATTGTCGTGGCGATTATCGCCGTGCTGGTAGCGATTGCCATCCCGGTTTTCACAACCCAGTTGGAGCGCAGCCGCGAGGCTACTGACCTCGCAAATATCCGCAGTGCTTATGCGGAGGCTATGACCGATTACATTGCAGACAGTACTGCGACGGCTACGAAAACTTGCACTATCAAGCAGGCAGATGCCACATGGCATATTGACCATACCCTCACGACTCGTATCGATGGTGTTGAAGGAACTATCACACTTGGTGATGTTACCGTTGGTGGCAAGGCTACTGTTACAGTTACACCTCCGGCGTCTGGTTCCACCACTCCGACAGTCGCTGTTACCTTTGGCTCATAACATATAATTACAATAACTCAGGCATCCGGGATGGCCTGAGAACTTAAAGACTGGCACCCTCAAGCATGCGAGGGTGCCAGTCTTTATGCCAAGGAAAAGGCCCTATCCGCATGCTTGGACAGGGCCTTTGCTCGCCACCCTACTCCCTTTCCCGGAGAGGAGGGGTGGCGAAATGATCTATACTATTATTCAGCAAAGATTATTTCGCAGCCGTAACAGTAGGCACACCATTATCATCATAGGTGAAGGTCAGCGTATAGTCACCAGCCTCTCCACCCTGTGCAGCGGTCAGCGACCATGTTGCGTTTGCAGGCAAACCAGTTTCCAGATCACTGAACCCAGACTGTACGCCAGCAAAATGAACTTTTGCGACAGTGATGGAAGTAATTTTACCAGCTGTCTTGTTGACGGTCACATTACTGTCAGATCCAACTTCAGAGAGATAAGAAGCCTGTGCCTCTGCATAGGCAGCTCTGATATTGGAAATAGATGTTGCATCACGGCTCTTCTCCAACTGTGCTGTGAAAACCGGGATAGCAATAGCGACCAGCACGGCCTTTGGGATGGCGTAAGGCTCCCTGACTGTGAGTTGCTGATTATGTTGCGCTTGCTCAAATCAGCCTCATTCCCTCATCTCCACGCAGCCCTGTTCTTATTGCCCCATTATCACCGTTTCCGCTGATTGCAGTTCGAGGGCAGTAAAACAGGGAGTCATCGGGGACGGTTCTCTTTGACTCACTCTGATGACACGGTGACGGCTCTGTCATCCGTTACCAACCAATTGACCGCCGCCTCTCCTCTCCGGGAAGGGGTTAGGGCGGCGGTATTCCCGGAATCAAGGCTCCTCTCCAGCATGCGGGGCGGAGCCTTTTTCCTGGCGTTTACGAAAGTGCGTCCCGGATGTAAAGTAACGCCGTCAACTTTAGCGGTAGGGCTCCAAAGCCTTCCCCAGGCAGCGAAGCTGCCGGTTCAGGGGCATCGAGCGCCCGGAAAACAGTCCAGTGGACTGTTTTCAGCAAGATGGGGCCGGTAGGCCCATGGAACGGTGTCTTTGACGAAAAATGCTTGCATTGTTTCGTCAAAGACGGATGAGGTCGTTCTCCTGGAAGGAAACACGTAAAGCCACGTTACCGCAGGGGGAACGACCTCATCCGACCCACCTGACGCTCGCAGGCTCGCCAGGGCCTGCGGCCCCCCAGAGGGGGAATGTCATCAATCTAAGAAACCCGGTTCCAAAAGGCTTCCCCTCTGGGGAAGCTGGCTGGCCGAAGGCCAGACTGAAGAGGTCCCCATAGGCTGTACATTGCGCCTCTGTCACGATAAAGGTGCGAAGCCCTACTTCAAAGGACCTCATGGGACAGGGGGACGGTTCTTCTGTCCTATTTTCCGCACGATTATCCGAAGATTTCAGGCGATAAATCTGATTGGGAATGGGACAAGAGAACCGTCCGAAACCACTGAAAAAGTGGGGCAAGAGAGGGATTGTGCAAAAAGTTTTCTGACAAGCACCGGCCTGCCGTAGCGGCGACCGTAGCGGCGACTATCAGTCGCCACAGGGAAGAGCGCATGGCGACTGATAGTCGCCGCTACGGTCGCCGCTACGGTCGCCGCTACGGAACATTGAGACCCAGAATTAAAGGAGACTTGTCCCGTCCCCTTGTCCCATTCCATTTGTCCCGTTATCAGTCTTCAGAATCCCGGATGATATGCTCAATATCCCGTCCACCGTAGAAGATCCGGGTAACTGTAACCACATAGGTCTCGTCGTCGGCAGTATAAAAAACGACGTAATGGCCGACCGGGACACGGTGCATTTTCATCGACGCCCATGGCTCCCACTCAACCAGGGCGTAGCGCTGCGGCATGTCGGCCAGAGAGCGGATTGCATCACGAATTCTGCTCGTGACGTTTTTTGCCGCCTGCGGCGCTTTCAACTCATACAAAATATAAGCCGCAATCTCACGGAGGTCATCCATCGCCGCCGGAGTGTAGATGACTTTGTATTTTTTGCTCATAGCCCGAATTCCCTGTCCATCAGATCGTCAACTTCATCGGCGGTATATGATCCCGCCGCGAGGGATTCAATGCCCTTTGTCAGTTCGGCATCCAATTCGGCGCGGGTCATGCTGCCGATCGCTGTCGGCTTGGCCGTCGGGAGCTTCAGCTCAAAGGGGAGGCCCTTGTTGAGTACGATTTGACTGTAAAGCATCTGGATTGCGCTGGAGGGGGTGATCCCCAGGCGGGAAAGGATTCCTTCAGCGTTTTTTTTCAGATCCATATCGATGCGGGCATAGACAGCGGATGTATTTGCCATTGAATTTCACCATCCTTTCAAGCATAGTATAGCGCAAATTAAACGCAAATGCAAGCGTTTGCAAGCAATAATTGGGACAAGGGGACGGTTCTCCTGTCCCACATTTTTGGTTGGAAAATGGGACAAGAGAACCGTCCCCTTGTCCCAAGAGAACCGTCCCCTTGTCCCAGTCCGTTGACTGTGTTAAATTTGGTAAACTTGGGGTGAATAAATCGTTGCTTCGTTGATTGTTTCGCTCAATACTGTTACAATATAATCATGCAGGTTGTGACCGCGCTGTCGACACCTGAAACAAATCGAATGGATACAGGGAGGATGCTCACATGGCCGTTGCAGTCATTATGCCCAGACAGGGAAATACCGTGGAAAGCTGCATCATCACCGAATGGAAGAAAAAGCCCGGCGACGCCGTCGCGGTGGGCGATATACTGTTTGCCTATGAGACCGACAAGGCCGCTTTCGAGTGCGAGGCGGAGACCGCCGGCACGCTTTTGAAGGTGCTGTACGAGGAGGGCGACGACGTGCCCTGCCTGGAGAACGTCTGCGTGATCGGCCAGCCGGGCGAGGACCCGGACGCCGCCCTGGCGGGCGGTTCCGCCCCCGCTGCCGCGCCCGCCGCCGGAGCCGCCGCGCCCGCCGCTGCCGCCGCGCCGGTGGCCGCCGGCAACTGTACCCCGGTCATCATGCCCCGCCAGGGCAACACCGTGGAGAGCTGCGTCATCTCCGAGTGGTTCGTGAACGTGGGCGACACCGTGGCCGTGGGCGACAAGCTGTTCTCCTACGAGACCGACAAGGCCGCCTTTGAGGCCGAGGCCGAGGTGGCCGGCACGCTGCTGGCGATCTTCTACGAGGCCGGTGACGACGTGCCCTGCCTGGACAACGTGTGCGTGATCGGCGAGCCCGGCGCGAACGCCGAGGCCTTCCGTCCCGGCGCTGAGCAGCCCGCTCCCGCCGCCGCCCCTGCCGCAGAGGCCGCGCCTGCCGTGCCCGCCGCGGAGCTGGCCGAGGCCCCCGTGGTCGTGGGCAATCTGAAGATCAGCCCCCGGGCCAAGAAGCTGGCCGAGGAGAAGAAGGCCGACCTCAGCAAGGTCGTGCCCACCGGCCCCGACGGCCGCGTGATCGAGCGCGACGTGCAGAAGCTGATCGACGAGGGCAA
>CACWZI010000099.1:0-5115 GCA_902765305.1 uncultured Eubacteriales bacterium
AAATCCCGAAGGGATTTGCACCACCCCTAAAACCTAACCCCTAAAACCTAAAACCTGAATACTGATTTATCGAGCCCTGCTCGACAAATCAGTATTTGTCATGCCGAACAGGCACATTTTGAGAATGCTTTCCCCCTTTATTCGGGTATCGTCACCCGCACCGCGGTCCCCCCGCCCTCCCGGGGCACGATGTCCATTCGCCCGTTGCACATCATTTCCAAGCGCTGGCGGATGTTTGCCAGCGCGATGTGGGGCGCGTCGTCCTCGGTCGGCTCGAAGCCGGGGCCGTTGTCCTCCACGGTGATTTCGCTGCCGGAATCCCTCTGGCGGGTCATGATTACAATGCGCAGCGGCTCGGAATCCGGGTCCAGACCGTGCTTGACGGCGTTTTCCACGATGGGCTGCAGCGTCAGCGGCGGCAGATGGAAACCGGTGTGGGGCGTGTCGTAGTCCACGAAGAGCCGGTTCCTGAACTGCGCCTGCTCCACGGCCAGGTAGGCGCGGGTGTGCTCCAGCTCCTCGGAAAAGGGGATGGTGTGTTCGCTGGCGATGGCGTTGAAGTTCTTGCGCAGGTAGGTGATGAAGTCCAGCGTGACCTGCTTGGCCGCCTGGGGGTCCTGGTCGCACAGGTAATAGACGCTGGTCATGGCGTTGTAGATGAAGTGGGGCCGCATTTGAAGCATCAGTATGCTGGCGCGCTGCTGGGCGATCTGCTGCTGCTGGCGAAGGAGCGCCTGCTGGGTGCGCATGTGCTGGTCGAGCTGGTCGGACAGTATGATGCCGTACATCACCACCGCGCAGACGGCCAGGCTGATGTCGATGAACGGATACACGGATATGAACGCGTGCACCGTCATGGCGACCGCCAGCGGCACCAGCGCGATGAGAAACGCGCAGTACATCTTCCTGGACAGCCGCTTGCGCCAATGCAGCACCGCGCCCAGGTTGATGGCCATGATGGCAATAAACGGCAGAACGGATATCGGATACCAGGGACCGTTGACAAGCTGCGTATCCGGCGTGATCGTGTAAAACTTGTTCGTAAACTGGGCCAGGTTCAGCATTGCGATATAGGAAATCACCAGGGCGATCACGATGCGAAGCAGCACGCTCTTTCTCAGGTCCTCCCCGCAGCAGTGCAGCAGGTAGAACGCCAGCATGGGGACCGGCACCATGTAAAGCAGCGAGTCGATATACGATACGACGATTTCCAAGGGCCTGAATTCGGGTTTCCCGTAGATGAGGATTTCGAGCAGGGAAACGGCGGACAGCAGCGCCAGGGCGACAAAGAAGGCGATGAAGAAGCGCTTGCTCCACCGGTCGAGGCCGGGCATGATGGTCGCGGCTCCCAGCCCCAGCGCCGACAGCCCCAGCGCCATGCCGGTTATCAGCAGATAGAAAGCCCCTGTCAAATCGTTCATTCTCCTGCGCCTCCCGTCATCAGCGGATAGCGCAGGTTTTTCAGTTGGGCCTGCACCCCCTCCACCGTGATGGGCTTGAGCATATAGCCGCTGGCCCCGGTGGTCCAGGCGGGGACGGCGTACTCGCTGTACGCGGTCAGGTAGATCACATTGGTGCGGGGGTTGATTTCCAGCAGCCTCCGGCACAGCTCCAGCCCGTTCATCTTGCCCAGCTCGATATCCAGGAAGGCCAGCGCGACCCGGTTGATCTTCGCGTACTCGATGGCCTCCGACGGCCTTATGAAGCCCGTGATCGTGGCATTCGGCAGCACCTCCTCCAGCACGGGCAGGGCGCCGGCCAGCACGATTTCCCGGTCGTCCACCAGTATGACGTTGGGCGATTCGTCGCTCCGGGCGGCGGCGACCATGAGCGTGCCGACGTCCACGCCCAGGCACTGGGACAGACGGGAGATCATCGTGGCGTCCGGCAGGCGGGTGCCGTTTTCCCAACGCCCGACAGTGCTTCGGGTGACGAACAGCTGCTTCGCCAGCTCCCGCTGCGTCAGCCCCCGCCCGGCCCGCAGGTTGCGCAGCGTTTCCGCAAAATACTGACTCATAGTGTGTATCTCCGTGGTTTTGTTGTTTATACCTCTCTGATAATCATATCCCCCAATCGCGATAAAATCAAGCGCATCCATAAAAAGCGAGGTGACATTCTGGAACCTCTCCGAAAAAGGTAGCGCCGCCCGGCCCCCCGTAGCGGCGACCACCAGTCGCCACGCCATTTTCTGCGGCGACAAACTGCCGCGAAGCGCAGCGGGCCTCTTGGGCTGCCGGTGTGCGCGGTTGCGGTATGCAAATACTGATTTATCGAGCTATGCTCGATAAATCAGTATTCAGGTTTTAGGTTTTAGGAGTTAGGTTTTAGGGGTGGTGCAAATCCCTTCGGGATTTGTTTGATTCAAAGGAAACGGCAGTAGTTACTACGTTTCTCGGTCCTTTGAATAAAAGAAATAAATCAGTATTTCCCTCCCAGCGCAAACCCGGCCTGCGCCTCCTTCTTTTCCGATTCCTATTGACGAAAACCGCCGAATGAAGTATATTGATACTATTGGCGGCGCGGCCCATAAAAAACCAACCCGCGCCGGGAGGAAGCACATGCAAAAGCTCTCACTGAATGGCGATTGGACACTACAGGTTTCCGGATGGGACCACGCGGTCGCGGCCACCGTGCCCGGTTCGGTCTACCATGACCTGCTGGCCGCGGGGGAGATTCCAGATCCGTTCTGGCGGGACAACGAAACTGAAGCGCTGAAGCTGATGGAGAACGATTTCACCTATAGCCGCACCTTCACCGTGCCCGGGGCGCTGCTTGATTGCGGGCGGGTGCTGCTGCGCTGCGAGGGCCTGGACACGCTGGCGGACATTTCGGTCAACGGCGTGGCCGTGGGCCGGGCGGACAACATGCACCGCACCTGGGAATACGACGTGAAGGACCTGCTGCGCTCTGGCGAAAACACCGTCGAAGCGGTATTCCACTCGCCGACGAAGTACATTCGCGCGGCCTATGCCATAAGCCGGGCCGACGGCACCTCCGACGCGATGGTGGGCTTTCCCCACATCCGAAAGGCACACTGCATGTTCGGCTGGGACTGGGGCCCCCGCCTGCCCGACGCCGGCATCTGGCGGGACATCTGCATCCTGGGCATAGAGGCCGCCCGCATCGAACAGGTCCACATCCGCCAGCGCCACGCCGATGGCCGGGTGACCTGCGCGATCGACACCGGCATCGACGGCGCCGCCGAGGGCCTGGAGGTGTCCGTGACCGTCACCGCGCCGGACGGGAAGACCTTCGAAGCCAGGGGCGCGCACTGTGAGATCGCTATCGAAAACCCCATGCTGTGGTGGCCCAACGGCCTGGGCGGGCAGCCACTGTACACCGTGCGCGTGGCGCTCTGCAGGGGCGACGTCGAGCTGGACAGCCAACAGAAGCGCGTCGGCCTGCGCACGCTGACCGTCACCCGCCGCAGGGACCAGTGGGGCGAGAGCTTCTGCCACACTGTCAACGGCGTGGACGTGTTCGCCATGGGCGCGGATTACATCCCCGAGGACAACCTGCTGCCCAGGGTGACGCCCGAGCGCACCCGGCGGCTGCTGGAGGACGCGAAGCTGGCCAACTTCAACTGCGTGCGCGTCTGGGGCGGCGGCTACTATCCCGACGACTGGTTCTATGACGCCTGCGACGAGCTGGGCCTGCTGGTCTGGCAGGACTTCATGTTCGCCTGCGCCGTTTACGACCTGACCGACGCCTTCGAGGCCAACATCCGCGCCGAGTTCGTGGACAACATCCGCCGGCTTCGCCATCACGCTTCGCTGGCGCTGTGGTGCGGCAACAACGAGATGGAGCAGTTCGTGGCCGTGGGGGAGTGGGTATCCAGCAAGCGCCAGGCGGCGGACTATATCAAGATGTACGAATACATCATTCCACAGGTGCTGAAGGCGGAGGACCCGGACACCTTCTACTGGCCCGCCAGCCCCTCCAGCGGCGGCAGCTTCGACGCACCCCAGGACCCGAACCGGGGCGACGTGCACTATTGGGACGTCTGGCACGGCCTGAAGCCCTTCACCGACTATCGGAATTACCTGTTCCGCTACGTGTCGGAATTCGGCTTCCAGTCCTTCCCCTGCATGGCCACCATCGAAGCCTTCACCCTGCCGGAGGATCGCAACGCCTATTCCTACATCATGGAGAAGCACCAGCGCAACGCCAGCGCCAACGGCAAGATTGCCGAGTACCTGTCCCAGATGTACAAATACCCCGCCACGCTGGACACCTTCGCCTACGCCTCCCAGCTGCTGCAGGCCCAGGCCATGCAGTACGGCGTGGAGCACTGGCGGCGCAACCGCAATGACAACCGCTGCATGGGCGCGGTGGTCTGGCAGCTGAACGACTGCTGGCCGGTGGTCAGCTGGGCGTCCATCGACTACTACGGCCGCTGGAAGGCGCTGCACTACTACGAGAAGCGCTTCTTCGCGCCGGTGCTGGTCTCCTGCCACGAGGAGGGCGTGCTCTCCCAGAACACCAACGTCAACGCCGAGCCCTTCGACCTGAAGAAGACCGCCCGGCTGAACGTCTCCAACGAGACGCGCACCCCCTTCAACGGCACGGCCGGGTGGTCGCTGCGCCATCCCGACGCCTCGGTGATCCGGGAGGGCCGCTTCGAGGTGCATGTCCCGCCGATGTCCGCCGTCTGGCTGGAGACCCAGGACTTCCACGACGAGGACACCTACGGCTGCTATTACGCCTACGAACTGCTGGACGAGGCCGGCGAATATGTGGGCGGCGGCAGCGTGCTGTTCTGCCCGCCGAAGCACTTCAAATTCATGGACCCGCATTTGGAGGCGAGGCTGGAGGGAGACGAGGTCGTCGTCACCGCGAAGGCCTACGCCCGCAGCGTGGAGATCCAGTGCGGCGCGGACGTGCTGCTGTCGGACAACTTCTTCGACATGAACGCCGGGGAAAAGCGGGTGAAGGTCCTGCGCGGCACACCGGGGTCGGTGACCGTTCGGAGTGTGTTCAACATAGGGTAGTGGCTGTAGAGGAGGCTGCAACTATTGATTTGTCGCGCTGCGACAAATCAGTAGTTAGGTTTTAGGTTATAGGTTTTAGGTGTTAGGGAAGGTAGAAATCCTGACGGATTTCTTTTATTCAAAG
>CACWZI010000099.1:5156-7940 GCA_902765305.1 uncultured Eubacteriales bacterium
CAAATCCCGAAGGGATTTGCACCACCCCTAAAACCTAACCCCTAAAACCTAAAACCTGAATACTGATTTATCGAGCCCTGCTCGACAAATCAGTATTTGCCTGAATAATACCATTCCAACACGAAAGGGGAGGCACCTCAATGGTACGTTTTCCTTCTGACTTTATATGGGGCGTGGCCTGCGCGTCCTACCAGTGCGAGGGCGGCTGGGACGCCGACGGAAAGGGCCCCAGCATCTGGGACGACTTCTGCCACCGCTTCGGCGGCAGCCCTGTCAAAAACAACGACAACGGCGATATCGCCTGCGACAGCTACCACCGTTACCCCGAGGACATCGCCCTGATGAAGCGGCTGAACATACAGGCCTACCGATTCTCCATCAGCTGGGCGCGAGTCATGCCCGACGGCGACGGTCCCCTGAACGAGGCGGGGCTGGATTATTACGACGACCTGGTGGACCGGCTGCTGGCAAACGGCATCGAGCCGATGATCACCCTCTACCACTGGGACCTGCCCAGCGCGCTGCAATACCGGGGCGGCTGGCTGAACCGGGAGATGGTGGATATCTTCGCCCGCTACGCCGAAGTCATCGCGAAGCGCTTCAAGGGCCGGGTCAAAAAGTACATGACCATCAACGAGCCTCAGTGTGTCGCCCTGGGTTATTACTCAGAAGGCGCGGCTCCCGGTTGGCGCTGCCCGGAGGAGGACGTGGCGCGGCTGTTCCACATACTCGCGCTGTCCCACAGCGCCGCCCAGCGGGCCATCAAGGCCGTGGACCCCGAAGCGCTGGTGGGGCTGGTGCCCTGCGGGAAGCTGTGCTGCCCCGTCGAGGACACCCCCGAGGGCCGTCAGAGCGCCTATCGGGCCACCTTTGAGATGAGTAAGGAGCCGTGGCGCTGGGCCTTCAATACCAACATCATACTGGACAGCGTGATCCTGCGCCGCTATGACGATTCCGCCCCTGCGCCGGTGCGCAAATTCGCCGCCACGGTTCCCCAGGGCGACTGGGAGGCCATGGAGGCCCCGGATTTCATAGGCATCAACCTCTACAACGGCGACATGGTGGATGCAGAGGGTCGGCCGGCGGCGCTCCACCGCGGGTTCCCGCGCACCGCCCTCAAGTGGCCCGTCACCCCCGAGGTGATCCACTTCGGGCCGATGCACCTGCACAGGCGCTACGGCCTGCCGATCATGATCACCGAGAACGGGCTTTCCTGCAACGACATCATCTTCCGCGACGGAAAGGTGCACGACCCCAAGCGCATCGACTTCCTGCACCGCTACCTGACCGAGCTGAGCAAGGCCATCGCCGAGGGCGTGCCGGTGATGGGCTACCTGCAATGGAGCTTCCTGGACAACTTCGAGTGGTCCAGCGGCTACGACGAGCGCTTCGGCATCGTCTACGTGGACTATCCCACGCTCAGGCGCATCCCCAAGGATTCCGCCGCCTGGTACGCCCGCGTGATCGCCACCAACGGCGATTGCCTTAACGAGGATTAGGAGGGATATTATGTCGCTACAGCCCATGCGCGTCGGCGTGGTCGGCTCCGGACTGATCAGCCGCATCTACCTTGAAAACATGACCCGCCGCTTCGAGATCCTGGAGGTGGGCGGCGTCTGCTCGGCCCACTTTGAAAACGCGAAGCGCCGCGCCGACGAATTCGGCCTGCCGGCGATGACCCTGGAGGACATGCTCGCGGACGCGCGCATCGACATGATCGTGAACCTGACGCCTACCCCGGCCCACGAGGGCATCATCCGGCAGGCGCTGGAGGCGGGCAAGCACGTCTACACCGAAAAGACGATGACCACCGGCCACGAAAGCGCCCGGGCGCTTGCGGACCTGGCGGCGAAAAAGGGGCTGTGGCTGGGCTCCGCGCCGGACACCTTCCTGGGCGCGGCGCTGCAGACCGCTCGGCGGGCCATCGACGACAGCCTGATCGGCGAGGTGACCTCCTTCGCCTTCGCCGCCAACCGGGACAACGACTATCTCAGGAGCTTCTATCGCTTCCTGAACCTGCCCTTCGGCGGCGTGGCCTACGACTATGCCGTGTACTACCTCACCGCGCTGTGCAGCCTGCTTGGGCCGGTGGCGCGGGTGGCTGCGGCGGTGCGCGCGCCCTATCCCACCCGCGTCGACATCGACCCCAAGTCGAAGACCTACGGCCAGCGCATCGACACGCCCAACGAGAGCGAGATCAGCGCGGTGCTGACGCTGAAGAGCGGCGTCAGCGGCACGGCCCACGTGAACGCCGACAGCGTGATCGAGGACATGCACTTCTTCGCCATCTACGGCACAAAGGGCATACTCTACCTGCCCGACCCCAACGGCTTCGGCGGCGAAGTGCGGCTGCAGCCCAACTGGGCCTACGACGCGGCTCCGGCCCCGGCGCGGGCGCTGGGAAATCGCCCCTACTACGCGGACAACAGCCGGGGCGTCGGCCCTGCGGAGCTGGCCTGGTCCGTCCGCGCGGGCCGGCCCGCCCGGGCCGGCGCGGATATGGCCTGCCACGTGCTGGAGGTCATCGACGCCATCATCGAAAGCGGCGGCACCAACGCCTTCGTCGATATCCACTCCGATTTCGTGCGCCCCCGCCCCCTGGCTGTGCCGACGGAGGGGGAGGAGAGCAGTATAAGGAATTAGGAATTAGGAATGAGGAATGAGGAATGAGGAATGCGGGTAACTGTCAGGTAACTACTGATTTGTCGCGCTGCGACAAATCAGTAGTTAGGTTTTAGGTTATAGGTTTTAGGTGTTAGGGAAGGTAGAAATCCTGACGGATTT
>CACWZI010000099.1:8010-23081 GCA_902765305.1 uncultured Eubacteriales bacterium
GCCTAGCGAAGCGTTAAGGGATTTGCACCACCCCTAAAACCTAACCCCTAAAACCTAAAACCTGAATACTGATTTATCGAGCCCTGCTCGACAAATCAGAATTTACATGGCTGAACAGGTGCGAAAGGCTATTTATGCTTACGGATGATACTTTGACCGTCCTCTCCAAGCTCCTTTTCCGGGCGGGGGCGGCTTTGCCCTTTCTTCGCGCGCCGATCGAACAGATGGCGCGCGTGCCTGACGACGCTGTCGACGGCCTGGCCACGGACGGCCTGAGCCTGTTCTATGGGCCCAATGCCGCGCCGGACGGTCCGGCGGTGGCGCATCTGCTGATGCACTGCCTGTTTCGCCATCCCGTCGCGCCGGAAGGAGTTATAAGGCCGCTGTGGGACCTCGCCTGCGACGTGTCCGCCGAATACCTGCGCGGGGAATTCTTTCCGTCGGGGGAGGCCAACCTCGTTCGGCGGGAGATCGCCGAGGCCCTGCCGGAGGACGTCGATCCACGGGCGGCGGGGGCGGTGTATCGCGCGCTGATGGATCTGTTTGAGGATGAGCTGGCGCCGCTGCAAGCCCGCTTCCGGCGGGACGATCACCGCTATTGGTACGCCCCGCCCTATAGGACTTCTGCGTCGCCCTATAGGACTAGCTTTGCGTCGCCCTATAGGACTAGCTTCGCGTCGCCGCCCCAATTCAGGGACGATGGATGGGTCGCGCCGGAGAACAGGGCGGGGGAAGCGCCGTCAGGACGGCATGACGGCCACGGCGCGCACGCGTCCACCTATGCCCAATGGCTCTCGGAAGCGCTGGAGCAGCGCTGGCCCGCCCCGGACGCGCTGCCGGGCGGGACGGTGCGCACGGGCCGGCACGGGCTCGCGCCGGGCAGCCGGGAGGAGCGGATGGTGCTTCGCGCCGAGGGAAAGTACGATTTTTCAAGGTACCTGCGGCGCTTCGCCACCACCAGGGAGGAGCTGCGCCTCGACCTGGCCAGCTTTGACCCCATTCCCTATTACTACGGCCTGCGGCGCTTTGGCAACATGCCCATGATCGAGCCTATGGAGGTTACCGAGAGCTTCAAGGTGGAATCGCTGGTGATCGCCATCGACACCTCCGGCTCCTGCACCCGGCCCATCGTGCAGCGGTTCCTGGCCGAGATCGAGCGCATGCTTCGAAGCGAAGCAAGTCCTTCAGGGCTGTGCCACGACAGCTTCTTTTCGGACATGGAGATCCATATCGTGCAGTGTGACGCCATCGTGCAGTCCCACGTGGTGATCCACTCCGTGGAGGCGTGGAAGAAGTACGCGAAGGACCTGGTGATCCGGGGCCGGGGCGGCACGAACTTCACGCCGGTGTTCGACCTGGTGGAGAAGCTGCGCAGGGGCGGGGCGCTGAAGCGGCTGAAGGGGCTGATCTACTTCACCGACGGCGACGGCGTGTATCCCCGAAAGCCGACGCCCTACGAGACGGCCTTCGTGTTCGCCACGCGAAAGGCGCTGGGCTACAGCCTGCCCGATTGGATCGTGCCGCTGTGCCTGGAGGGTGAAAAGGAAGGACCGATTCAATGAACATCCAGCAAGCCAAGGACGAGATCGCCCGCACTTTCCGGGCCTATACCAGGCGCAATGCCGACGGGTCCCACAGAATACCGACGGAAAAGCAGCGGCCGGTGCTGCTGATCGGCCCGCCGGGCATCGGCAAGACGGCCATCATGCGGCAGATCGCGGATGAGGTCGGCTGCGCCCTGGTGGCCTATTCAATGACCCATCACACCCGCCAGAGCGCCATCGGGTTGCCGTTCATATCCCAAAAGGTGTACGGCGGGGTGGCATGCCAGGTCACCGAGTACACCATGAGCGAGATCGTCGCCGCCATTTACGATACCATGCAGGCCACCGGGAAGCGCAGCGGCATACTGTTCCTGGATGAGATCAACTGCGTCTCGGAGACGTTGACCCCCGTCATGCTCCAGCTGCTGCAAAACAAGACCTTCGGAAACGTCCCCCTGCCGGAGGATTGGGTGATCGTGGCGGCGGGCAACCCGCCGGAATACAACAAATCCGTGCGGGAGCTGGACATGGTCACGCTGGATCGGGTCAAGCACATCGACGTCTCGGCGGACCTGGCCGTCTGGCAGCGCTACGCCGTGGCGCAGGGGGTACACCCCGCCGTCAGGACCTATCTGGCGGTCTATCCCGATCATTTTTACAGGATCGCTGAAACCGACCGCGGATTGTTTTTTGTGACCGCCCGGGGATGGGAGGACATGTCGCTGATGCTCCAGGCGATGGAGGAGGAGGACATTCAGGTGGATGCCGACTGGTGCCTCCAATACCTCCAGGACGACGGGGTTGCCCGCTCCTTTGCGCTGTATTATGACCTGTTCAGGCATTTCACAACACGGGCAGAGACCGAAGTCGGTTATTCGCTGCCGAATCTTATGCTGGCGGAGCCGGAGGCGCTGGCCGGGCTGTCGTCCACAGAGTGCCTGGCCGTTGCGGCGATGCTGTTCCATCCCGTCGATATCGAAGCGGGGCGGCTCCACGAAACCCAGAGGCGCCTTGCTCGAAGGGCGGAGCTGATGGCGATGATGCCCGGGGATGACGCCTTTGTGTCGGAGGATGCCGTCAGGGCCTTCTTTGACCGGAAGCGGGAGGCGGTGGCGATCAAGGTCAGCCATGACGTGATGAAGCCGGACGAGGAATTCCGGGAGAAGTCGGTTTTGGCGGCCCTCGAATCGGATGCCGTCGCCTGGCGAAAGCTGCCCAGGGATACCCGGGTCGGCTTTTCGGAATATGAAAAAAAGCGCATAGAGACGGAGCAGCTTGCCTGCGCCGGGGCCTGTGAAGCGGTCGCCCGGGATATCGAGGCGGCCTATGGGGCGCTCGAAAAATGCCCCCAGGGGCGAAGCGCGCTGCTGTACCTGACCAGCGACCTGACCGCATCCAAGCCCTGCGCGGACCTGCTGGCGGCGTATAAGTCAGACCGGTATGAGCGGTATCGGCAGCAGATCGAGGCATAGCGCTCAATGTAAAACATGGGTTAACCACTTGACATCACCACTTTACCATGCTATAATGCCGCCAACCGTTGAGGAAGAATAGTAGTTTCCTGGACAAGCGTTACAGAGAGCCGCGGGCGGTGGAATCGCGGCACGGGCGTCGGAGATGAATGGGCTTCCGAGGGCGAACCCAAAAGGACTGACTTCGCGTCGATGGAGGGAGCAGTCCCGAGTAGGGGAGACGGAGTTCCCTCCGTTATCAAAGGTTGCCGTATGATGGTACGGTATTGAGCGGGCGCGCAAGCGCCAAGCCGGGTGGCACCGCAGGGTGATTGACGATCCCTGTCCCAGCATTCACAACTGGGACAGGGCTTTTTTATGCGCTGTCCCGACCGACGACAAGGAAAGGAGCATTCCCATGAGCGCAAAGAAAGTCATTCCCTACAAGATCTACCTGGAAGAGAGCGAGCTGCCGAAGACCTGGTACAACGTCCGGGCGGATATGAAGAACAAGCCCGCGCCGCTGCTGAACCCCGCCACCCTCCAGCCGATGTCCGCCGCCGACCTGGCCCCGGTGTTCTGTGAAGAGCTGATCCGGCAGGAGCTGGACAACGACACCCGGGAATATCCCATTCCCCAGGCGATACAGGACTTCTACAAGATGTACCGTCCCTCGCCGCTGGTGCGGGCCTACTGCCTTGAGGAGAAGCTGCAGACCCCGGCGAAGATCTACTATAAGTTCGAGGGCAACAACACCTCCGGCAGCCACAAGCTGAATTCCGCCATCGCCCAGGCTTATTACGCCAAGCAGCAGGGCCTGAAGGGCGTCACCACCGAGACCGGCGCGGGCCAGTGGGGCACGGCGCTGTCCATGGCCTGTTCCTACTTCGACCTGGACTGCAAGGTCTACATGGTGAAGGTCTCGTATGAGCAGAAGCCCTTCCGGCGGGAGGTCATGCGCACCTACGGCGCGTCCGTGGTGCCCTCGCCCTCGGATACCACCGCCGTGGGCCGAAAGATCCTGGAGCAGTTCCCCGGCACCACCGGCAGCCTGGGCTGCGCCATCTCCGAAGCCGTGGAGGTGGCCGTGTCCAACCCCGGCTATCGCTACGTGCTGGGCAGCGTGCTGAACCAGGTGCTGCTGCACCAGTCGGTCATCGGCGTGGAGGCCAAGACCGCCATGGACAAGTACGGCATCAAGCCGGACATGATCATCGGCTGCGCCGGCGGCGGATCGAACCTGGGCGGCCTGATCGCCCCGTTCATGGGCGAAAAGCTGCGGGGCGAGGCGGATTATCAGATCATCGCCGTGGAGCCCGCTTCCTGCCCGTCCCTCACCCGGGGCAAATTCGCCTACGACTTCTGCGACACCGGCATGGTCTGCCCGATGGCGAAGATGTACACCCTGGGCAGCGGCTTCATCCCCGCGCCGAACCATGCCGGCGGCCTGCGCTATCACGGCATGAGCAGCATCCTTAGCCAGCTCTACCACGACGGCTACATGGAGGCCCGGTCCGTGGAGCAGACGAAGGTCTTCGAGGCGGCGGAGCAGTTCGCCCGGGTGGAGGGCATACTGCCCGCGCCGGAGAGCAGCCACGCCATCCGCGTCGCCATCGACGAGGCACTGAAGTGCAAGGAAACCGGCGAGGAAAAGACGATTCTCTTCGGCCTGACCGGCACCGGCTACTTCGACATGGTGGCCTATGAGAAGTATCACGACGGCCAGATGACCGACTATATCCCCACCGACGCCGACCTGGAGCGGGGCTTCGCGGGGATCCCGAAGATCGACCTGTAATGCCTTGCCAGCTGGGGCCCGGCGCCTTGCGCCTGGCCCCATTTTGATGAGATGATCGCAATGATCGCGGTTGCATCGAAGCGCCGTTTGTGGTATAAAATATGCAGGATATGCGTATATCATAAAAATGGAGGCAGATGACCATGAAGAACGCTTCGATGATACTGGACAGGGATTACACCGTCGGGAGGATCGACCCGCGCATCTACGGCTCCTTTATCGAGCACCTGGGCCGCGCGGTGTACGGCGGCATCTATGAGCCCGGCCACCCGCAGGCCGACGAACAGGGCTTTAGGAAGGACGTCCTGAAGCTGGTTCGGGAGTTGGGCGTGCCGGTGGTGCGCTATCCCGGCGGCAACTTCGTCTCCGGCTTCAACTGGGAGGACAGCGTGGGGCCCGTCGAAAAGCGCCCGAAGCGGCTGGACCTGGCCTGGTTCACCACCGAGAGCAACGCCGTGGGCCTGCACGAGTTCGCCGACTGGGCGAAGAAGGCGGATACCGAGGTGATGTACGCCATCAACCTGGGCACGCGGGGACCGGAGAACGCCCGGGACATCGTGGAATATGCCAACCATCCCGGCGGAAGCAAGTTCTCCGACATGCGCATCGCCAACGGCAGGAAGGAACCCCTGGGCATCAAGCTGTGGTGCCTGGGCAACGAGATGGACGGCCCTTGGCAGATGGGCAGCAAGACGGCCTATGAATACGGCCGAATCGCCAACGAGTCCGCCAAGCTGATGAAGTGGGTGGATCCCTCCATCGAGGTGGTGGCCTGCGGCTCCTCCGGCTCCGGCATGCCCACCTTCGGGGACTGGGAGCTGACGATGCTGAACGAGTGCTACGACAACGTCGACTACGTCTCGCTGCACCGCTACTACGGCAATCCCACGGGCGACACCCCCGGCTTCCTGGCCCGCTCGATGGATCTGGACGACTTCATTCGATCTGTGGTCGCGGTCTGCGACGCGGTGAAGGGCAAGAAGCACTCGAAGAAGCAGCTGAACCTGTCCTTCGACGAGTGGAACGTATGGTATCACTCCAACGCGCAGGACGAGGAGATCAAGAAGCGGGACCGCTGGGGCCAGGCGCTGCCGCTGCTGGAGGACATCTACAACTTTGAGGACGCCCTGCTGGCGGGCAGCATGCTGATCACCTTCCTGCGCAACGCCGACCGGGTGAAGGTGGCGTGCCTTGCCCAGCTGGTGAACGTCATCGCCCCGATCATGACCCGAAACGGCGGGGGCGCCTGGGCCCAGACCATCTACTGGCCCTTCCTGCACGCCTCGAAGTACGGGCGGGGCACGGCGCTGAAGGCGCTGGTGGATACGCCGGTGTACGACTGCGCGGATTACGAGGGCGTGCCGGTGATCGACGCCACGGCGACCCTCGCGGACGACGGCAGCGTGACCGTGTTCTGCGTAAACCGGGACATGGCCGAGGATTTCTGCTTGGACATCGACCTGCGGGCCTTCGGCGGGATGCGGCTGGAGGAGCACCTGCTGCTGCACCACGACGATACCAAGGCCGTCAACACCGAGGACAACCCGACGAACGTGGCCCCGAAGGCGGGCCCCGGCGGTACGGTCGAGGGCGGCAGGGCCCAAATCGCGATCCCCGGCCTCAGCTGGAACGTGCTGCGCTTTGTTCCGCAAAAGTAAGGTAAAAAATACTGGAACTGTATCGCCGCGATCCGGGATGTCGACTGCGGCGGTATGCTGGAGACGGGGCTGCCCGTGTCCGACGACGTCACCCACGTGGGCATCCGCGCCCACTTCTTCGGCCCAAGGGTCGCGCAAAACCACTTTCCCGTCGCCTTCGCGGGCGAGATGGGGGAGCCCTTCGAGTGGGTGTTGGAATTTCGTTATGCCGGCCAGCGCCCGGACAGCCCGCCACTGTGGTGGCGCATCCCCAAGGAAAAGCGCCCCCGGCCCCTGCCGGAGGCGTTGGGCATCGCGCCGGTGAACGTGCTGCCGCTTCGGGAGTAGGTGCAGTAGGAATGATCAATGGGACAAAAACCGGATGCCGATTCGAATCGACATCCGGTTTTTTATACTAATCACAATCTAAAAATGTACAAGCATGCGAGGGCATTTTTCGTCATATCAAGGCGAAGGCCCGCAGGCTTGCTGGCGGCAAGTCAAGGGACTTCAACGCCGGTATGGCGGAAAAGGCGCCGCAGGATTGTATAGGTTTAGGTTGAGAATCCCATTGATTGGATCATACGATATCCAGCAGCTCTCCCAGCTCATGGATGATGTAGTCCGGGTGGCTCTGCGCCACCAGGTAGTCCTCCGGGAAGCTGGAGGTGATGCCCACGGCCTTCATGCCCCCGGCATGGGCGGCCTTGATGCCGCTGGGGGCGTCCTCCACCACCAGGCAGTCGTTGGGCCTGGTATCGGTCAGCTTGGCGCCGGTCAGGTAGATCTCCGGATCGGGCTTCAGTTTTTGGATGTTGTCACCGGTCACGAAGGCATCGAAGAAGTCCTCGGACAGGCCGATGGCCCGCAGGTTGTGCACCACCTTCGCGTAGTCGGCAGAGGTACACACCGCGATTTTGTACCCCTTTTCCTTGATGGAGGTCAGCACCCAGTGTACGTCCCCGGGCACGGAGGCCTCCGCCTCCACGTACTGGCCGTAGTAGTGGTAGGCCAGGGATTTCATGGCAGGGTCGTAGGTCAGGCCGTATTTCCGGGCCACGCCGCCGATGTACTTGTCCTCGCCCTGGCCAACGAAGGGGATGAAGTCCTCGGGCTTGGGGTCCAGGCCGTAGTCCCGCAGGGCGAGAATGCCAGATTTGGCCATCAGGGCCTCCGAGTCGATCAATACGCCGTCCATGTCAAATAATATCGCTTTCATTCTCATGTCTCCCTGTCAATGATTTGATTGGTTTACCGACTTTCATTATAGCATATCTGAAACGCATGTTCAAGGCGCTGCCTGCACAGACACGATGAAACTGAGGCGGAAGGGAGTTCCGAATAATCAGGACTCTGAGTTTGGATATTGAGGCGAAAAAGAAACTGATGTTTTAAAAAATTGTTATAGACAAAATGATTGCTATCGTGTTATAATGTAACAGTAAGGTAGCGAGACTGTAAAATGGAGGATGCTACGATGAAGCAGATGCTGGTCGAACTGAACCTGAACGTGCCGATTGCGGAGCAGATGGCCGAAATCGTCCGCGAAAGACAGGCGGGAGATTACAGATGCCTGCTCCTGCATGTATTCAGCGGCATCCCCGACGAGGCGCTGGTGGTCTCCGTCTGTCGCGAACTGGAGGCGTGTTGCGATACGAAGCTGATCGTGGGCAGCATGTCCGCTGGCGAGATCAAGGATGGCCGCATGATCAGGCGGGGCCTGCTCGTCAGCGCGATGCTGTTTGAAAACTCGGAGGTGGGGATACTCCGCTTCGACGATGTCAAGGGCAACGAGGTGACCACGGGCATTCGCATCCGCGAAGCCCTGGACGCCATAGAGGATCTTCAGGCCGCGGAGATGCTCTTCCCCGGCACTGAGATGGATACCGAGCACATGTACGCCGAAATCAGCGGCTGCCGCATGGGGATTCGCATCTTCGGCGGTTATCCCGGCGGGCACAAGCTGAACTCGCCGGAGCACTTCATATTCGATGCCACCGGCGCGATGTACAATTCGATGCTGATCGTCACCTATGCCGGCAAGGACCTGCACTTCGACATGGACAAATCCATCGGCTGGGTGCCCCTGGGCATGCCCTTCAAGGTGACGCGGGCCCAGGGCAAGCACCTGATCGAGCTGGACGGCAGGCCGGCGGCGGAGGTGTACGAGAAATTCCTGCAGATCGACCGCAAGGAGCACGACAACGCCGAGGAGGCCTTCGAATTCCCGTTGATGGCGCGGCAGAATGGCGAGGAACGGCTGCGCAGCGTGGTGCACATCGAGGAGGACGGCTCCTTCTGGCTGCATGGATTTGTCACTGAGGGCATGGACATCAACCTGACCTACGGCGACCCCTCCAACATCGTCGAAAAGGTCAACGAGCGCCTGGAGGCCCTGCGCCGCTTCAAGCCCCAGGCGGTGCTGCTGTACTCCTGCGTGGTGCGCAAGACCTTCTGGGAGGGTTTTGTGGACATGGAGATGGCGCCCTTCGCGCAGATGTGCTGCACCTCGGGCTTTCACACCTGGGGCGAGATCCTGCGCAACGAGCGCACCGGCGAGCTGGGTGAGAACAACATCACGATGCTCTCCATAGGTATACGGGAGGGCGACGCCCCCGAAGCCGAGCTGCCCGAGATCCGCGTGGACGATACGGTGCTTCAGGGCCAGGCTTCGGTGCTGCGGCGGCTGACCCGGCTGGTCTACACCACCATGGGCGAACTGCAGCGGGCCCACAACAAGCTGAAGTTCATGGCTGAGCGGGACGCGCTGACGGGCCTGTACAACCGCGGCAAGATCGAACAGCTGATCAATGACGCGCTGGATGGGGAAGGGCAGGTCTCCCTGGCCATGCTGGATCTGGATTTCTTCAAGAAGATCAACGACAACCATGGCCACGACGTGGGCGACATGACCCTTCAGGAGATCGCCGGGATCATGAACACCTCGGTCATCGGCTATGAAGGGGCCCAGATCGGCCGCTGGGGCGGCGAGGAGTTCTTCATACTGCTGCCGGAGATGGACGAGGAGAAGGTCATGGCCTTTGCCGAGCGCCTGCGCCGCGCGGTGGACCGGCACATCTTCCCCCACATCGGCCACCTGACCATAAGCCAGGGCATAATCACGGTCACAGGCGGCGGGGACCTGGACCGCATGGCCGTCTACAAGGCGGTGGACGACGCGCTGTACCGCGCCAAGGAGGATGGCCGCAACACGATCAAGCGGGCCGCGCTGTAAAAAACGTACAAAAAATCGTCGGGGCTGTCCGCTGGACGGCCTCGACGATTTTTACCCGTGGAGATCATATCACCACCCGGTCCCTGCCGCCCACCTTTCCCATGTACAGCTTTCGGTCGGCCCGGTCCAGGATCTGTTCCAATGTGGATTTAAAGTCGTTTTCTTCGACGCCTATGGTGATCGTGACGGAATAATCGGTTTCCCTGAAACGCAATTTCTTCTGACGTACGGCGATGTTCAGATCGTTCATCTCCCGACCGGCATCGTCGATGTTCATCTCCGGCAGGAAGAAGCAGAATTCCTCGCCACCCCAGCGGCATAGCCGGTATTTCTGACTGGCGGCGTCCATGAACAGAGTGGCCAGGGCCTTCAGCGTCTCGTCGCCGCAGTTGTGGCCGTAGGTATCGTTGACCTTCTTGAAAAAATCGATATCCGCGATGGCGACGCTGAACTGACTGTCGGGTTTGTCGTGCAGGAACTGTTCGATCTCATCCAGCAGCGCGCGGCGGTTGGGCAGGCCGGTGAGGGGATCGGTGCCCGCTTCCCTGTGCAGCTCCTGGTTGTTGATGGTCAACGCGCGCTCGCTGGCCTGTATGCTGGAACTGAAAAGTATGCAATCCACCGTCAGGATCAGCAGCGGCACAACGCTGTTGAGAATCTGAAAGACGAGGTTGTCGGTGTGGTCCAACGCTTCGACGGGGGCATGGCTCAGCGACCAGGCGAACAGCAGTATCCGAAAGGCCACCAGAGCAAAGGAATAGATGAGCTTGCCCACGGGCGGCTCGTAGATGTTGAAGAAGACCAGCGGCAGTATGGGCACGAGTATATTCGGGCTTCCGCCAGACCAACCGAAGCGATGGACGAACCAGGTCAGCCACGCACCGATGATCGCGGCAAAGCATACCAGGTTGACCCGCGCGTTCATGCGGTCGATGTTCAGAATGCAAATAACGGTTCCGGCCAGGATTACGACGGGCGGCCAAAGCCATGCGCCGGTCGTGAACAACAGGAGCACCACGCTCGCCAGGAAATAGGCGGCGAGTATGACCTCGCTGATGAACAGCGCCTTTCGGTAATATGCGGGCATCGCGCCGCCTGATTTTGGAACCTCCTGACGGAGGAAATTTGAAAGAAAACTCATATTGATTCACCGAATAAAGGTCACCAGCGCGAACTGGTAGTCATGTGCGCAAGGGCAGGGCGAACGCTGCACATAACCGTTCGTCCCGAACAGGTCTGTTTTTTCCTGAAACGGCCTTCAGATCACCGCAACCGATCGATTGCGAATCTACAAACCATATCCATAAACTTATTTTACCATATAGTTGCCCATAAAGCAACAATGGAATAACGATTTATGAGTGGATTATACGGATAATATCGACTTATTCCAATATAAGATAATCAGGGCACAGCCGACGGGCCATCTAAACGAATCGTCATCCGGTCTGCCTGGGGCAATACAGCCGCCGTGACAGGTCTGGCGACCGCTGTATGGCAGGTTAAAATTCATATATAGGCCTGAATTGCGGCGTTTTTTGCTTGACACAAAGGCCTGCAAATGGTATTATTTATGAGTTCGAGTGTAATGAAGAATCGTTCGGAGGAGGCGCGGGCTGATGCTTGATAAGCTGAAGAATGCCAATAAGGTCGTCGGTACGCGCAGGCTCGTTCGCGCGATTCAGGCGGGCGAGATCGCCGAGGCCTACATTGCCAGGGATGCCGATCTGTTCATCGTGCGCCAGGTGCGCCAGGCCTGCAACGCGGCCGGCGTGCGCATGGTCGAGGTGGACACCATGAAGCAGCTGGGCGAGGCCTGTGGCATAGAGGTCAAGACTGCCTCCGCCGGCATTCGGAAATAATTTTTCATCGTTGCTATGTCCTTCCAGGGTTGCGGAAGTGTATATAGAGGCTAAAGAAGATCCATAATAGTTCAGGAGGTGCTTTTCTTCAATGCCGACGATCAATCAGTTGATCCGCAAGGGTAGAGAAAAGGTAACCAGCAAGTCGAATTCCCCGATTCTGCAGTCCTGTCCGCAGAAGCGCGGCGTCTGCATGTCCGTCAAGACGCAGACCCCCAAGAAGCCGAATTCCGCTTTGCGCAAAATCGCGCGTGTCCGCCTTACGAATAACATCGAAGGTACCTGCTACATCCCGGGCATCGGCCACAACCTGCAGGAGCACTCGGTTGTGCTGATCCGCGGCGGCAAGGTCCGCGATCTGCCTGGCGTGCGTTACCACATCATCCGCGGCGCTCTCGATGCTGCTGGCGTTGCCAAGCGCATGCAGGGCCGCTCCCTCTACGGCGCGAAGCGTCCGAAGAAGTAAGAGGATTTCTTCTCTTACATTGGTGAAAACGGCTTTGGCGATCTGAACGCATGGTCCATTTGGAACGTGGGAATATGCGAGAGGGTCATCGAAGCCGGGCAAGTGCGAAAGCGCCAACTTTCGCGCAAGCTTTTACCTGTCTCTCGTTCACTTAACGTCCGAATATAGATTAGGAGTGAAAAACATGCCCAGACGTGGTTTTATCCCGAAGCGCGAAGTGCTTCCGGATCCGGTATATGGAACGACCATCATTACCAAGCTGATTAACCAGGTCATGTACGATGGCAAGCGCGGCGTCGCGCAGGCCGTGTGCTATGATGCTTTTGATACTGTTGCCGCCAAGACGGGCAAGGAGGCCATGGAGGTCTTCAACCAGGCCATCGCCAACATCATGCCCGCCATGGAAGTCAAGGCCCGCCGTGTCGGCGGCTCCACCTACCAGGTGCCTATCGAGATCCGTCCCGAAAGGCGTCAGACCCTGGCCCTGCGCTGGCTGGTGATGTTCGCCCGCAAGCGCGGCGAGCGGAGCATGGCTGACCGCCTGGCCGGCGAAATCATGGATGCCGCCAACAACACCGGCAACGCCGTGAAGCGCCGCGAGGACATGCACAAGATGGCCGAGGCCAACAAGGCTTTCGCCCACTATCGCTGGTAAGCCGGCGCTGTCCGATCAATATCATAAAAGCATTATCAGCACGCATCATGCGTGCTGATAATGCTATAGGGAACTGTTAAGATTATCCCCTGCGCAGGGTTTAGATTTAAAGAAAGAGGAAAAGACTGTGGCGAGAACACATTCACTGGATCATGTACGCAACATTGGCATCATGGCTCACATCGATGCCGGCAAGACCACCACTTCCGAGCGCATCCTGTACTACACGGGCCGCACCCACCGCATCGGCGAGGTTCACGAGGGCATGGCGACCATGGACTGGATGGAGCAGGAGCAGGAGCGCGGCATCACCATCACCTCTGCTGCGACGACCTGTGAATGGCGCGGCCATCAGATCAACCTGATCGACACCCCCGGCCACGTGGATTTCACCGTCGAGGTCGAGCGCTCGCTGCGCGTGCTGGACGGCGCGGTCTCCGTATTCTGCGCCAAGGGCGGCGTGGAGCCCCAGTCCGAAACCGTCTGGCGCCAGGCCACCAAGTACAACGTGCCGCGCCTGGCCTATGTGAACAAGATGGACATCGTGGGCGCGGATTTCTTCCGCGTCGTGGATATGATGAAGGAGCGGCTGCAGGCCAACGCCGTGCCGATCCAGATTCCCATCGGCGCTGAGGCCAGCTTCGTGGGCCTGGTGGACCTGGTCAAGATGAAGGCCGAGATCTACGTCGACGAGATGGGCACAACCATGGACGAGACCGACATTCCCGCCGAGCTCCAGGAGATGGCCGAGGATTATCACGCCAGGATGGTGGAGGCCGCCGCCGAGTGTGACGACGACCTGATGATGAAGTACCTGGACGGCGAGGAGCTGACCGTGCAGGAGATCATGCTCGGCCTGCGCAAGGGCACCATCGCCGGCAAGCTGAACCCGGTGCTGTGCGGCACGTCCTACCGCAACAAGGGCGTGCAGCCCCTGCTGGACGCCATCGTGGATTACCTGCCTTCGCCCATCGACATCCCGCCGGTGACGGGCACCAAGCCCGGCAAAGACGAGGAGATCTCCCGGGAATCCTCCGACGACGCGCCCTTCTCGGCCCTGGTGTTCAAGATCATGGCCGACCCCTACGTGGGCAAGCTGGCCTTCGTGCGCGTCTATTCCGGCACGCTGAAGGCGGGCAGCTACGTCTATAACTCCACCAAGGGCAAGCGCGAGCGCGTGGGCCGCATATTGCGCATGCACGCCAATCACCGCGAGGAGATCGAAGAGATCCGCGCGGGCGATATCTGCGGCGTTGTGGGCTTCAAGGAAACCACCACTGGCGATACCATCTGCAACGAGGGCCAGCCGATCATCCTTGAATCCATGGAATTCCCGGACCCCGTCATTCGCGTGGCCATCGAGCCCAAGACCAAGGCCGGCCAGGACAAGATGAGCCTGGCGCTGGTGCGCCTGGCGGAGGAGGATCCCACCTTCAAGACCTACACCGACGAATCCACGGGCCAGACCATCATCGCCGGCATGGGCGAGCTGCACCTGGAGATCATCGTGGACCGCCTGCTGCGCGAGTTCCGCGTGGAGGCCACCGTAGGCAAGCCCCAGGTCGCCTACAAGGAGTGCATCCGCAAGCGCGCCAAGGCGGAGGGCCGCTATGTGCGCCAGACCGGCGGCCACGGCCAGTTCGGTCACTGCGTGATCGAGATCTATCCCCGCGAGGCCGGTTCCGGCTATGAGTTCAACAACAAGATCGTGGGTGGCGTGATCCCCAAGGAGTTCATCGCCCCCATCGACCAGGGCATCCGCGAGGCTGCACTCAGCGGCAGCGTGGGCGGCTACGAGGTCATGGACTTCGGCGTCGACCTGATCGACGGCAGCTATCACGAGGTGGACTCCTCTGAAATGGCGTTCAAGATCGCCGGCTCCATGGCCTTCAAGGAGGCCCTGCGCAAGGCCGATTCCGCCCTGCTGGAGCCGATGATGAAGATCGAGGTCGTCGTGCCTGACGAGTACATGGGCGACGTCATGGGCGATATCAGCGCCCGGCGCGGTCGCGTGACCGGCATGGATGCCCACGCGGGCATGCACTCCATCGACGGCATCGTGCCGCTGAGCGAGATGTTCGGCTATGCCACCGACCTGCGCAGCAAGACACAGGGTCGCGGCACCTACACCATGCAGTTCGAGCATTATGAAGAGGTGCCCCACAACATCGCCGAAAAGATCCTGGGCCATCGGTCATAAGTATAACAACAATAAAAATCGGAGGTATAACACAATGGCGAAAGCTAAATTTGAACGCAACAAACCCCATGTAAACATCGGCACGATCGGTCACGTCGACCACGGCAAGACCACCCTGACCGCGGCCATCACGATGGCCCTGGCCCAGGTTGGCGGCGCGGAGGCCATGCGCTATGACCAGATCGACAAGGCGCCCGAAGAGAAGGCCCGTGGCATCACGATC
>CACWZI010000100.1 GCA_902765305.1 uncultured Eubacteriales bacterium
CGTAATGGGGACACCTCTTCAGTCACGCTACGCGTGACAGCTTCCCCTCAAGGGGAAGCCTTTTGGGAACGCCTTATCCTTAAATTGATGACATTGCCCCAAAGGGAGGCGGCGATTTATAGAAAACGCCCGGTTTTTGCACTTGAATCAGTGGCGCAAAAACCGGGGCTGTAATGCGCGGCAGCAATTGCCGGCGGGCGTTGCCCGCTACTTCGCGAACTCCACCGCGCGGGTTTCGCGGATGACGTTCACCTTGATCTGGCCGGGGTATTCCATTTCCTTCTCGATCCGCTTGACGATCTCGCGGGCGAGGATCAGGGTGCCGGCGTCGTTCACATCCTCGGGCTTGACGATGATGCGCACCTCGCGGCCGGACTGGATCGCGTAGCAGGTCTCCACGCCGTCGAAGGAGTAGGCGATGCTCTCCAGCTTCTCCAGGCGCTTGATGTAGTTCTCCAGGCTCTCGCGGCGCGCGCCGGGGCGGGCGGCGGAGATGGCGTCGGCGGCCTGCACCAGCACGGCCTCCACGCTCTTGGGCTCCACGTCGCCGTGGTGGGCGGCGACGGCGTTGACCACCAGGTCGTTCTCCCGGAACTTCTTGCACAGGTCCGCGCCGATGGTGACGTGGGTGCCCTCGACCTCGTGGTCGATGGCCTTGCCGATGTCGTGCAGCAGGCCCGCGCGCTTGGCCAGGTTCACGTCCGCGCCCAGCTCGGCGGCCATGACGCCGGCCAGGTGGCTGACCTCGATGGAGTGGCGCAGCACGTTCTGGCCGTAGCTCGTGCGGTAGCGCATCCGGCCCAGCAGCTTGACCAACTCGGGATGGATGCCGTGCAGGTTCGTCTCGAAGATGGCCTGCTCGCCGGCCTCGCGGATGGAGTTGTCCACCTCGCGCTTGGCCTTCTCCACCATCTCCTCGATGCGGGCGGGGTGGATGCGGCCGTCCATGATCAGCTTCTCCAGGGCGATGCGGGCCACCTCGCGGCGCACCGGATCGAAGGCGGAGATGATCACGGCCTCCGGCGTGTCGTCGATGATCAGGTCGACGCCGGTGGCGGTTTCGAGGGTGCGGATGTTGCGGCCCTCGCGGCCGATGATGCGGCCCTTCATGTCGTCGTTGGGCAGGGCCACCACCGAGACCGTGGTCTCGGCCACGTGGTCCGCCGCGCACTTCTGGATGGCCAGGGAGACGATGTCCCTTGCGCGCTTGTCGGCCTCTTCCTTGGCCTTGGCCTCCACCTCGCGCACCATCACGGCGGCGTCGTGGTAGGCGTCCTTCTGCACGCGGTCGATCAGGATCTGCTTGGCCTCGTCCGAGGTCATGCCGGCCACGCGCTCCAGCTCGTCCTTCTGGCGGGCGTGCATCTCGTTGGCCTCGGCCTCCAGGCGCTCGGCCTCCTTGTACTTCTCGTTCAGGGCCTCTTCACGGGCCTCCAGGTTGTCCAGTTTTTTGTCAAATGCCTCTTCGCGCTGGTTCACCCTGCGCTCGAGCCGCGATACCTCGCTGCGGCGGTCACGAACTTCTTTATCAAGCTCCGACTTCAAGCGGATGATCTCTTCCTTGGCCTCCAGTACGGCTTCCTTCTTTTTCTCCTCAGCCTTGTGGGTGGCGTCCTCCAGCATATTGGCGCAAAATTCCTCCGTCTGGCCGATCTTCTTTTCCATGCCGTTTTTGCGGTACAGATAACCGGCAAACAGGCCAACGGCCAACGCAACCAACGCAATCAATGCGACGATTGGCCAACTCAAAACTCCATTCCTCTCCTTTCAAATCTTTTTTCCAGAAAATGTTATCACACACACACATACCTATCGCAGTTTACAAAACTGACGTAAATATTTTAACCCCTGCCCTATACCCTGTCAAGCAAAGAAATCATTACCATCATTTTATGAAACCGCGCTTGCCTGCGTAGGAGGCGCCGCGCCGCTGGGCTTCGAACACAAAGTACCCGTCGACCTCGCGGACCTTCACGCCGCCGAAGACAGCGACGAGCTTGTTGCGGTACCATTGACGCCGCTTGGTGACCATCATCATCCGGCCCCCGAGCTTCAATCGGTTGAAGCCCTTCTCGATGAAGCCCTTCGCCACGGAAAAGTCGCTCTGGTAGGGGGGATTGGAGAGGATCAGGTCGAAGCCGGCGTCGTCCAGCGCCCTGAAGCCGTCCGACAACACGATCTTCACGCCGCCCACGCCGTTGCGCAGGGCGTTTTTCCGGGCCACGTCCACCGCCAGCGGGTCGATATCACACAGCACCACGTTTTCCTCGCCGCATTTTTTCGCCGCCAGCAGACCCACCAGGCCGCAGCCGCAGCCCAGGTCCAGCACCTTCATGCCCGGCGCGAGGTCCGCCAGCGACAGCATCGCCAGCGTGCCCCGGTCCGCCTGCCGCGGCGAAAACAGCCCCGCCGCCGTCTCCAGCGACAGCGCGACGCCCTTGATTTCCACCTCGATCATAACCGGCCTCCGATTGCCATATTCAGCCAATTGCCATTGGAATGTGGAATGAGAGAACCGTCCCCTTGTCCCAGGAGATGCGCGTTGCGCGTCGATCAGCCGGGACCCGTCACTTGGCGGCCACGCCGTTTTCCTCCAGCAGAAGCCAGATTTCCCGGTTGAGGCTTCGGCGCACCTTGCCGTAGTTCCGTTCCGTGCAGACGGTGGCGATGGCGATGGTGACGTGGTCGGCGGTAAAGTCGACGACCCCCTTGTATTCCGGCCCTTCGATGATTTCCGGGATGGCCTGTCCGATCCGGGGCAGCTCGCGCCTGAGCAGCGCTTCGACCTGCTGCAGCGGCTGGTCGCCGGCAAGGGTAATATTGACGGTATAGCTGCAATTGCTTCTGGACAGGTTCAGTATGTTTCGCATGTCCCGGTTGTTGAAGTGCTTCAGGTTGCCGTCGTTGTTGACCAGAACCGTGGTGCGTATGCCGATATCCTGCACCCAGCCGCGAAAGCCGTTGACATCGATATAATCGTCGATCTGGTACTCGTCGGAGAAGGCGATGGTGATGCCCGCAAGCACGTCGGCCACCAGGCTCTGCGCGCCCATCGAGACCGCCAGCGACAGTATGCCTACCGAAGCCAGCAGCGCTCGGCCGTCCAATCCCAGGCTGTCAAAGGCGCTGAAGACGAAGGCGAGAACGATGAAATACCGTATAAAGCTGCTGACGAGGCGGAAGATGGTTTCGCTCCGCTTTTGAAGCAGGGCGCAGATGATATCGGTCACGAGGCTGAACGCCAGCAGCGCCAGCGCCACGCTCAGGCTGACGATCAGTATTTTCGCGAAGGCAAACAGGTTGAAGCCCGGCGTCCACCTGCCGTTGAGCACGTAATAGAGTATGAAGAAACGGTTGCGCCCCTCGGCGTTGATCTGCAGCGCGTACAGCAGAGCCGCCAGCATGATGCCCGCGGTGAGGCTGAATACCAGGCGGGTTCGGCGCTCCGGGGTTTTCAGCCTTGGATTTGCGCTCAGGCGGCTGAGCGCCAGAAGGATGCGGCTGTTGCGGGCTGACGGCATGACGGCGGCGGCGCGCCCGGCTGCGCCCCGGGGCCCGGCGGCCCCGTCCGCGTTGTCGGCGTCGTCCGCGCCGGGATAGCCCCACAGCAGCAGCGACGCGAGCAGGGCGTAGCCTAGAAGGAAGCAGCCGGCGAAGGACAGCGCGACCGTCGGCAGGCGCCGGAAGACCGCGTCGGCGTGAACGGCGCTGTAGTAGACGCGCTCCGCGTCGTTGCCCGAACAGCCGTACCAGCGCTGGGCGTTCAGGGTGAAATGATCGATGGCGTCCCCCTGCAGCGCTCGCTCGGTCATGCCCAGGCTCAGGGCATTTTTGCCGATCAGGTCAGGGTCGCTGGCGTTCAGTATGACGCCGGTTTGAGGCTCCAGCGCGAGGAAAAGGCTGTCTTGGGGGGTCATGACCGCCATCCGCCGATTCACGGAATTCCCGTCCTCCGATTGCGCCTCCGGGATCATCGCCATGACCAGCGCGCCGTAGCCGTCGCCGGTATCGCCGTCGTCCATGCACACGCCCACGAGCTGGCGATCCAGGAGGGTGTCGGCGTCCACGCCCGGGGCCAGCACGATGTGGGGCACCCCCGTCAGAAGCTTTCGAAATGCGCTGCTGGGTACGGCTTCATCCGCGCTGAAGGCCAGATTGACATAGGGCGCGTCGGACAGCTTCTCCCGCCCGCGATCGTCGTAGAGCATCAGGTAGTCCGCGTCGACGATGCGACTCATCTCACCGAGCGCTTCGCGGGTGCAGAGCTCCGGGTGACTGGCGAGCGTATCTGCGATACAGCGGGCATAGCGCACACAGACCGCCTCGTTCCACGCCTCGGTATCCCTGGCATCGCTCTGTACGGCGGCGGCCACATCCCGGTAGCTTTCCAGCAGGCTGTCGTTGCGCTCCGTGACGGTATACAGCTGGATCAGGCAGTTGATGAAGAACGTCACGACGCCCACAGACAGCGTACCCACAAGCCCCAGCACGATGACGGAGCGGCGCATGCGATCCAGGCCGTACAGCATGCGCTGCTTTTTGCCGGCGGACGGATTTCGATATTCCCGACCGGCCGACAGTACCCAGCACACCGCCGTGATGAAGAACAGCAGGGTCACGCACAGCGCGAGGGCCAGCCGGGGAAGCCGGAGGGCGGACAGCCCTTCGACGGACTGGATCAGCGCGATCCGCGCCAGGGTGTCGTCATCTTCATTGAGAAGCGAAAAGGGCCCGGACAGCGCGTAGATGCAGGATTCTCCGTTGACTTCGATGATATCGACGCCGTTCCCCGACGCCCCGGCGCTGATCCCGAGCGCCTCCAGATTCTCCACAGACGGATCGATGCCCTGGGATTTGTAGACGAGGGAATGGGGTTCGTCGTCCACGAATATGACGATACGGCCCCCGTGAACGCGTTCCAACTCGGCAATTTCGTTGTAGGGGTCGACGAAGGTGTCCAGCAGGTCGAAGGGCCTTTCCGGATCCGCCAGGTCGATGTAATAATAATCCTCATACACGCGGCAAAAGCCGTTGAACGTCGGCGAAGCATCTCCTTCACCGGTCTGTCTCATGTAGAATCCCCAATCCCGCCGCGCGCCGTCGTCATCCCTGAACGCGGAAGCCTCCAGCGACGACAGGTCGACGCCCTCGGGCGCGACCAGCGCGTCGCCCGACAGCCGGACAATGCATCCGTCCCCGTAAAGGCCGATGACGGCGTCGCCCGACCGCTGCGCCCGCGCCTTGAAGGGATACGCGCGCAGTTCAACATATTTACGACAGGCCGCCTCCTGCCTGGCGGCGACGCGGTTGGCGTCGCCCACAATCTCCACGGCAGCGTCGGTCAGGCCGTCAATCCTTTCGGCGCACTGCTTTTTGGCGTAGCGTAGGTCCGATTGCAGGCCGATGGTGCTGTATAGGGCCGCCAGCAGGGCCGTCAGCAACAACACCGCGACGGCGCACGGCGTGCCCCTGTTCTTCAAGTGCTTCATGGGTTATGCACCGCCTCCCCTGTACACCGCCTGCTCACGGCGCGATCCGGGTGTCGTTCAGAAATCGGAACAGCCTGTCCTGAAAATCCCTGTGGTAGGGCTTCTCGAGAAAGGCCACATGCGACGCGCCCTTGATGACTTCAAGCGCGGAATGCTCCGGCAAATGGTCCAACACCCCGTTGACCCGGTCGTAATCCAGGTAAGGGTCGCTGTCTCCGCAGATCACAAGGGTGGGCGCAGAAATCTCTTCCAGATCGATCAGCGCCTGCGACGCATCGACGCAGATGTCGCGCCGCCCGCCGTTGGGACTGGCTTCCCCGTCATAGTGCCACGAGCTCGAGCAGAGCATTTCGATGACAACCGGGTCCGCGACGCTATAATCCAACACACCCGGCTGTGTGCATTGGAAATCGCCCGCCGCGTGTTCCCATGTGTTGTGATGGAAGGGCTCCGTCACCGCGCCGGCCCCGATGCCGCAGAGGATCGGCGCGTACAGCACAAGCCTTCTGATGTGCTCCGGGTACTTTGTCGCGCACCGGCTGGCGGTCACCGTGCCCCAGCTCCAGCCCAGCAGGTCGATCCGGCTCCGCCCGGACAGCGCGCATATCCGGTCAACCGCCGCGTGGATGTCCTCGGCGGCATAGTCCGAATCCGGCAGAAAGCCGTCCTCAACCGCGCCGGATCGGCCAAAGCCCGTGATATCCAGCCGCCAAACGGCATAGCCCTGCCGCGCCAGCGCGCGCACAAGGCTGTAATCCTCGTAGTCGATGTCGAATTCATGGGAGGAATAGGTGACGCCATGGACGAGCAGTATATGCCGGTCCGGCTCCGTGCCATCGACGCACACGCGGTCCAGGTGCAGGGCGATCCCCGCCCGCTCCAGCGGGACGGCCTCATAGGCATAGGAAACCACGCCTGCTTCGGCCATCGCAGGCCATACCGACAGGCATACCAGGGCGATCAGCATCCGGACAACAATATTTCTCTTCATCTTCGCTTCTCCTGTGTGTGGGGGGGTTGGGCAAATACCGCAGCATCGGGGGGGCCGGGGCGGGGTTTTTCGTCAGGCGCGCCTGCGGGTTCAGCCGTTGCGGCGCAGACGCCGCGCCAAAGGACTGATCTTCAGAAAGGCTATAGGAACTGTCGCACAATGCTCGCGGCCCATAAGCGGGTGAATTTCAGCCGCCTGCTGCCTGCAAAAATCTCGATTGCCCGCCAGGTAACCTTCGATTTTTGCCGTTCGCAATCGACTAAAATTCCCTCCGCTACTGGTCCACTCGATTATGCGGTATTTCCTATAGATGAAATCATAGGATAGTGTACCTTGAAATTGTGAAGAAACCGGCTTGAATACGTAAAATTTTACACATTAATTTCACGTAATATACAGGAATGCGTGATTGCTTTGTGACGCGATCCGTAGTATACTGCTTCCGTAGTGAAGGGACAACGCCGACCGACTTCGTCCGTGGAAGGGAGCGCATGGAGGGACAGTGACGGCAAGCCGCAAGGCGCGTAGCGTATCATCATGGATAACAAACGACATACAAGCAGGAGGTACACGCCATGAAGAAATTTCCGTTGTTCTGCATCTGCCTGATTTGCGTCAGCCTGATCTGCGCCGCATCGGCTGAATCCATCTATCAGGTCGCGCTGCTTCAGTCCCTGGCCCAGGGCTACTTCGACGGCGCCATGACCGTGTCAGACCTGAAGACGCACGGCGATACCGGCATCGGCACCTTTGACGGCCTCGACGGCGAAATGATCGTGCTGGACGGCGTGGTCTACCAGGCGACCGGAGACGGAACGGTGGTCGTCCCTGCCGACGATGCAACGGTTCCCTTCTCCAATATAACCTTCTTCGAGCCGGACATTTCCGTTCCCCTTGCCGACATTGCGGACATGGCCGCCCTACAGGCCGCCCTCAATGAGGCGGTCACGGCCCATGGCGCCAACCTGTTTTACATGGTGAAGATACCGGGCGTTTTCTCGTCCATCAAGGTGCGCAGCGAGTTCAAGCAGGCGAAGCCCTACAGGAACCTGGATGTGGCCCTCGCGGCGGATCAGAATGAATTTGATTTCGAGGATGTCCGGGGCACGATGGTGGGCCTCTATTGCCCGGATTACATGGGCGACCTGAACAGCGTGGGCTGGCATTTCCACTTCCTCACAGAGGACCTTGCCCGGGGCGGACACGTGCTGCAGGTGGGCGTGGGCGAGGCAACGGCCCTGCTCGACGCAACCCCCGGCTTTGAGCTTTTCCTGCCCGAGGAAAAGGCCTTCCAGGACATGGAGCTGTCCAGGGATATGGACGAGGCGATCCACAAGGCCGAGACGGCGACGAACGGGCAATGACAAAACACGGGGACGGACCTTCTGTGTCGGCACAAGCGGTCCGTCCCCGTGGGTTTTGGGACAAGGGGACGGTTCCAACGGCATTGAATTAACGATTATGTCTCGGATTACCAACCGGTAACCGAGGCATTTTTATACTGTTTTATGGGCTTCAA
>CACWZI010000101.1 GCA_902765305.1 uncultured Eubacteriales bacterium
CAACTCGTACAATATCGAAATGTTCGCGGCAGCCGCCATTCCTGTTCCCTGTTCCCTGTTCCCTGTTCCCTCGTCTCCCCGACAAATCAGTATTTGCCTCTTCCCCCAACCCATCCCATCAAGAATTCCATTGGCATTTTCCTCAAAACGTGCTATACTGTTACCGTTCCTGCAAACAAAACGCCAAAGGAGGCACAGCACCATGAAGCCCAAGACCAAAGTCATCATCATCATTGCGGTCATCGTCGCCTTGCTGGTGGCAGCGCTGATCATCTACTGGGAGTCCACTCACGGCAACCGCCGGCTGATCGACACGAAGTACCGCTTCGACCGGGCGATCATACAGTTGCCAAATGGAGAGGTCGTCGACGGAAAGGTGTCGTCGTGGCTGGATTTCGACGATTCGGACGCGGTACAGGTCACCATCGACGGCAAGACCTACCTGACCCACTACACCAACGTCTGCCTGATCGAGGAATAAACAACGTGCGCCGCCGCATACCCGAATATACAACGGCTGCCGCAGCAATGCAATGCTGCGGCAGCCAGTGTATATCGATGCTTTTTACCACTTCACCAGCTCGTGCACCCGCGCGATCTGGGCCTCGGTCAGGTCCAGGTTGTCGCTGTTGGCGCTGCCGGTGCTGCTGTCCTCGATCAGGGCCAGCTTGGTGTCCTTGCGGGTGACCGTGTTGTGCCACAAGGTGCGGGGGATGTTGTAGACCTTCATCGGCTCCATCTCCACCGCCTGGATGTCCAGCCCGTCCGCCGTCTCGTTGGCGAAGAGCAGCGTGCACTGGCCGTTCAAAAGGATGAACAGCTCGTCCGTCTCGTTGTGGCGCTCCAGGTTGTTGATGTTGGCGATGTCGTTCATGGGCTTCCAGTTCTTGATGCCCACCATCCACTTTTCGTTCTCAAACACCCGGGTCAGGCCCTCGCCCTCAAAGGCGTACTTCAGTATTTCCATGTCGATTACGCTCCTTCAATGCATTACTTGCGCGCCAGGACCCGCTCACAGGCCGCCAGCACGGCCTTGTCGGTCAGGCCGTAGGCCTCGAACAGCACCGGGGGCTTGCCGCTCTGGCCGAACTTGTCCATGATGCCCACGCGCTCGAAGGGCACGTTCTGCTGCTTCTCGGCCAGCACCTCGGCCACGGCGGAGCCCAGGCCACCGATGATGGTGTGCTCCTCGGCGGTCATGATGGCGCCGCAATCCTTCGCGGCGGCCAGCACGGCGGCCTCGTCCAGGGGCTTGATGGTGTGCATGTCGATCACGCGGGCGCTGACGCCCTTTTCGGCCAGGGTTTCGGCGGCCAGCAGGGCCTGGGGCACCATGATGCCGCAGGCGATGATGGCGACATCCTTGCCATCCCGCAGCACATTGGCCTTGCCGATCTCAAAGGGGGTATCCTCGGCGGTGCAGATGTCGGTGGGCAGGCGGCCGGTGCGGATGTAGACCGGGCCCTGGAACTTCGCCGCGGCAAACACGGCCTTTTCCATCTCCACGGCGTCGGCGGGAACCAGCACGGTCATGTTGGGCAGGGTGCGCATCAGGCTGATGTCCTCGACGGCCTGGTGGCTGCCGCCGTCCTCGCCGCAGCTGGGGCCGGCATGGCTGCAGCCCAGCTTCACGTTGGCCTTGGAATAGCAGATGGCGTTGCGAACCTGCTCGAAGGCGCGGCCCGCGCCGAACACTGCGAAGGTGCTGCAGAACACGGTATAGCCGCACTGGGCCATGGCGGCGGAGGCGGTCATCATGTTGCCCTCGGCGATGCCGAAGTTGTAGAAGCGATCGGGATACTTGTCGGCAAAGCTTGCCGTCATCGTGGCATGGGCCAGGTCCGCGTCACAGACCAGCACGTTCTGGTCCACGGCGCCCAGCTTCGCCAGCGCCTCGCCGTAGGCGATACGGGTGGATTTCTTCTCAGCCATGGTTACACCTCCAACTCGCGGATAGCCGCTTCGTACTGCTCCTGGTTTATGGGCTTGCCGTGCCAGCCGACCTGGTTTTCCATAAAGGAAACGCCCTTGCCCTTGACGGTTTTGCAGCAGATGAAGCGGGGCTTGCCCGCGCTGGGCCGCTTGAGCGCCTCGGTGATCGCGTCCACGTCATGGCCGTCCACGGTGATGGTCTCCCAGCCAAAGGCCGCGTACTTCGCGCAGATGTCGCCCAGGCCCATGACCTGGTCGTTGGTGCCGTCGATCTGCAGGCCGTTGCAATCCAGCAGGATTGTGAGGTTGTCCAGATGGTAGTGGGCCGCCGCCATGGCGCTCTCCCAGACCATGCCCTCCTGGCTCTCGCCGTCGCCGGTGACGCAGTAGACATTAAACTGATGGCCCGGACGCTTGCCGATCAGGGCGTAGCCCAGCGCCCAGCTGGTGCCCTGTCCCAGGGAACCGGTGCTGGCGTCGACGCCGGGGCACTTGTTCATATCGGGATGGCCCTGGAGCATGCTGCCGTACTGGCGCAGGTTCTTCAGCTCCTCCTTGGGGAAGAAGCCCTTGTCCGCCAGGATGGCGTACAGGGAGGGGCAGGCGTGGCCCTTGCTCAGCACCAGGCGGTCGCGCTCCGGCCACTTGGGGTTCTTGGGATCGTAGCGCAGCACGTTCTCATACAGTGCCTGCAGGATCTCGATGCAGGACAGGGATCCGCCCGGATGGCCCGATTGACAAGCGTACAGCATGTCCAGCACATCGCGCCGGTACTGCCGCGCCTTCAGTTGTAACTTTTGATCCATGATGACGCCTCTTTCTCTCTAAAGATCGAATGATATCAAAAACAGTTTGTGTACGGTTCCGCGATCAGCCCTTGACGGCGCCCGCGGTCAGACCGGCCACCAGCCGCTTCTGAGCAAAGAAGAACATGATGCAAACCGGAATGACGGTGATGATGCCGCCGGCCGTGATCAGATCCCACTGCACGCCCAGCTGGCCCACCAGCATCTTCAGGGATACGGGGATCGTGCGGCTGGTCTCGTTGGTGAACAGCACGGCGAAGGTGTATTCATTCCAGCTCTGCATAAAGATGTAAACGCCGGTCGCCAGCATGCAGGGCAGCAGCAGCGGCAGCACGATACGCAGGAAGCCCTGGGCCCGGTTCGCGCCGTCGATCATCGCCGCCTCCTCCAGTGCGATGGGCAGGTCGTTCAAATATCCGGTAAGCAGCCATACCGAGAAGGGTATGGTGAAGGTGGTGTAGCTGAGCACCAGCGAGGCGGGGTTGTACAGCAGCCCCATCTTGCGCATGATGGTAAACAGCGGAATCAGCAGCAGCACCGTCGGGAACATGTTGTTCGTCAGGAACAGCACCATCAGCGGCTTGCGACCCACGAAGCGGAAGCGCGAGAAGGCGTAGGCCGCCAGCGTGGAAACCGACAGCGAGATCAGCGTGGTGATGACCGCCACGACCAGGCTGTTCTTCATCGGGTGCAGGAAGTTGTACTGGCCGAACAGGTGGCTGTAGGCCTGGAAGCTGGGGTTCTGGGGCCAGTAGATGACCTTCAGGCTGTGCAGCTCCTCCGGGAGCTTCAGGCTGGTCACGAAGGTCCAGTAGAACGGGAACAACAAAAACAGCAGGAATATCACCAGCGGCACCCAGAGCAGGAAAATACGGCCGAGCTTCTGCTTCAGCAGGCTCTTATCTCCAAACTTTTCGCCATTCATATGCTCAGCCCTCCTGATCCCGGAATGTATTGCGCAGGTAGGGAATTGCCGCCAGCAGCAGCACCAGCATCAGCATGATGGCCATGGCGCTGGCATAGCCCATGTCCAGGGCGCTGGCCTTCTTGTAGATGTAGACGCTGAGCGTCTGTGTGGCGTAGGCCGGCCCGCCCTCGGTCATGTTGAATATGACGTCCACGGAGTTGGCAACCCAGATGATGCGCAGCATCGTGGTGACGAAGATGGTGTTGCGCAGGCTGGGGATGGTGACGTAGATCAGCTTCTGCCAGCCGGTGGCGCCGTCGATGGACGCCGCCTCATACAGGTCGTAGGAGATGCCCTGCAGGCCCGCCAGCAGCATCAGCGCGAAGAAGGGGATGCCCTGCCAGACGATGGTCACGATCACCGAGGGCATGGCTGTGCCCGGCTTGGACAGGAAGGCGATGTTCTCCTTGATCAGGCCCAGGCGCATCAACAGGTCGTTGATGACGCCGTAGTTGCCGTCGTACATCCACCGCCACATCAGCGCGATCAGCACGCCGGGGGTGACCCAGGGGATCAGGCTGACGGCGCGAACCACGCCCCTGCCCTTGAATTGCTTGTTCAGGACCAGGGCCAGCAGGAAGCCGAACAGGAACTGGCAGCCCACGCCGAAGACCACCCAGATCGCTGTCCTGAGCAGGGAACTCCAGAACAGGGGATCATGGAGGAGCGTGGCATAGTTCTGCAGCCCGATGTAGCCGATCTTCTTGGGCTTGGTCAGGTTGTAGCTCTGGAAGCTCATGCTGACGGCGTTGATGATCGGCACGATCACCACGGACAGCATGACGATCAGGACCGGCAGCAGCAGCAGATAGGGCCAGATGGTGCTTTTCTCCCTTGGCCTTCGGCGAATATCCATAGGCAACCTCCAGCGTTTGTCGATGCGATTCGGCCACTTGTGACGGGGCCGGTGCGTCCGCACTCATGGGACACGCCGGAAGGAAAGCCCTCCGGCGTGATCGTTGTTGTTTCCTCTGTGCCGTCGCACGGGCCTGACAGGCCCGTGCGACGGCGGCACGCCATCCGTTTAAAACCGGTTAAGCCTTGAGGTCAGGTCATTATTCGGCCCACAGGGTCTCCTGGAGGGTCTTCATGCAATCCTCGGCGGAGATCTGGCCCAGCAGCGCCTGCTGGATCATGGACGGCCAGTTGCCGATCCACTCGGTGGTGGTATCGCGCACGGGCAGGATGCCGGCCACGGGAGCGCCCTCGATGGAAACCTTCATGAAGGGGTTGCTCTGGAACTGGTCCAGGGCCTGCACGCGGGCAGCCACGGGCACGTTGCCGGTCACGGTGCACCAGGTCTCCTGGCCCTTGCCGGTGGCCAGGTAGGCCATCCACTCAAAGGCGGCTTCCTTGTTCTGGCAGGATTCGAACATGACGGTCTCGGTGTCGCCCATGGAGGTCCACTGGCCCTCGCCCTTGGGGAACACGAACGCGGCCACGTCGTCGCCGAACAGCTCCATCATCTGGGCGGAGGAGCCGATGTGATGGATGGTCATGGCGGTCAGGCCGGACTTGAAGTTGTCGATGACCTCGGCGAAGCCGTCGTTGGGCGCGGTCTCGGGGGCATAGCCGTTGGTGTACAGGTCGATGTAGTCCTGCATGCCCTTGATGGCGCCTTCGGAATCCAGATGCTCCCAGTCGCCGCCGCCGGCGTAGATGAAGCAGCCCCAGGGCTCCTGGCCGCCGTTGGAGCCGCGCATGCCGAAGCCGTAGACGTCGGTCTTGCCGTCGCCGTCGGTGTCGCGGGTCAGCTTGGCGCAGGCATCGAGGAACTCCTCATAGGTGGTGGGCACGGAGACGCCCGCCGCCTCGAACATGGAGGGACGATAGTACACATACAGAACCTGGGTGTTCCAGGGCATCACGTAGATGGCGTCCTCGCCGCCGGCGGAGCGCATGGTGTTGTACAGGCTCTCGTTGATCTGGTCCTTGTCCTCCCAGGCGTCGATGAAGCTGTCCAGGGGCGCCAGCAGGTCGTTGCCCACGAAGGAGGGGGTCGCGGTCAGCTTGAAGGTGGCCACGTCGGGGCCACCGCCGCCGATGGCAGCGGTCAGCAGGTTCTGGCTGTATCCGCCGCCGTCCCAGGGATACTGCTCGCCCACGACGGTGATGCCCTTGCCGTTGGTGGCGTTGAAGTCAGCGATCATTTCCTGCATGGTGGCGGCATAGTCGTCGTTGTCCGCCCAGAACCAGAACTTGATGGTGGTTTCCTCGGCGCATGCCACGGAAAGCATGGTCACCATCATAGACAGCGCCAGAAGCACAGCAAACAGTTTCTTCATGATTGTGATTCTCCTTCCACATTTCGGTTGATGTCGTTCAGTGCCTGAAGGATATGCTGCCGGGTCGATTCCGAGGCGGCGGCGGCGTCGCCCCGTTCGATGGCATCGAGGATCTCCCGGTGGAAAGCCAGCGCCACCCTGGCGCTGCCGTGGACGTGCGCCGTGCGGCGGTAGCCCTGCACGATGGCCTCAAAGACCACCGGGTACATGCGCCGCAGCACGCTGTTGTGCACGCTCTCGGCCATGGCCAGGTGAAAGCCGTAATCGAAGCGCTCGTAGTCCTGACCCGCCTCGGAGGCTTCGGCCATGCAGCGGATGGCGTCCCGCATGACCTCCACGTCCTCGGGGGTGTGCCGCCTGGCAGCTTCCCCGGCGATGTTGGGCTCCATCAGCAGGCGCACCTCCATCAGCTCGCGAAGCACCCGGGACTGCTCCTCAAAGCTCAGTCCCAGCGGATCCTTGCCTACGCCGGTGCGATCGGCCACAAAGCTGCCCTTCCCGCGGCGTATGACCACGATGTTTTCTGCCTGCAGCTGCTTGACCGCTTCCCGGATGGTGGACCGGCCCACATCGAACCGCTCCATCAATTCGCTCTCCGTGGGCAGTTTGTCGCCAACCTTCATGCTCTCGCGCATGATGAGGCTTCGGATCTCCTCCGCCACCGATTGCGCCAAACGCACCTCTCTCACGTTGATCCTCCTGTCCCGTTCAACCCAGACCCAATGACGTCAGACGTCCGACCTCATTGATTGCATTATACCCCTTGTGTAGGCCATTGTCAACCACTTATTTTACAAAAATCTCGAAAAAGCAGCAAAGTCAACAAATCGAAAACGATTTCTTTGACTTTGGGATTGCATGAGGCCGTTGCGACGCGAAGCAAGGGATAAAAGAAATACTGATTCATCAGGCTGTGCTCGATGAATCAGTATTTGTATGGTAAACCAAAAACCGCCCGGAACGACGGTAGATCGCCGTCGTTCCGGGCGGGGCGTAAGATTCCATGCTTATTGGTACTCCGCCACGCTGATCCACTTCTCCAGCAGCTCGCGCTCGGACTCCCTGTGCTTGGTCAGCTGGGCCGCGGCCACCACGGGCATCCAGGTCTGGATGTACTGTATGGGCATGTCGGCCTTTTTGCAGAACAAGCGCAGGTACTTCTCCGCCAGCGCCGGTTCATCCAGCGAAAAGCGCATATAGGTGATGGCGGCGTCCGCGCCGGCGTTGCCCGCGCTGGCGTGGGCCCAGTCCAGCACGCACCAGCTGCCGTCCTCCTTGATGACGATGTTGCTGGGCACCAGGTCGCCGTGGCACAGCTTGGTGTGCCGCGCCATGCCGTGGATGCGCTGCTGCAGCTCGTAGCGGGTGCTGGCGTCCACGTCGGTCAGCGTCTTGATGGCGTTCTCCATCTTCAGGCGGGTGTTGCGCAGCTGGGGCACGCGGTACTTGCCGGTCTGCAGCTGGATGTCCACCAGCTTTTCCAGGTACTCGTCGATCCTGTCCGGGTTCTCCTTCATCAGCTCGTCCAGGGTCTTGCCGGCCACGTACTCCATCGATATGGCCCAGCCGCCGTTTTGCATGCCCACGCCCAGCAGCTTCGGCACCGGCACGCCCGCGTCCTCCACGCAGGCGTGGATATAGGCTTCGTTGAACACGTCGGACATGGGATGGGAGGGGGTGAACGCCTTGACGATCACATTGCCCTCGCGGTATACGGTTTTATAGGATTTCTCCTCGAGAATCTGCCTGTCTGCCATTGTCTTTCCCTCCCTCTCGTCAGATCTTCTCGGCTTCCTTGGTGTCCTTGCCGTAGTAGGCCAGCAGGTACAGCTGCTTGATCTCGCTCATCAGCGGATAGCGGGGGTTCGCGCCGGTGCACTGGTCGTTGAAGGCGTTCTCGGTCATCTCGTCCAGGCCAGGAAGTCCTCCTCCTTGACGCCGAAGTCCTTGATGGAAGCCGGGATGCCGATGGTCTTCTTCAGCTGCTCCAGCTTCTCGATCAGCATATCGAAGGTCTCGTGATCGTCCTTGCCCACGATGCCGTTGTAGCGGGCCACGTCGCAATAGCGCTGCAGCGTGTGGGGGTGATCGTACTGCGGGAAGGTGCCCATCTTGGTGGGCGTCTCGCTGGCGTTGTAGCGCATCACATAGGTCAGGATCAGCGCGTTGGCCACGCCGTGGGGAATGTGATGGTAGGCGCCCAGCTTGTGGGCCATGGAGTGGTTCACGCCCAGGAAGGCGTTGGCGAAGGCTTCGCCGGCCAGGGTGGAGGCCATGGCCATGTGCTCGCGGGCCTTGGGATCCTTCGCGCCGTTGTTGTAGGCGGAGGGCAGGTAGTCGAACACCAGCTGGGTGGCCTTCAGGGCGATGCCGTCGGTCATGTCGCTGGCCATCACGGAGACATACGCCTCCAGCGCGTGGGTCATGACGTCGATGCCCGAGGCGCTGGTCAGGCCCTTGGGCTGGTTCATCATGTTGTCCACGTCCACGATGGCCATGTTGGGCAACAGCTCGTAATCCGCCAGGGGCCACTTGGTGCCGGTGGTGGCGTCGGTGATGATGGCGAAGGGGGTCACCTCGCTGCCGGTGCCGGAGGAGGTCGGGATCGCCACGAAATAGGCCTTCTTGCCCATCTTCGGGAAGGTGTACACGCGCTTGCGGATGTCCATGAAGTCCATGGCCATGTCCTCGAAGTTGGCGTTGGGATGCTCGTACATCACCCACATGATCTTGGCCGCGTCCATGGCGGAGCCGCCGCCCAGGGCGATGATCACGTCCGGGCCAAAGGAGGTCATCTGCTTGACACCCTCCTGGGCGCACTGGAGCGTCGGGTCGGGGGCCACGTCCCAGAAGCAGGCGTGGGTAATGCCCATCTGGTCCAGCTTGTCGGTGATGGGCTTGACATAGCCGTTCTGGTAGAGGAAGGTGTCGGTGACGATGAAGGCCTTCTTCTTGCCCATCACGGTGCCCAGCTCATCCAGCGCGACGGGCATGCAGCCCCGCTTGAAATAGACCTTCTCGGGCAGTCTCAGCCACAGCATGTTCTCTCTCCTCTCCGCCACGGTCTTGATGTTCAGCAGATCCAGCGCCCCCACGTTGTGGGACACGGAGTTGCCGCCCCAGGAGCCGCAGCCCAGGGTCAGGGACGGGGTCAGGCGGAAATTGTAGATGTCGCCGATGCCGCCGTGGCTGGAAGGGGTGTTCACCACGATTCGGCAGGCGTGCATCCGCGCCGCGTGGGCCGCCATCTTCTCCTTCTCGGTGGTGTCGATGTACAGCGAGGCCGTGTGGCCGGGGCCGCCGTCCATCAGCAGCTGCTCGGACATGTCCAGCGCCTGCTCGAAGGTGTCGGCCTTGTACATCGCCAGCACGGGCGAGAGCTTCTCGTGGGCGAAGGGCTCGGAGATGTCGGTGCTGGTGACCTCGCCGATCAGTATCTTGGTCTTCTCCGGCACCTTCACGCCCGCCAGCTTCGCGATCTTGTAGGCGCTCTGGCCGACGATCTTCGCGTTGACGCCGCCGTTGATGATCACGGTGTCGCCCACCTTCTTGATCTCGTCGCCCTTCAGGAAGTAGCAGCCCCGCTTCTCAAACTCGGCCCGGGCCTGGTCGTAGACGTCGGAAAGCACGGTCACGGACTGCTCGGAGGCGCAGATCATGCCGTTGTCGAAGGTCTTGGAGTGGATGATGGAATTCACCGCCATCACGATGTCGGCGGAGGAATCGATGATCACCGGCACGTTGCCCGCGCCCACGCCCAGGGCCGGCTTGCCCGAGGAATAGGCCGCGCGGACCATGCCGGGGCCGCCGGTGGCGAGGATGATGTCGGCCTCCTTCATCACCAGGTTGGTCAGGTCCAGGGAGGGCTCGTCGATCCAGCCGATGATGTCCTTCGGCGCACCGGCAGCCACCGCCGCCTCGTAGACGATGCGGGCCGCCTCGATGGTGGACTTCTTCGCCCTGGGATGGGGGCTGATGATGATGGCGTTGCGGGTCTTCAGGCAGATCAGCGTCTTGAAGATGGCCGTCGAGGTGGGGTTGGTGGTGGGAATGACCGCCGCCACCAGGCCGATGGGCTCGGCGATCTTTTTGATGCCGTAGGCCGGATCCTCCTCGATGACGCCGCAGGTCTTCGTGTGTCGGTAGGTATTGTAGATGTACTCCGCCGCGTAGTGGTTCTTGATGACCTTGTCCTCCACCACGCCCATGCCCGTCTCCTCCACGGCCAGCTTCGCCAGCGGTATGCGGGCCTTGTTGGCGGCCATGGCGGCGGCCCGGAAGATGCGGTCCACATCCTCCTGGCTAAACCTGCCGTATTCCCGCTGGGCGGCGCGCATCACTGCCAGCTTCGCCTCCAGCGTCTCCACGGTGGTTACAGGCGTCTGAGTGCTCTTCTTCGTCATATGATTGCACATCCTTTCCGCGTCCGGCGGGATGAGCGCCCGCCCTTCGCACGGTTACCGTGATGATTATACCAGTTATTGTGCCCGTTGGCAAATAAAAAAACGCTCTGAGGATATAAAAATATACAAGGTTCCCACACCGCTTTCAGGATGACGCATTCTTTTCATCCTGAAAGCGGTGTGGGGACCTTTTCATGGCGGCAGATTGCCGCCGCTACGGATGTGGCGGCAGATTGTCGACGCTACGGATGTGGCGGCAGATTGCCGCCGTTACAGCATTACAAGCGCCTACCGATCTCGGCGATCAGCCGATCGGCGAAGCCCTGGGCTGTGTCGCCGTCGTGGGGCACGGCGTCCAGCGCGGCGTCGAGGACGGCGGCCTTGTTCCCGCGGGCGATGTGCCGCAGCAGCATGGAAGCCGCGCGGAGCAGCGAGGACGGGTTCGCGTAGTCGCCCCGGCCCGTCTCGATCATCCGCGGCGCGGAGCCATGAATGGCCTCGAACATGGCGTACTGGTCGCCCAGGTTGGCGCTGCCCGCGGTGCCCACGCCGCCCTGCAGCTGGGCGGCTTCGTCGGTGATGATGTCGCCGTAGAGGTTCGGCAGCAGGAACACCTGGAAGCGGCTGCGCACCCGGGTGTCCACCAGTTTGGCGGTCATGATGTCGATGTACCAGTCCTCCGCCTCGATGCCGGGGTACTCCGCCGCCACCTCGTGGCAGATCTCGGAGAAGCGGCCGTCGGTCTTCTTCATGATGTTGGCCTTGGTGACGATGGCGACGCTCTTCTTGCCGTTGTTCTTCGCGTACTCAAAGGCCGCCCGGGCGATGCGCTTCGTGCCCGGCAGCGTGGTGACCTTGAAGTCCATGCACAGCTTGCCGGGGATCTCGACGCCCCGGCTGCCCAGCACGTACTCGCCCTCGGTGTTTTCGCGGAAGAAGATCCAGTCGATGCCCTGATCAGGCACGGACACCGGGCGGACGTTCGCGTACAGGTCCAGCTCCCGGCGCAGGGTGACGTTGGCGCTCTCCATCGTGCCGCCCTTGGGGGTCTCGGTGGGGCCCTTCAGCAGCACGTCGCACTTCTTGACCTCCGCAAGCACGTCCTTCGGCACAGCCTCGCCCTTCGCCAGCCGGTTCTCGATGGTCAGGCCCTCGATGGGCTTTAATACGATGCTGCCCGAGGCGATCTCGTCCTTGAGCAGCGCCTCCAGCACCCGTGTGCTCTGCCTTGAGATGATCGGCCCGATGCCGTCGCCGTCGATCACGCCGATGGTGACCACCGGCAGGGCGGTGAAGTCCTTCGCCGGTGCCGCGTTCTCCATGCGCCCGGTGCGTGCCAGCTGCTCCTCAAGGAGCGTGTGGAACTGGGCGACGGCGGATTCGATGTATTCGTTCATGTGTGGATGCCTCCTGTTATTTTCGATTGTGCAAATACTGATTTGTCGGGCTGATAGCGGAAAAGCAAAGGGTAGTGCAAAGGGAACAGGGAACAGTCAACAGGGAACAGGAAAAGCCGCGCACGGAATGTTACCGCTAAGACATAGGATACGTTCCCGCGACGAAAACAAAGCAAGGGATACACCAAAACGCTGTAGCGGCCCTAAAGGACTAGCTT
>CACWZI010000102.1 GCA_902765305.1 uncultured Eubacteriales bacterium
AAAGAAATCCGTCAGGATTTCTACCTTCCCTAACACCTAAAACCTATAACCTAAAACCTAAATACTGATTTGTCGCAGCGCGACAAATCAGTATTTACCCGTCTGAACAGACACTCCATTTTTATTGCAACACCAACGGAGGTGCCACCATGTACGACCCGCATTACCCCCTCTATCACCCCGAACTGGAGCATGAATCCTGCGGCGTTGGCGCCATTGTCGACTTAAGCGGCCGCGCCACCCACCGAACGGTGGACCAGGCGCTCACCATCGTGGAACGCCTGGCCCATCGCGCGGGCAGCGACGCCCTGGGCACCACCGGCGACGGCGTGGGCATCATGACCCGGCTGCCCCACGAATTCTTCACCGCATGGGCGCGGGAGGAAGGCATATACCTGGGCAAGCCCGGCGACTACGGCGTCGGGATGTTCTTTTTGCCGGAGGATGAGGTGGGCGTTCAAAATATCTGCCGCATCTTTGACCGGCTGGCCGCCTCGGAGGGCCTGTGTGTGCTGGGCTGGCGGGACGTGCCCTGCCACCCGGCCCAGCTGGGCGCCGGCGCGCGGCGAACCATGCCCCGCATAAGGCAGTGCTTTCTGAAGCGTCCCGCAGACATCAATCCCGGCGTTGATTTTGACCGTCGGCTGTACATCCTCCGCCGGGTGTTTGAAAAGCAGGACACGGATACCTACATCTGTTCGCTGTCCTCCCGCACCGTCGTCTACAAGGGCATGATGCTGGTTTCCCAGCTGCGATCCTTTTACGATGATTTGCAGGACGTGCGCTTTGTGTCTCAGATGGCCATGGTGCATTCCCGCTTTTCCACGAACACCTTCCCCAGCTGGTCGAAGGCCCACCCGCAGCGCTTCCTGCTGCACAACGGCGAGATCAACACCATAAGGGGCAACCACGACCGCATGAAGGCCCGGGAGGAGACCATGCGCTCCGCCGTCATGGAGGATGCCATGAAGCGGGTGCTGCCCGTGGTGGACCCGGAGGGCAGCGATTCCCAGATGCTGGACAACACGCTGGAATTTCTGGCCATGAACGGCTTTGCGCTGCCGCTGGCCGGCATGGTGCTGCTGCCGGAGCCCTGGCAGGGCGAGAAAGAGGCAAAACCCTGGAACGGCCTGTACCGCTACTATGCCACGATGATGGAGCCCTGGGACGGCCCCGCCGCCATACTCTATTCCGACGGCGACAGCGTGTGCGCGTCGCTGGACCGCAACGGCCTGCGCCCGCTGCGCTGCGCCCTGACGGACGACAGGCGGTTGATCCTGTCCAGCGAGGCCGGCGTGCTGTTCGAGGAAAGCGCCCACATCCGCCGCCGCTGGAAGCTGAAGGGCGGGGACGTGCTGATGGCCGACCTGCGCACCGGCGCGCTGCTGGAATCGGACGCGCTGAAGGCACAGTTCGCCGGGGCGCATCCCTATGGGGAATGGGTCAGACAGATCGTCAGGCTGGAGGATCTGCCCGAGGCCCGGATCGAGACGCGAATTGATGATGTGGAAGCCCTATGCAAGGCCTTCGGCTATGCCTGGGAGGACGTCCAGGACGTCATACTGCCGATGGCCGAAACGGGACAGGAGCCCATCGTATCCATGGGCGCGGACGAGCCCATTGCCGCCCTGTCGAAGGCCCACCCGCCGCTGTTCGATTACTTCAAACAGCGCTTCGCTCAGGTGACCAACCCGCCCATCGACGCGCTGCGGGAGGCCTGCAAGACGGACTGCACCATCTACATCGGCGACGACGGAAACCTGCTGTCCCATGATCCCGACAACTGCACCGTGCTGGAGCTGCCCTCGCCGGTGCTGACGGAGGCGGAATTGCAGCGCATCCGCGCGATCGACCACCCCGCCTTCAGGGTGCGGGAAATCTCCCTGCTCTATCCGGTAAAAACGCGGCTTCGCCAGGCCATGCAGGACTTCTTTGCCGCCTGCGACGCGGAGCTAGTCCTTCAGGGCGACGCGGAGCATGTAGCGGCGCCTATCAGGCGCCACATGGCGGCAGATTGCCGCCGCTACAAGGGCGACGCGGCCTGCGGGGAAGGGGCGAACATACTGATCCTGTCCGACAGGGGCGTGGACGCGGAACACCTGGCCATCCCCTCGCTGCTGGCGGTCTCCGCGCTGGAGCAGCATCTGATCCACATCAAGAAGCGGACGAAGGTCTCCGTCATCCTGGAGAGCGGCGAGCCCCGGGACACCCACCAGCTGGCCATGCTGATCGCCTACGGCGCGCGGGCGGTGAACCCTTACCTGGCCCACGCCCTCATACGGGAGAACCTGTCCGAGGCCGCTGTGGAAAACTATGACAAAGCCCTGACGGCGGGGGTGTTGAAGATCGCCTCCAAGATGGGTGTGTCCACGCTGCAGGCCTACCAGAGCGCCCAGCTGTTCGAGGCCGTGGGCCTGGACGGACAGTTTGTCGACCAGTTCTTCACCAACACCCCGGTCGCGCTGGGCGGAAAGGGGCTTCACGATGTGGAGGCGGACAGCCGTTACTATCACGATCAGGCGTTCATGCAAAGCGAAGCTGGTCCTTCAGGAAATCCTGTTCAAAACGGTCTGACAAGCGTCGGCCGGCACAAGCTGCGCACGGGCCCGGAGGCTGAGGAACACCTGTACAGCCCGAGGGTCATCCACACCCTCCAGCAGGCGGTGTGGACGGACAACCGGGCGAAGTTCGACGAATACGCCGCCCTGGTGGAGAACGACTGTCCGCGCACCATCCGCGCCATGCTGGACTTCAGGTATGAGGTGTGCACGCCCGTGCCGCTGGAGGAAGTCGAGCCTGCCGAGCAGATCGTCAAGCGCTTCAGGACCGGCGCGATGTCCTACGGCTCCATCTCCCGGGAGGCCCACGAGTGCATGGCCGTTGCCATGAACCGCCTGGGTGGCCGAAGCAACAGCGGCGAGGGCGGCGAGCTGCCCGAGCGCTTCGGCACGGAGCTCAACTCGGCCATCAAGCAGGTGGCCTCCGGGCGCTTCGGCGTGACCCGGAACTACCTGCTCAGCGCGAAGGAAATCCAGATCAAGATGGCCCAGGGGGCGAAGCCCGGCGAGGGCGGCCACCTGCCCGGCGCGAAGGTGACGGAAAGCGTCGCCAGAACACGCTGCTCGACGCCCGGCATATCCCTGATCTCTCCCCCGCCCCACCACGACATCTACTCCATCGAGGATTTGGCGGAACTCATCTATGACCTGCAATGCGCCAACGAGGACGCGAAGGTCACCGTGAAGCTGGTCTCGTCCACCGGCGTGGGCACCATCGCCAGCGGCGTCGCCAAGGCCGGAGCCGGCGGCATCCTCATTTCCGGCGGCGAGGGCGGCACCGGCGCGGCCCCCATGTCCAGCGTCCATCACGCGGGCCTGCCCTGGGAGATCGGGCTGGCCGAGGCTCATCAGGTGCTGTGCCGAAACCGTCTCAGGCAGACCGTCACACTGGAGACCGACGGCAAGCTGATGTCCGGCCATGACGTGGCCGTGGCGCTGCTGCTGGGTGCCGAGCAATTCGGCTTTGCCACCGCGCCGCTGATCGCCATGGGCTGCCGCATGATGCGGGTGTGCCACCTGGGCACCTGTCCCTTCGGCGTGGCGACCCAGGACCCCGAGCTGCGCAAGCGGTTCGTCGGCAAGCCGGAATACGTGGAGCGGTTCATGATCTTCGTTGCCATGCAGTTGCGGGAAATCATGGCGAAGCTGGGCGCGCGAACGGTCGACGAACTGGTGGGCCGAAGCGACCTTTTGAAAATGAAGGACGATGCCTCGACCATAAGGAAGTCCTTTAGGGAGATGGATCTGTCCGCCCTGATCGGCTTTGCCCGGAACACCCATTTCCAGAGCGAATCCCGGCACGATTTCAGGCTGCACGAGCGCACGGACGCGCGGCTGATTCAGAGCCACGTCCAGCTGACCACCACCGACCGGGCCTTCGGCACGCTTTTAAAGGGCGAGCGGCACATCCAGGCCCAGGGGTGCGGCGGGCAGAGCTTCGGCGCGTTCCTGCCGAAGGGGCAGAGCATTGCGCTGTACGGCGTGGCCAACGACTATCTGGGCAAGGGCCTCTCCGGCGGCACGCTGGCCATCTGCCCGCCCGCGGACGCGGTGTGGAATCCAAATGATACATTGATCGGCAATGTGGCCCTCTACGGCGCGACCGGCGGCTATGCCTTCATCGCGGGCATGGCGGGCGAGCGCTTCGCCGTGCGCAATTCCGGCGCGTGGGCCGTGGTGGAGGGCGTGGGCGACCACGGCTGCGAGTACATGACCGGCGGTCGCGTAGCGGTGCTGGGGCCGGTGGGCGACAACTTCGGCGCGGGCATGTCCGGCGGCATCGCCTGGGTACTGGACGCGGAAGGTACGCTGGAAAACCGCATCAACAGCGGCCTGGTGCGGGTGCATGACCTCACCCGCGATCAGGCCGTGGAATTGAGACAGCTGCTGGAAATGCACGCGCGGCACACCGATTCGCGCAGGGCCATGGAAATACTGGCGGACTTCGAAGCGTGGCTGCCGAAATTCAAGGCGGTCATTTCAGACGAATATTTGAATTATCTGAAGGAGGCGAAGCAGCATGGGTAAGCCTACAGGATTCATGGAAGTCGCCCGCGTGGAGAATCCTTACCGCGACGAGGCGGCGCGCCTTCGCGATTTTGAGGACCTGCACGTCCACCAGCCCACCCAGGCCCGTCGTGCGCAGGCCTCCCGCTGCATGAACTGCGGCGTGCCCTTCTGCCAGTCGGACTTCGGCTGTCCGCTCAACAACCTGATTCCCGAATGGAACGACCTGCTCTACCGCGGCAAGGAGCGGGAGGCGCTGGCGCGGCTTTTGCAGACCGCGCCGTTCCCGGAGTTCACCGGCCGGGTGTGCCCGGCCCTGTGTGAAAAGGCCTGCAACCTGGAAAGCGACGCGTTGACCAACCGGGATAACGAGCTGTACCTGATCGAAACGGGGTTTGAGAAGGGCTGGGTCCAGCCGCGAATCCCCAGGCGGCGCACGGGCAGGCGCGTGGCCGTCGTCGGCAGCGGCCCTGCCGGGCTGGCAACGGCCGATCGGCTGAACCGGCTGGGCCACGCGGTCACGGTCGTCGAGCGCGCCGACCGCGCCGGGGGCCTTCTGATGTACGGCATCCCCAACATGAAGCTGCCCAAGCGGATTGTGGATCGGCGGATGAGCCTGATGGAAGCCGAAGGCATTCATTTTCTGTTGAATACCGATGCAAGCCCCGACGATCTGAGGGATTTTGACGCCGTGGCGCTTTGCGGCGGCGCGAAGCAGCCGAGGGCGCTGAATGTGGAGGGCATCTTCGCCGTGGACTATCTGACGGCAGCGACGAGGGCCGTACTGTCAGGGAACACACCCGTCATCGACGCCCGGGGCAGGCATGTGGTGGTCGTGGGCGGCGGCGACACCGGCAACGATTGCGTGGGCACCGCACTTCGACAGGGCTGCGCCTCCGTCATCCAACTGGAAATGATGCCCGCGCCGCCCATCGAGCGTGCCGCAGGCAACCCCTGGCCCGAATGGCCCCGCACGCTGCGCACCGATTACGGGCAGAAGGAGGCGATCCACCGACAGGGCAGTGACCCGCGCATTTACGAGACGACAGTCAAGCAGCTCCTCCCCGGCGGCGTCGAAACCGTAAAGCTCAAGGGCTTCGATCCCATCCCCGGCACCGAACGGGTATTGCCCTGCGACCTGCTGCTGATCGCGGCGGGCTTTGTGGGCTGCGAGACGGCCACCGCCAAGCGCTTCGACGTCAAACTCAGTCCAAGGGGCTGCATGATGCCGGAGGACGGCAGCCATCACCTGCGGGCCAACCTCTTCTCCGCAGGCGACATGCGCACGGGCCAATCGCTGGTGGTACGCGCGCTGGCGGACGGCCGGGCGGCGGCCCTGGAAATCGACCGATATCTGAAGGGGGATGCGCAATGACGAAATACATCTTTGTCACCGGCGGCGTGGTGTCCGGGCTGGGCAAGGGCATCACGGCGGCATCGCTGGGACGGCTTTTGAAAGCCCGGGGGCTGAAGGTGGCCTCCCAGAAGCTGGACCCCTACATCAACGTGGACCCCGGCACCATGAGCCCCTACCAGCACGGCGAGGTATACGTCACCGAGGACGGCGCGGAAACCGACCTGGATCTGGGCCACTACGAGCGCTTCATCGACGAGGACCTGAACAAGTTTTCCAACCTGACCACGGGCAAGGTCTATTCGGGCGTCATCCAGCGGGAGCGCCGGGGCGGCTATCTGGGCAGCACCGTGCAGACCATCCCCCACATCACCGACGAGATCAAGGCCTTCATCTATCAGGTCGGAAAGAAGACGGACGCGGACGTGGTCATCACCGAGATCGGCGGCACCATCGGCGACATCGAATCCCAGCCCTTCATCGAGGCCATCCGACAGGTCGGGCTGGAGGTGGGCCGGGAGAACACGCTGTACATCCACGTCACGCTGGTGCCGTACCTGAAGGCCTCCGGCGAGCACAAGTCGAAGCCCACCCAGCACTCCGTCAAGGAGCTCCAGGGCATGGGCATCATTCCCAACATCATCGTGCTGCGGGCGGACGAGCCCATCACCGATGACAGCATCTTTGCCAAGATTGCCCACTTCTGCAACGTCAAGCCCGATTGCGTCATCGAAAACCGGACGCTGCCGAACCTGTACGAGGCCCCGCTGATGCTGGAAGAGGCGAACCTGTCCGGCATCGTCTGCCGGGAACTGGGCATCGACGCGCCGGCGCCGGACCTGGCGGAATGGCGGGCGCTGGTGGCGCGCATCCACCACCAATCCCAAACCGTGAAAATCGGCCTGGTCGGCAAGTACGTGCAGCTGCACGACGCCTATCTGTCCGTGGCGGAGGCGCTGCGCCACGCGGGCTACGCGCTGGACGCGAGGGTGGAGATCGAATGGATCGATTCGGAGACATTGACGGAGGAAGCGCTGTCGCGGGTGGATGGCATCATCGTCCCCGGCGGCTTCGGGCCCCGGGGCATCGAGGGCATGATCCTGGCGGCGCAGTACGCCCGGGAGCACCTCGTGCCCTACTTCGGCATCTGCCTGGGCATGCAGGTCGCCGTGATCGAGTACGCGCGGCACGTCGCCGGCCTCGAAGGGGCCAATTCCCACGAGTTCGACGAAAGCAGCCCCCACCAGGTCATCCACTACATGCCCGACCAGAACGACGGGATCGACAAGGGCGGCACCCTGCGGCTGGGGAAATACCCCTGCATTTTGAAGCCGGGCACCGCCATCAGTAAATTCTACGCGGCCACCGAAATCAGCGAGCGCCACCGCCACCGCTACGAGTTCAACAACGCCTACCGCGATGCGCTGACCGACGCCGGCCTCGTGCTCTCCGGCCTCTCCCCCGACGGGCGGCTGGTGGAGACCGTCGAGATGCCCGGCGAGCGCTTCTTCATCGGCGTGCAATTCCACCCGGAGTTCAAGAGCCGCCCCAACAAGCCACATCCGCTGTTTACCGGCTTTATCTCTGCGGCCCTGGACCGGAGGAATCGCGGAAAAGCGGATTGACCGCATGGCCGTGACATGACACTCGTTTTTTCATCGCTTATTCTTTACGCCGCCGCCGTCTTGTGCTAAAATAGGTATTAACTGGTCAGGCGTGGCAAATACTGATTTGTCGCTTGGCGACAAATCAGTAGTTAGGTTTTAGGTTATAGGTTTTAGGTGTTAGGGAAGGTAGAAATCCTGACGGATTTCTTTTATTCAAAGGACCGAGAAACGTAAGCGTTAAGGGATTTGCACCACCCCTAAAACCTAAAACCTAAAACCTAAAACCTGAATACTGATTTATCGAGCCCAGCTCGATAAATCAGTATTTTACCCGTCTGACCAGCCACAACAGTCCAAGCCACACTGGGAGGATCGGCGATGCGTACCTTCAGAATGAATCTGTTCAACCAGCCCACCACAAACCGCATAGGCGGCCTTGAATACGGGCCGGGACACGTATATCCATTCGGCGCCACGATCATCGGCAACGGCGTCAATTTCAGCGTGTTTTCAAAGGAAGCGACGGCCTGCACGCTGGTTCTCTACAATCACGGTCAGAGGGAACCCTTCCTGGAGATCCCGTTTGCCGAGTCCTTCCGCATCGGAAACGTCTACGCCATGATGGTTTTTGGGCTGAACGCTGAAACTGTCGAATACGGCTATCGCTTCGACGGTCCCTATGACCCCCAAAATGGGCAGCGCTTTGACAGGAATCGCGTCCTGCTGGATCCCTATGCCCGTTCCATCTCCGGCAGGCCCGTTTGGGGCTTGGAGCCGGATTTCAGCGATCCATTTCCGCACAGGGGGCAGATCATCGAGATCGATTATGACTGGCGGGGCGACAAGCCTCTGGAAATCCCGCCCTCCGACCTGATCATCTACGAAATGCATCTGCGCTCCTTTACCCGGCACCCGTCCAGCGGTGTGCGCTACAAGGGAACCTTCATGGGCCTGAGGGAGAAGATTCCCTACCTCAAGGCGCTGGGTGTCAACTGCGTGGAGCTGATGCCCATATTTGCCTTCGACGAATTCGAAAACACCCGGGAGGTCAACGGCAGGCGCCTGTTCAACTATTGGGGCTATTCAACCATCGGCTTCTTCGCGCCGAAGGCGGGCTATGCCGCCTCGGCGCGCTTTGGCATGGAGGCCGACGAGCTGAAGAGCACGATCCGCAGCCTGCATGAAAACGGGATCCAGGTTATACTGGACGTCGTCTTCAATCACACCGCGGAGGGTGGAGAAGGCGGTCCCGTCATCTCCTACAAGGGCATCGACAACCGAACCTATTACCTGCTGACGCCGGACGGCGGATATTTCAATTTCAGCGGCTGCGGCAATACCATGAACTGCAATAACCCGGTGGTGAGAAACGTCGTGCTCGACTGCCTGCTCTACTGGGTGGCCGCCTTCCACGTGGACGGCTTCCGCTTTGACCTCGCCTCGATACTCAGCCGGGACGAAAACGGCGCGCCCATGATGAATCCGCCGCTGCTGGAGAGCATCGCCAACGACGCCCTGCTGGGCAAGACCCTGCTGATCGCCGAGGCGTGGGACGCCGGAGGCCTGTACCAGGTGGGCACATTTCCGTCCTATGACCGGTGGTCCGAATGGAACGGCATGTATCGAGACTGCCTGCGCTGCTTCATGAAGGGCGGGGCGGAATGCCTGCCCGAGCTGATTCGGCGAATACGCGGCTCCGACGACCTGTATGGCAAGCGCGGCCCGTCGGCCTCCATCAACTTCGTCACCTGCCACGACGGCTTCACGCTGAACGATCTGGTGTCCTACAACGAAAAGCACAACTGGGACAACGGCGAAGACAACCGCGACGGCTCAAACGACAACCTGAGCTGGAACTGCGGCGCGGAGGGCGACACCGACGATCCCGGCATCAACGCGCTGCGCCTCAGGCAGATGAAGAACATGCTGACAGTCCTGCTGACCAGCCGGGGTATACCGATGCTTCTCTCGGGCGATGAGTTTGCCAACACGCAGTACGGCAACAACAACGCCTATTGCCAGGATAACGAGGTTTCCTGGCTGGACTGGCGCCAGCTGGAAAAACACCGGGCGCTGTTTGACTTTGTGCAGCAGCTGATCGCGTTCAGGAAGGCCCATCCGGTGCTCCGATCCGACAGCTACGACTTCTTCCACAACCGAACCGGCTATCCGGAGCTCTCCTTCCACGGCACATTGGCCTGGAAGCTGGATGAACACGCCCCCGGCCTGAGCTTCGCGTACATGTACGCCGAGGACCACGTCAAATACGGCACGGCAGAGGATGCCTTCATCTTCGTCGCCGTAAACGCCTACTGGGAGGCGCAGCGGTATACGCTGCCCGCGCTGCCCCAGGGATATTGCTGGAAGCCGGCGCTTGCGCTGCAGGAAGGCCCGGACGTCTCCCGACCGACAAACGGCCCCTGCATCCTTGATCTGGGCCCGCGTTCCACGGCGGTGTTGATCGGTACGGCCCATTGACCAGCCAGGAACGGTGGCCCTCTATTTCCTCCATTTCCCCGCAAAAGGCATATTGCGCAATACCCACTGTTATGGTAAAATACAGGCTGAATGTATGGCAATTCGAACAGTCACACTGGGAGGATGAAACACCTATGAAGGATTTCCAAAAGAAGGCGCAAAATCTCACCGTCGCGTACATCGGCGGCGGGTCCCGGGGCTGGGCCTGGGGCTTCATGATGGATCTGGCGATGGACGCGGACATGTGCGGCACGGTGCGGCTGTACGACATCGACCGTCCCGCCGCCAAGCGCAACCGGATCATCGGCAATAAAATCAGCGCCCATGCGGACGCGGTATCCCGCTGGCAATACGAGGTATCGGATTCCCTGGGGCAGGCCCTGACGGGGGCCGACTTCGTGGTCATCTCCATACTGCCCGGCACCTTTGAGGAGATGCGCTGGGACGTGCACCTTCCCGAGCGCGTCGGCGTATGGCAGCCCGTGGGCGACACCGTAGGCGCAGGCGGCTTCATGCGCGCCATGCGCACCATTCCCATGTATGTGGAGATCGCAGAGGCCATAAAGGCCTTCGCCCCCGACGCCTGGGTCATCAACTACACCAATCCCATGAGCCTGTGCGTGCGCACGCTCTACCACGTCTTCCCCCAGATCAAGGCCTTTGGCTGCTGCCACGAGGTATTCAGCACCCAGAAGCTGCTGTGCGCCATGCTGGAAAGGGAGCACGGCATCGGCGGCGTGACCCGGCAGGACCTGTACACCACCGTCACTGGCATCAACCACTTCACCTGGCTGACCCGGGCCAGCTACAAGGGCATCGACCTGATGCCGCTGTACGCGGCGTTCGCCGACAAGTACGCCGAGACCGGCTTTGACATGGGCGGCGACGACAACTGGATGAACAGCCACTTCGAATGCGCCCACCGGGTAAAGTTCGACCTGTTCCGCCGATACGGGGCCATCGCGGCGGCGGGAGACCGGCACCTGGCGGAGTTCACCGCGCCGTGGTATACGCTGAACCCGGATGTGGTTCGGGAATGGAAGTACCAGCTGACCCGGGTGGACTGGCGCATCAAGGACCTGGGCGAGCGCCTGAAGCGCTCCGACGACCTGATCAGCGGCGCGGAACCGCTGGTGCTGAAGCCCTCGGGCGAGGAGGGGCACCTGCTGCTGAAGGCCCTGCTCGGCCTGGGCGACATGGTGAGCAACGTCAACATCCCCAATCGGGGCCAGATCCCCAACCTGCCGCTGGGCAGCGTCGTGGAGACCAACGCCCTGTTCGGCATGAACCGCATCGAGCCGGTGTTCGCGGGCAGCATGCCCGCCAACCTGCTCCCCCTGGTGGCGCGGCACATCTACAACCAGGAAAACACGCTGACTGCGGCGCTGACCTGTGACCGCAGGCTGGGCTTCACCACCTTCATGAACGACCCCCAGCTGGCCGGCGTGACCCCGAAGGACGGCCAGGCGCTGTTTGACGATATGCTGGAACACCAGCGAGCGTATCTGCCCGCAGAATGGTTCAAGTGACGTTAAGGAAATACCGCACAATACGGCGGCACATCTGGCGGTGCCTTTTCCGACATCTGCTGCTTGCAGATTTCTCGATTTACCTCCAGTAAACCTTCGAAATCTGCAATTGCATCTGTCGAAAAATTCACTCGCCAGCTGACCACCTTAATTGCACGGTATTTCCTTAAGGAAATACCGCATGTTACACGGCTCACGCATGAATGCTTGAGCCTGTCGCACAAAATCCGAGGATGCAGCGAGGTAAATTCTGATTTATCGGGGAGAGGGAAAGGGGTGCCCTATCGGCCCTTCGGGCCACTTCCCCACTGCGGTGGGGAAGCTAAAAACCGGCTGCCGCAAGCATTATAAGCTTCCCCACCGCAGTGGGGAAGTACAATCAGAATATGAATGTGACTGATCCGTCTGGCAATTCATGCGTTGGCCCTGCCGCATGTTAGCATATATGTGGACAAATCCCCGCCTTTTATGGTATAATCGCCAACGCAAATCCCAGTCCCTACCTGGAGGCCGGATGGCGCAATAAACGATGGAGGTGTTTGATCATGAAAAGATTTCTCTGCACGGTACTCGCCTTCCTGTTGATCCTGTGCGCGGTTCCGGTGACGGCGGAAGCCGTCGCCATCAGCGGCAAGGTCGTCAGAATCAATGAATACGGCCACGCGAAGCTGGACATCACCGAAGCGGATTTCACCGGGGCCGGGTTTGCGCTGGGGGATATCGTCACCGTGACCGGCGGCAGCTATACCGGCGATATGCCCGTCTTCAACGGCTACTACACGGATCGCGGCGGCTTCCTGCTGCGCATCGATCCCAACGACGGCGACATCTGCCTTTGCATCAACTACGGCAATTTTTCGGAAGCGACAGGCATCGTCGCGGGCGATGAGGTGACCATAACGCTGAAGGAGAAGGGCGGCGCCCTGGAGACCCAGGCGCTCAACGAACTGGTTTACAGCGATGAACGGGCCGACTTTGCATCCGACGTGGTCTTCGCCAATTTCCGGCCTGTGGTGGAGGGAAAGCTGTACCGCTCCGCCTCTCCCATCGACAACAAGGCCAATCGCGCCCCCTATGCCGACAGCCTGATCCGGCAGGCAGGGGTACAGGCGGTTATGAACATGGCCGATACGCCCGAGGATATCGCCGCATATATCGCCGCGGAGGACTTTGCCTCCCCTTATTACAGGGATTTGGTTGAAGCCGGGAAGGTCTGCGCCCGGAAGATGCCTACGGATTTCGCCGCCGAGAGTTTCGCGCCAGGTATCGTGGCGGGGTTTTCCTTCCTGGCCGAACAGGAGCCGCCCTACCTGGTGCACTGCCTGGAGGGCAAGGATCGCACCGGATTCGCGATCATGATGCTTGAAGCGCTGATGGGTTGGAGTCCGGCGCAGATCGTGGACGACTATATGAAGACCTACGACAACTACTACGGCATCCTTCCCGGCACCGCCAAATACGACCTGATCGTGGCAAAGAATATCCAGGAGATGCTGTGCTACGTGGCGGGAGTGGAGGCCGGTGCGTCCCTGGCGGAAGCCGACCTGAAGGCCGCGGCGGAGGCCTATCTGGTCAATAACGGCATGAGCGGGGAAGCCCTGAAGCAGCTCGAGGCGAAGCTGGATTAGGGGCATCTGTTCTGTTCGGTAAATACTGATTTGTCGCGCTGCGACAAATCAGTATTTGCTATAACATTTACGGATAGGGATCAAGAAAGGACAACCAAGTAGTAACAGGAAGAAAGGTATTGCTGTGATATCCGGCCCAAGGGGGTATCCCATGAAGACGATCACGAGAACTTGCCGGATATGCGGCAGGACGTTTAACCTCCCGGAAGCGGTACAGCACTGGCCGGATTGCTGCCAGGAATGCCGGGCGAAATACCGGCCGGCGGAGGCGGTTACGCGAACCTGCCGGGGATGCGGGCAGCGCTTCACATTTGAAGCCTCCGACGGGAAATGGCCGAAATACTGCGGACGTTGTCAATCGAAACGGAAGCGGTAACCGGGAACAGGCATTCGATCGGAGGGAATATCGATGAATAAACCGTTGCTGATCGCCTTTGCGGACGAGGCCGGTCCGAGGCTGGATGAACAGATCGCCGCCCTGCTTCGCAACGGCATGGACGGGATCGAGCTTCGCAACGTGGACGGGGAAAACGTGTCGGATATCCGCCTAGACAAGGCGATGGAGATTCGCCACAGGCTGGATGACGCCGGGCTGATCACCTGGTCCATCGGTTCGCCCATCGGCAAGATCGACCTCGTCGGGGGCGACTTCGCCGCCCATCTGGACAAGCTGCGCCACACGGTGGATATCGCCCGCGTCCTCGGCGCGGGGAACATCCGCATGTTCTCATTTTACCTGCCTGTCGGTGAAGCTCCCACCCGATACCGGGACGCGGTCATGGAGCGCCTGTGCCGCATGGTAGAGGTCTGCGAGGGCTCCGGTGTGACGGGTGTCATGGGGACGGTTCTCCTGACAACCTAAATCGTTGGAGGCGAGCAGCGTGAAGCATTCACTGACGGGTATCTGGCGGGCGACGATTGACGGGTTCGCGGGGGACATCCGCATTCCCGGAACGCTGGATGAGGCCGGCATCGGCCACAGGGATGCCGGTATGGCAGGCACGGAAGGCCCCATCGCCACGCGGCTGACCCGCAGGGTCAGCTTTGAGGGCGAGGCGCGGCTGAGCCGAACCCTGGATTTTGAGCTTTCTGAGAACGTGCGGGCATTTATCGATGTGGAGCGCGCCCGCTGCCTGAGGCTGTTCATAGATGGGCAGGAGGCGCCCCCTTTCGAACCACCCACGCTGAGCACGACTCAGGTCTTCGAGGTGACGGGGCGCGTCCGTGCGGGGGCCGAGCTCGTACTGCTGTCGGACAACAGCTATCCCGGCCTGCCCAGGGCGGATATCGTCAACGCCTCGGCGGCCACGGACGAGACCCAGACCAACTGGAACGGCCTGCTGGGCGAGGTATGCCTGCGTACCGAGGAGCCGGTGTTCATCCGTGCGATGAGGGTCTATCCCCGGGCCGGCGCGCTGGACGTGCGCGTGGATCTGAGCGCGGCGCGGGCATATCGGGGAAGCCTGCGCTTCGCCTCCGACGCCCTCGCCGCTGATGCGACAGTTCCGGTGGACGTCCCCGCGGGCGCGCATGAGATCAAAGCGCGGCTGCCCCTTGCCGGTGGCGTCCGATATTGGGAACTCGGCGACGGCCAGCGCTATGAACTGACCGCGGTGCTGCGACGCGAAGCTAGTCCTTCAGGGCGACGCGAAGCGAGTCCTTTAGGGCGACGCGAAGCTAGTCCTTCAGGGCGACGCGAAGCAAGTCCTTTAGGAGAGGACACTGGTTCCAGGACGGTCCGCTTCGGCCTGCGCCGCTTCGGGGACGACGGCACGGGCAGGCTGGCGCTGAACGGGCGCAGGGTATTCCTGCGGGGCGAGACCAACTGCGCGGTATTTCCGGAGACCGGCCATCCGCCGATGACCGTCGAGGCGTGGCTGGAGATCCTGGAAACCTACAGGGCCTATGGCGTCAATTTGGTGCGCTTTCACTCCTGGTGCCCGCCGGAGGCCGCCTTTGAGGCCGCCGACAGGCTGGGCATGCTGATGCAGCCGGAGCTTTCCCATTGGAATCCTAAGGACGCGCTGGAATCCGACGCCGCGTGGATTTATTACCGCCGGGAACTCATGCAGATCCTGCGCGAATACGCGAACCACCCGTCCTTCGTGATGCTGACGCTGGGCAACGAGCTGGCGGCGGGCGACCTGGGACACCGTCGGATGGACGAGCTTCTGGTGCTGGCGCGGGAGATGGACGACACCCGGCTCTACGCCAACGGCTCCAACGTCCACTATGGCGAGCGGGGCTGCGACGCGAAGCTAGTCCTTCGGGGCGACGCGAAGCTAGTCCTTCAGGGCGACGCGAAGCTAGTCCTTCAGGGCGACGCGAAGCCAGTCCTTCAGGGCGACCCCCGCAGCGACTTCTACACCGCCTCCACGTACTTTGGCGCGCCCCTGCGGGGCACCATGTCGGGCACGGAGGCAAACGGCGGCAGGCTCGAGGGGCACATCAACGGGCAGTATCCCTCGGCCAGGGTCAACTACGATGGCGTAATGTCCCGAATCAGGCAGACGTATACCGGGCCGGTGTTCGGCTTCGAGGTCGGCCAGTACGAGGTGCTGCCGGATTTTGACGAGCTGGACGACTTTCGCGGCGTGACCGATCCCGCCAACCTGCGCCAGGTACAGGCAAGGGTGAATGCGTGCGGGCTGATGCCCGTGTGGCTGGACTGGGTGGCGGCGACGGGGGAGCTGGCGCTGCTGTGCTACCGGGCGGAGGTGGAAGCGGTGCTGCGCACCCCGGGCATGTCGGGGCTGGTCCTGCTGGGCCTGCAGGACTTTCCAGGCCAGGGCACCGCTCTGGTGGGCATGCTGAACAGCCATCTGCACCCCAAGCCCTATGACTTCGCCCGCCCGGAGCGCTTTGCGGCCTTCTACCGCGATGCGCTGCCCCTGGCGCTGCTAGCGCGCTACACCTGGTTAAACAGCGAGACGCTGCATGCGGAGGTTTCGGTGGCCAACTATGGCGCCGACGCCCTGTGCGGGCCGGTGCGCTGGCGCTTGCAGGGGGATGGCTTTGACCGGGCGGGGACCCTGGCAACAAAGGCGTTTCCCTCGGGCGGGCTGACGCCGGCGGGGACGCTGGAGGTACCTCTGGCGTCCATCCGGCAGCCGACCCGGCTGGATCTCACCCTGGAGTTGGAGAACACTGACAATCGCTATCCGATCTGGGTATATCCCGACGAGCCGGTGCCCTGCCCCGACGCGAAGCCAGTCCTTAAGGGCGACGGCGTGGTCGTGGCGGAGAACCTCGCCCAGGCCCTTCCGGCGCTGGCCGCGGGAGCGCGGGTATTTCTCGACCCGCCCGCGGACGCGCCCCTTCGGGCCGTGCCCTGTCACTTCTCCACGGACTTCTGGTCGGTTGGCACGTTCCCCTGCCAGAGCGGCACGATGGGGCAGTACATCGACGCGGCGCACCCCGTCTTGCGAAGCGAAGCTAGTCCTTTAGGGCGGAACTTTCCCACCGAAAAACACACGAACTGGCAGTGGTGGCCCATGGCGAACCGGCCCGCGGTGCGCCTGCCCGCCGGGCTGCGCCCTATCGTCGCCCAGCTGGACAGCTTCACGACGCTGCGCCCGCTGGCGCAGCTGTTTGAATGCCGGGTGGGCCCGGGGCGGCTGCTGTTTTCCAGCATGGCCCTGCGAGCGCTTACAGACTATCCGGAAGCGCAGGCGCTGCTGAACGCGATCTACCGCTATATGGAATCGGATCAGTTCCATCCGGACCAGAGCCTTGCGCCGGCTGACCTGGAGCAGATGTTTGAGGGCTGACGGGGATCAAGGAGATTATTTACAATCGAATTAATTGTTCGGGCGTGCACAACTACTGATTTGTCGCTGCGCGACAAATCAGTAGTTAGGTTTTAGGTTATAGGTTTTAGGTGTTAGGGAAGGTAGAAATCCTGACGGATTTCTTTTAT
>CACWZI010000103.1 GCA_902765305.1 uncultured Eubacteriales bacterium
AAAAGAAATCCGTCAGGATTTCTACCTTCCCTAACACCTAAAACCTATAACCTAAAACCTAACTACTGATTTGTCGCAGCGCGACAAATCAGTAGTTATTGACATCCAGCCAGCCAAAGCGATATAATGGAAGCGGTAACGACAGGAACAAGAGGAGGTTATACATAATGAAGCGACTGACACTGAGGCTGCTGGCGCTGGTGATGGCGCTGGCGATGCTGGGCGGGTTCGCCGCCGTGGCGGAGCCGGTGATCATCGAAGACGCGCCGGATGACGCATTCGCCCTGCCCAGGGCGGAACTCGATATCGACCTGCCCGCAATCGGGGATTTCGAGCTGGCGCAAAACGACGTCGCCTCGGAGGACGCCGTCACGGAGAATGACGTCCCTGCCGCGCCCAACGCAACCGTGAAGAGCGGGTCCTGCGGGCCGAACGTCAAGTGGTCGCTGGACGACAGCGGATTGCTGACCATATCCGGCAGCGGCGACATGGACAACTACTTTGCCTTCTGGGAGGTCAACGGCGGCGTCGGCATCAAGCGGGCCGTGGTTGAGGAGGGCGTCACCTCCCTGGCCCTCAACACCTTCAACGGCTGCGAATGGCTGGAGAGCGTCTCGCTGCCGGACAGCCTGGAAAACATCTTGGCCAGCGCCTTCAGTGATTGCAAAAGCCTCACCCGGGTCGACATCCCCTACGGCGTGCCGTGGATCTCCGGATACTGCTTCGCAGGATGCTACAGCCTGACGCGGGTGACGGTGCCGGAATCGGTGACGGAGGTCGTCGACCACGCCTTCGACAATTGCCCGAGGCTTACCCTCTACGGCTACGACGGCAGCACTATCGAAACCTATGCCAACGAGAACGGCATCCCCTTCGTCTCCCTGGGCGCCGCGCCCGCCAGGCCGTCGAAGCCCAAGCACAGCGTGATGGACAGCAAGATCACGGTAAAGGACCAGGTGTACACCGGTAAGGCCCTGAAGCCCGCGGTGAAGGTGGTCCTGAACGGAAAGACGCTGACCCGGGGCAGCGACTACACCGTCAGCTACAGCTACAACACGGCCATCGGCACAGCCCTCGTGGAGGTCACCGGCATCGGCGACTACACCGGCACCGCGATGACCGGTTTCAAGATCAACCCGAAGGCGGTGACCGGCCTGAAGCTGACCGCCGGCAAGGGAAAGCTGACCGCAAGCTGGAAGAAGGTCCCCGGTGGCGTGGGCGGCTACCAGCTGCAATACGGCCTGAAGAAGAACTTCAGCGGCGCAAAGAAGGTAACGGTCAGCAAGGCCGCCACAGTTCGAAGGGTGCTGAAAAATTTAAAGAAGGGCAAGATCTACTACGTGCGCATCCGTGCCTGGAAGAAGGACAGCGGAAAGACCTACTGGTCCGCCTGGTCCGGCGCGAAGAAGGTGAGGGTGAAGTGACAAATACTGATTTGTCGCGCTGAACAAACAACAATGTCCACCCGGTTTTCCGATTTGGAAAACCGGGTGGACATTGTTTGCAAGCCTACATAAACCGCTTCTGCAATTCCTCGAACCGCTCGTGGGTGATCAGGGCGTCCTCCCGGAGGCCCTTCAGCTTGACCACGTAGGTCCATCGGCCATAGGGCTGTATGGATTCGATCAGGTTCAGGTTCACGATGTAGCTCTTGTGGGTGCGGAAGAAGATCTCGTCCGGCAGGCGCTCGTCCAGCTCGGCCATGCCGTCGGGCACCACGTAGCGCGCGCCGTCCTTCATCAGCAGCACGGTGGCGCGGTTCTCCCGCATCACCATGGCGATGTCGGCCACGTCCACGAAGCTGACCCCCTCCCGGTGGCGCAGCATCATGCGCCCGGGTACGGGCGGCGCGGCGGGCTCGGGACCCGTGGCGGGGGAGGCATCGGCGTCCGCACCTTCCATGTCTTCAGGCATGGGCATCGGCGCCACCGCGCCGCCCCGCAGGCGCTCGCGGATGCGCCGGAAGGTCTCCATGGCCCGCTCCACCCGGAAGGGCTTCACCAGGTAATCGAAGGCGTACACCTCGAAGGCGTTGGCCATGTACTCCTCGTGGGCCGTGGCGAACACCAGCACCGTGCGCGGGTCCCGGTCCTGTATGGCCCGGGCGCACTCGATGCCCGACAGCTCAGGCATCTCCACGTCCAACAGCACCACCTCGGGCCGCTGCGCGTCGTACAGCCGGATCAGCGCCGTGCCGTCCGCCGCCTCGCCCACCAGTTCATAGCCCTCCGCCTGCTCCACGAGCTTGCGCATCACCAGCCGCATGCCCGCGTCGTCGTCGGCGATCAGTACAGTGATCGGGGTCATGGGTACCTCCTTTGTAAATTCTGATTTGTCGCTCTGCGTCAAATCAGTATTTAGGTTTTAGGTTATAGGTTTTAGGTGTTAGGGAAGGTAGAAATCCTGACGGATTTCTTTTATTCAAAGGATCGAGAAACGAACAAACTACTGTCGTTTACATTGAATCAAAACAAATCCCGTAAGGATTTGCGACGCGAAGCTAGCCCTTTAGGGCACCACCACCTAAAACCTAACCCCTTAAACCTAACCCCTTAAATACTGATTTGTCGCAGTGCGGCAAATCAGTATTTCCTCAGCGCCCTCGGCTTTCCCAGCACCTCGGCCATCACCACGGCACGGCGCAGGGCGGCGGCGTCGATGGCCTCGGGCAGGATGTCCTCGCCGTCGGGGTGGCCCGCGTCGATGGCGGCCATATGGCGGGCCTGGGCGGCGCGACTGACGCCTTCGGTATGGGTGTGTTCCATGCTGCCGCCGGCGCAGTCCTCGTCCGCCAGGCTGCTGTGGCCCTCGTCGTGGGTGTGGGGCATGCTGCCGCCGGCGCACTGGGCGTCCTCCAGCATCGACGCGCCCTGGACCGACTGGGCCGCGGGCTGCACCAGGGGCTTGACATCGCCCTTGACCTCGGCCATTCCGTCCTCAAGCCACTGGTTCATCGCCGCCTTGAGGTCGTCCAGGTTCTTCGGCAGGGCGGACGCCGGCCTGACCGGCTTGACCTTTCCCGCCGACGGCTTCGGCCTGGCGCTGCGGGCGTTGGCGACGGGCGCCTGCTGCCGCGCGTTGCCGGCCGTGCCGGGCCTCTGGGCGGCGCTGTTCCCCTTCTTGTTCTTGCTGCCCGCGCTGACGATAAAGAACAGCACGAACAGGATCACTCCGATGATTTCCACAAGGCCGCCTCCCTTCCTGTCAGTTTTCAGATCCGGAGGGGGACGCGCCCCCTCCGCGAATGCTTACTTCTTCTCTTCCTTTGCGGGGGCCGCGCCTTCGCCGGCGATGGCCTCGCGCATGCGGGTGTCGGACTGCACGTTCTGCATGTTGTAGTAATCCATCACGCCCAGCTTGCCCTCGCGCAGGGCGGTCGCCATGGCCTTCGGCACCTCGGCCTCGGCCTCGACCACCTTGGCGCGCATCTCCTGCACGCTGGCCTTCATCTCCTGCTCGCGGGCGACGGCCATGGCGCGGCGCTCCTCGGCCTTCGCCTGGGCGATGCGCCGGTCGGCCTCGGCCTGGTCCATCTGCAGCTGCGCGCCCACGTTGCGGCCCACGTCCACGTCTGCGATGTCAATCGAAAGGATCTCGAAAGCGGTACCGGCGTCCAGACCCTTGTTCAGCACGGTGCGGCTGATCAGGTCGGGGTTCTCCAGCACATCCTTGTGGCTCTCGGAGGAGCCGACGGTGGTGACGATGCCCTCGCCGACGCGGGCGATGATGGTCTCCTCGCCGGCGCCGCCCACCAGGCGGTCGATGTTGGCCCGCACGGTGACCCGCGCCTTGGCCCGCAGCTCGATGCCGTTCTTGGCGATGGCAGCGATGACCGGGGTCTCGATCACCTTCGGGTTGACGGACATCCGCACGGCCTCCAGCACGTTGCGGCCGGCCAGGTCGATGGCCTTGGACTGCTCAAAGGTCAGCTGGATCTGGGCGCTCTGGGCCGCGATTAGCGCGTCCACCACCCGGTCCACGTTGCCGCCGGCCAGGTACAGCGTCTCCAGCTCGTTCATCGAGACGTTGATGCCGGCCTTGCGGGCCTTGATCATCGGGGGCACGATGCGCCGGGGATTGACGCGGCGAAACTTCATGCCCACCAGGTTGAAGATACTCACGTGCACGCCGCTCATCAGCGCCGAGAACCACAGGCCCAGCGGGAACAGCGAGAACAGCGCGATCACCAGGAAAATGATGATGACCGGCACCGCGATGGATGCGATATTGATGTTAGACATGGCTCTATCCCCTTTCTGTCATTTCACGGACCACGATCCGGTTGCCCTCCACGCTCTGCACGCGGATGGGCTTGTCCTTGCCGATAAATTCGCCGTCGGACACCACGTTCAGCTTCACGCCGTCGAATTCGCCGATGCCCGCGGGCCGCAGCGCGGTGTGCGTCACGCCCTCCCTGCCGATGAAGTAGTTCAGGTCGTTGTTCTCGGCGACGCTCGCCGGCACCGCCACGTCGTTGAGCACCAGCTTTGACTTGCTCAGCCGGCCCTTCGAGGCCGAATACAGGCACACCGACAACGCCACGCACAGTATCGCCGCCAGTATCGCGAACAGTATCAGCCCCTCCGCCAGCGGCGGCTTCAGCAGCACGAACCCCAGCACCAGCAGCGCGATGCCGGAGATCCCCGGCGCGCCGAAGCCCGGCACGTACATCTCCACCACCAGCAGGACCACGCCGACGATCATCATCAGCAGCACCGGTATATTCCCGGCCAAAAGGCTTCCCAGGCTTGCCATCGGACATTCACCTCCTTGAAGGATGGGGCTCGTTACAGGTTATCGTCCCCAACCCGTATCATGCCCTGATTATAACACCCCCGGAGGGAAAAGAAAAGCCCTTCGCCCCCAAACATACAAATTCCCCGCCCAAATGTCAGGGCGGGCTGTTCATCCTTCGTCACGCGATCTGGAATTCCCGGTACAGCTGATCCCGGAAGGCAGCGTCCGTCGTCGCCCGCCGGGCGTCCTCGAACCGGCGCTGGCCGAAGAGCAGCTTCATCAGCCGCGCCAGGCGGTCCTCGCCTTCAACGCGCCCTTCGGCGCGCCCTTCGGCCCGTCCCTCGACGCGTCCCTCGGCCCGTCCCTCGGCCCGTCCCTCTTCCCTGAACAGCTCCATGGCCTGGGCCTCGTTGTACTCTGTCAGCAGCATACCCCCTCACCTCCGCTCTGTGCGTTTCGAGGTTTGTTTGACGATGAAATTACTCACTCATAAGACAGGCGCAGGCGCGGCCCTTCTCACCAAGCGGAAGGACCGCGCCTGTGCGTCACGCGATTTGGAATTCCTGGTACAGCTGATCCCGGAAGGCGGCGTCCGTCGCGGCCCGCTGGGCGTCCTCGAACCGGTGCTGGCCGAAGAGCAGCTTCATCAGCCGCGCCAGGCGGTCCTCGCCTTCAACGCGCCCTTCGGCGCGCCCTTCGGCCCGTCCCTCGACGCGCCCTTCGGCCCGTCCCTCGACGCGCCCTTCGGCCCGTCCCTCGACGCGTCCCTCGGCCCGTCCCTCTTCCCTGAACAGCTCCATGGCCTGGGCCTCGTTGTACTCTGTCAGCAGCATACCCTTCACCTCCGCTCTGTGCGTTTCAAGATATCGTTTGATGATGAAATCGCCGGGGATCGCGTCGACAGCCCTGTCGATGGCGGTCTCCAGCAGGATGCCGTCGTCCACCTTGCCCTTCAGTGCCCTCTCGCTTTTCCGGATCGCGTCGACGATCCAGGCATATTCCGCCAGGGGCTTGCAGGTCTCCAGCAGCGTTTCGCTCTTGCCCAGGTTCACGTTGAGCATGCGCACGCGCACCTGGATGTCCGAGGCGGCCCGCAGCTCCGGGGGGAAGGCGTCGGACAGGTTCAGGTCCTCGGACTCCGGCCGCTCGTCCGGGCCGTTGTAGAACACCACCAGCTTCGGCACCGGCAGCTGGATCAGCGTCCTGCCGTATTTGTTCTTCCTGTGGCCGACGATGTAGCGCTCGTACATGTTGCCGGCGTATTGCAACAGCCGCACCGGCATGTTGGGGTTGTAGGACGACTGCTGCTCGTACAGGTTCATCAGCGACGCGATCAGGAAGGACACGTCGTTGTGCATGCCAAGATAAAGCGTCTCCCGTATGGTCGTCAGCTCGATCAGCGAAGGGTCGGTATAACTTGTATGGTTGACCGCGTTGTACAGGCTCAATGTCCACTCCGGGTGCGCCTCGCTGCCGAAGATGAAATTGAACAGCCTGTCGCGGTAATCCTTCCTTCCCGCAGGCATCCGAACACCTCCCCATCCACATTCAGTATACCATAGAATCCGGGGGTTGGCAACAGAATTGTAGGCGGCGAAGCATACAAATACCCCGCCCGGAGGTCCGGGCGGAGAGATAAAACGGGGCGACGTCTCGCCAATTTACACAATTCCTCATACAATCCGCTGTTGGCTCTCATACTTACGTCGCAGACCCATTTCGATCGCTATTTCACCCTGTAATAACAAGTATTCTTACCGCTTCCTTCCCTTTCCAGTTCCCCGGATGCAACCAGCTTCCGAAGGGTGCCTTCCACAGAGCTGAGGCTCAATGAGGGGCAGAGCGCCCGGATGTCCTGCTTGGTAAAGCGGCCAATTTTATTCTGCGTGGCCAGCCGCACGGTTTCCAGCGCCGTCCGCTTCGTTTCGATCAGGGCAAATCGGTCCTCAAAATCCTTATAGGCGGCAAAGATGGTTCCCAACAGATATTTTATGAATGGGACCGAATCATCCTCTCCTTCGTGCCATCCATCCTGCGAGGCGGAGAGGGCTTCATAATAAAAGGTCTTTATTCTTGGCGATCTTCGCCTCCAGCGAAATATACTTTCCCACAAAGAAACCGCTCCTGTAGAGCAGCAGGGTCGTAAGCAACCGGCTCATGCGCCCGTTCCCATCGTTAAAGGGATGGATGCAGAGAAAATCATGGATAAATACCGGGATCGCAATGAGCGGCTCCAGTTCCATATTTCCTATGACGCGGTTGTATTCATCGCATATCCCGTCAAGCGCCTCCGGCGTCTCAAAGGGGGCCAGTGGTGTAAACAATGTCACGGAACGTCCGTCCGGATAGGTCGCGCTGATATAATTCTGGACGGTTTTCGTGCGCCCGGCCACTGGATTGTTCATGTGGCTGAAGAGAGTCTTATGAAGTTGAAGGATGACATTCCGCTTGATCGGGATCGCGTCAAAGCTCTCGTGGATGATGGCAAGCGCGTCACGGTATCCGGCGATTTCCTGCTCATCACGATTCCTGGGCGTGGTTTTCTCCTGAACGAGCTGCCGGATTCGGGTGTTGGTAGTCACGATCCCCTCGATGGCATTTGATGCCTGGGTACTTTGAATCATGGCGATTTCGACCAGCTTTTCGAGTGCTTCCGGTCGCTGCTTCAAATACATCTCCTGCTTGCCCGCCGCTTTATAGATCGCCGCGACAAGGCCGAGCAGCTCGGAATCCCACTTTCCATCCCCTATTTTCGTGTAGTTGAATTCCCGCATTCCCTTATCCTCCATAGCTTTCCCTTAAATAGCCACTTGTAAAAGACGAGAAAGCCCGCAAATACAAGTGATTTTGATACATTTATCAACTGATTTTTCTCCACTTTTGCTGTATAATATCAGTAC
>CACWZI010000104.1 GCA_902765305.1 uncultured Eubacteriales bacterium
TCTGTGGCGGCAGATTGCCGCCGCTACGGCGAGTATTGCGGTGCGCAGTAACAGGCCGATTCCTTAAGTTGATGACATTGCCCTCAAGGGGAAGGCTTTGGGGTGCGTCAGCCGCCATTCCTATTACCTGCGCGCTAGCTCGATAAATCAGAAGTTATCCCTCCTCCACCTTCAAAAACCCATCGTAGAACGCCCCCGGGTAGCCGAAGGACTTTTTTGTTTCGCCGAACTGCACATGCACATAGGCACTGCCGCTCGGCTTTTTTTCGATGGAAAGCACCGTGCCCGCGCCGAAGGCGCGGTGGGTGACGATGGCGCCAGGGGCGACGCGGCTCAGGTCCGGCTTCGGCGCTTCGGCGGGCCTTGGCGCGGCGGCGGGCTTCGGCGGCACGAAGGCCGGGCGGTAGGTGGGCATGGCCGGCTTCGGCGGGATGGGGCGCGACGGGGCGCTGGCCGGTTCGAAGGCGTTTGACGCGGGATTTGAGAAGGACGGCGCGAATTCGGGAGCCGTTGTTCCGCGCTTCGCGGCAGACGGCGCTGACCTGTAAGCCGTTGTCCAGTGGGTCTCTTTAGACGTTGCAGGCTCGTAGGCCGTTCTCCTGCGCTTCGCTGTAGACGGCGAGGGCTCGTAAGGTGTCGTCTCGCGCTTCGCGGCAGACGGTGCAGGCGAGGATGTCCTCGGAGGCTGCGCTGTGGATGCGAACCCGGCTTTGTGGGCGGGCGTCTCCCCATCGTATCGCTGCCGGGGCACGTCGTGCACCGCCGCCGGGGCCTCCATGCTGGACTGCTGCAGGCCGGCCATGGCGTCGTATTCCTCCCGGCTGATGGCGGTGGCGTACAGGCCCACCTGGGCGTCGCACTCGTGGCTGTCGATGCCGGTGTAGGTCAGGCTTGCGTCCTCGTAGCGCTTGAACTTGTACACGGCGTCGTTCATCAGCCCCTCGTTGAACACGTTCAGCGACACCAGCAGCTCGAAGTCCTTCACCGTCAGGCCCGTCACCTTGCCGAACAGCTTTGGCTCCAGCGCGGTGATCACGTCCTTCAGGCTGAATTCCCGGTAGTCGGACAGGTACATGAATACCGGCAGGCGGGTGGCGAACTTGATCAGCTTCTCCTGGATCAGCTTGCGCTTGCTCTTGTATTCCTTCTCCTCCTCGGTCAGCTCCCGCTTCTGCTTGTCGGACAGCTTCTCGCCATCTGTCTTGACCTTTTTGACGTGCTCGCTCTTGTTGATGATGGTCTGGATGTCCTCGTTGAGGCTGCGGAAGCCCTCGATGCGCATCAGGGCGCTCATGGCGTCGTCGTTGGCCAGCAGCCGGGCCAGGGTGTCGTTGTCCACGTTCACCAGCAGCGCGCTCTCCCAGCGCTTGGCCAGCAGCGTGGCGCTGGTGCCCGACATGGCGATGTCCAGGATCTCGGCGGCGTTCACCTGGCGCATGGCGCTGCCGTCGTAGGCCAGCACCGGCAGGAACTGTATGAACTCGCCCACCTTCACCTCCGGGTTGGCCTCGCCGATGTTCAGCCGGCAGCTGTAGTCCGAGATCTGGCGCAGGGCCCGGTCCAGGGCGAAGTCGAACACGTAGCACTCCCGCTTGATGATCTCCCGGGCGCCGTCGTCGGCGGTCACCTCCCAGGGGCTCTGCACCCGGAAGGCCGCCTGGAAGTAGGTCTCCGGGCTGGACAGGTTGCGCAGCATGAATATGCCGGTCCAGGGCTTCACCGTCACGCCGGTGGTCAGCTTGCCGCAGGACAGGGTGATGGTCTTGGTCTTCAGCGGGTCGCCGAAGGCGTCCTCCACCGGGCCCAGGGCCGCCGCACCGATGCCCGCCTCGGCCCCGGCGCAGACGTTGACCTTATAGTCGTGGTAGAAGGCGTTCTGCCGCTGGGCCAGCAGGTTGGCCATGGCGTGGCAGCTGGCCACGTTGGGCAGGAACCACAGCGTGTGGGACAGCACGTTCAAAAGCCGGGTGTCGGAGAAGGGCATGGGCGGCTTCTCCGCGCCCAGCTTCAGCTCGTCCACCGTGGTCTCCAGGTACGCGCCGCGAATCAGGTCCAGCCACTTCTGCACGTAGCTCTCGTACTTGAAGCGGGCGTCCCGGCCCTTGCCCTCGGCGGCGAAGAACAGGTTCAGGTCGAACTCGTCGAACTCCCCCTGCCTGGCGATGCGCTGGATGCTGTCGGGGATGCGGTAGGTGAGCATCACCATCCGGGGCAGGGCGGCGTAGGGGTTGTCCGCCCCGGCCCAGGCGGCCTTGGCCCGCTGCTCGTCGGAATAAGTCCAGTTGTAGATCTGCTCCTCGATGAACTCGCCGCTGTTCAGCGCCCGGAAGGGGGTGCCGCTGAGGTACAGGTAGTGATTCGTCGTGATGGGCAGCCAGGTCTCGTCCACGGCGTCGCCCCGGCTGTAGCCGGTCAGGTCCTCCTCGTAGGTGTCCTCGTCGCTCTCGAACAGCTTCTTGGCGCTGTCCCGCCACGCGCCGAAGTGGTATTCGTCGAAGATCACCAAATCCCAATTGGTCAGGTGGACCCACTCGTTGTTGGCCTTGATGCCGCCGGTCTCCTTGTTGACGCCCATGAAGTCCTGGAAGGAGCCGAAGCAAACGATGGGGCGGGCCTTGTCGGCGGCGCGGTACTGGGCGTCCATGCCCGGCTCGCCGGGGGCCTGGGGGCGGGCGATGAACTGCCAGCCCTCGAAATCCACGTGGGTGAGCATGTCCTCCCGCCAGGCGGTCTCCACCGCGGGCTTGAAGGTCAGTATCAGCACCCGGCGAAAGCCCAGCTTTTTCGCCAGCTGGTAGGCGGCGAAGGTCTTGCCGAAGCGCATCTTGCAGTTCCAAAGGAACTTGGGCACGCGCCCCGAGCCCTCGGCGTCCATCGAGCGGTAGTAGGCGGCGGTCAGGTCCACCGCCTGCTGCTGCTCGGGGCGCATTTTGAAGGCGCGGGTGCGGTTTTCCGCGTTCAGCGTGCGGCTGCGCACGGCGATCACCGCGGCCCGCACGTCGTCCACCCCGCAGCGGAACCACTCGCCGCCGGCGGACCGCACGCCCTTGCGCCTGAGCATGGCGTGCACGTCCCGGTCCGTGAAGGACCCGCCGTCCGGGTACATGGCGCTCTCCCGGAGCAGTATGCGGTAGGGGACCCTGCCGTCCGGGCGCTTGGTGGGGTACTGCTGGGAGACCCGCTTGTCCACGTCCACCGCGGTGAAGCCCACCTTCAGGCAGCCCGGATAGGCGATGTCGGAGTAGGCGTAGATCATGGGGTGGGCCGCGGGGCGCTGGGGGAAGAACTGAAGGTCAGGCATTTAAGTCACCTCCGTCCAGGTCCATCGGGCGAATCATGGATTCGATGAAGGCAATTTCTTCGTCGGTGAGGGCGTATTTGGCGTAGAGGTCGGCGTCGGTCCAGGGGCGGGAGAAGTCTTGGAGGGGGACGAAAGAATAAACTGTAGCGGCAGCGTGCTGTGATATTTTTTTAAGCATCACTAAAAACCTGAAAAATTTCGTGCTGATATATGATATTACATTTTTCACTACAGTATCCGAGACAAATGGGCCAATCACAATATAGGTTTCAGTACAGCAGCTTCCTGCTTCTCCTGCTATTGGTTTACCAAGAATCTGATGCGGGTAGTTATCGCCAGCATTATAGGCAGCTGATATAAATACTTTAGGTTTGTCTACCCATTCCTTATTTCTGCTGATTTCGCTTGAATTGATGTATCCAACTCCACCTCGTTCATATAGCTTTATGGAATGCATAGAAGGCTCTTTTTTGCCGTGTACATATGTACGTAAGCCAAAAGGCTTTTGCGAACTTACAAGACTTTCAAACGTCTTTTCATTAAATGCTTTGACTTTGTGATACACAGAGACGCCTTCCGCATATCGGATAAAGACGTTACTGTTCTCTTCTTGTAAATAGCGTTCCTCCTGTTCAATTACCGCATCCGCACTATGGGTAAATACTCTGCATTTGCCTTCATTGTCCCTATCCCAGAGAAAGTAACAGATACCGCCTTTTACTTCGACACCTGTTCCGAAGCAATCTGAGGCATTTAAAAAGTCATGCAATTCTCGGATATGCTTATCCGAAATCATCATGCTGCGAAAAGAATCCAATCCTTTTCCACCACCATACCAGCGCGCGGGAATAATATATGACAGAAATCGAGGATTCAGTTTCTTTGCTTGCTCTACAAAGAGATTATATATGGGTGTTGCGCTTGCCTGTGCGCCTCCATCACTCAACTGATAAGGCGGATTCCTGATAATCACGTCGAATTTCATCTTCAAAATCTCCTCAGGCTTGATGGTATGGATGAATTCGTAAGCGTGGGTCTCGAGGCCTTTCCTTTTTTCGCTTCCGTATTCACTCTCGGAAGCGCCGCAGAATTCGCAGCGGCCGTCCTTCCATTTATGACGGGTATTTTTAAATCTTATATTGCCCTCCGCGTCGTCGAAGCGGGAGACGGAGTATACGCTGTTGGGGTACTTGGAACAATAGAGGCTGCGGCGGGCCAGCAGGCTGGTCAGCTCGGTGATGGCGATGCCGTAGAGCTGGTTGTGGAAGATGTGGTCCACCCGTTCCTGCAAATCGGGAATCTGCCCCTCCAGCCCGATCAGCAGCCGCTTGGCGATCTCCCGCAAAAACACCCCGCTCTTGCACGCCGGGTCCAGAAACTTCGCGCCCGGGTCGCTGAACAACTCCTGCGGCAGCATGTCCAGCATGGCGTTCGCCACCTCCGGCGGGGTGAACACCTCGTCGTTGGACAGGTTTGCAATGCAGGAGAGGACGTCGGGGTTGTAGATGGTGTTGTAGAGGTTTTCAGATTGACTCATCGTGGAACCCTCCTTGACGTATAAGAACCTTGACCCTGATTTGTTGATAGGTATATATATCTTATACCATATTGCCAAAAAGTTCAAGATTTTTATACATACAATCCAAAAAAGTTGGATTCAGCTATACTTGTATGGGTGATGGAAGATGATAGGGGAACGATTGAAGGAGATTCGGCGGGACGCCAAAGACCGCCAAAGCGACCTGGCGGAGAAATTGAATGTGTCTGTTCAAACCATCAAATCATGGGAAGGTGAAAAGAGTTCTCCGGGGCACGACTTCCTGGTTCAGATTTGTCGGCTGTACAATGTATCGGCGGATTATCTGCTCGGCTTGACAGACGATGATCCCTTCCTGAGACAACGGAACAATGATCTGTTGACCCCCGAAAACCAGCGCTTTCTGCACAAGCTCGAAAACCTCCTGCTGTTGGACCAGCAGCGCCAGACGAAAAAATAACCGCCAACCAGGCCCATGCCCTGATTGGCGGTTATCACATACTATGGGAAGATCCGGCCTTGCAATGCGCCCGTATTCATGGTAAAATGGGATTACAGAAACGCGTCATATGGAGGTGAGTCGCATGGCGATGCCGGCATGGATTCCGGAAGCGTGGAACCGATTGAACGAAGACAATCAGAAGCAAATCGCCGACTATATGGAATTCTTGCTCTCGCGGCAGGGCGATGCCGTGATGGCACCGAAGAATGAGAAGCGCAAGCTCGGATTGTTGGCGGATCGATTTGAGTTTATCGCTGATGATTTCGACGCGCCTCTGGAGGATTTCAAGGAGTACATGTGATGAAATACCTGTTGGATACCTGCGCACTCATCGACATGCTGTTCAATCCGGAAAGACTCTCAGCAAAGGCACGCAATGCGCTTGAGGGAAGCGATCTTCTTATGGTCAGCATTGCCTCATTCTGGGAGATCATGATCAAACAGCAGATTGGAAAGCTGGGCATTAAGGAAACCAGCGCCCAAGACCTGATGGCGGCCTGTACGACGCTTGGCATAGAGGTCTTGCAGACTGAAATAAAGCATATTGACCTGATTCGCAGCTTGCCCCGTTACAAGGATCACGGCGACCCCTTCGATCGCCTGATCATCTGCCAGGCGCTGTCGGAAAAGCTGCCGCTCATTACCTCGGATGGAAAAATGAGCCGATATGGCGTAGAAGTTATCTGGTAATGCCTGCTTTTTTCAGTTCAATCTTCATGCCTGTTTCAGCGCCGGCATGGAGATTGGGATTACTCGGGCGCAGGGTGGACGACCGCGATTTGAGGAAGCGTCGCTTCGACGCCCTGACAGAGGATAACCAAAGGTTTATCATCAAGCTCGAAAACCTCCTGCTGCTGGACCAGCAGCGCCAGACGAAAAAATAACCGTCAACCGGGCCCATGCCCTGATTGGCGGTTGTTGCGCTATAATCCGAAATTCGATAATGGTATCCAAATCAGTGGGGGAAATGCTGATTTGTAGGGGAGATGCGGTTTCCAAAAGCCTTCCCCTTTGGGGAAGGTGGCCCGCGCAGCGGGTCGGAAGAGGTCCCCAGACGATACGTCTGGCGCCTATGTTCCAATAGACGTTGTCTCAGCGACAAGGACCTCTTCCGTCTTTCCCGGAACAATGCAAGCATTTTCCGGGAAATCCACCTTACCCAGAGGGGAAGGCTACTTTTGGGTGCCTTGCCAGCAGCTTGAAAAAATTTTCAAGCGACGGAACAATTATATCCCGTTTCTCGATATCGAGCATTGCGTCAGTCGATTGAAATTATTTAACCGCCGACAGCCTGTATGCGGGCGAGCTCGTCCGCCATCTGCATGCGCCGGTTGCGAATGTCGATGTCGTTCTGGAGGTTCAGGAAATACCGCTCGGATACGCCGAAGTATTTGCTGAGGCGCATTGCAGTTGCGGATGTTTGCCCGTCATGCTTTACTCGTTTTAAGGAAATACCGCACAATACAGCGGCACATATGGCGGTGCCTTTTCCGCCATATGCATCCTGCAAATCTCTTGACTTACCGCCAGTAAGCCTGCGAGATTTGCAGGCGCATCTGACGGAAAATTCATTCGCCAGCTGACCACCTTAATTGCGCGGTATTTCCTTAACTGAGCGCCTTTCGAATCTCTGCAATCCAGCGATCATCGGATGCTTCGAAACAGTTCAGGAAAACACTGATGTTGGTGCTTCCGGAGAACGTGTCCGGAAAATTGATTTCTGCTACCCGTCTCTTCATTTCCGGGTAGTTGGTGCGGTTAATCTTGCGGCACAAATCAGTGATCTGGGCTTCATGGGCGTCATAGTTCCGGATTCCCGTCATTTGCTCGATGACAGCGCTGTTCGTTTTCTTTCCCTGGTTCTTCAACGAGATATCGCCGAAGTGAAGCAGCATGATCTGCATGGTACAGGGATTGGCAAAGAGGATGACCTTTTCGGCGGCCTTTCGCTTTCCGAGGAATCGGTTGATTTTGGCTTTGACCTGTGCGTACTCCCGATAGGGCGCCTTATCCGTATCACAGAATATCAGTATGATTTCATATCGGTCATTCTGATATTCGTTCTGGAACCGAGCGGGAATGTTCGATGCGCTTTTCACGTTGATCAGGGAAAAGCTGTATGTGGAAGCCCAGACGTTCAGATCAATCAGGCGTTTGAAATAGTGATAATCTTCGTATCCCTCGCAAATCACGCACACGTTGTGCCTGTTTCTTACGGGAGGCAGGGCGCTCATGACCTCCTCACCTCCTGGA
>CACWZI010000105.1 GCA_902765305.1 uncultured Eubacteriales bacterium
AAGCGTTAAGGGATTTGCGACGCGAAGATAGCCCTTTAGGGCACCACCCCTAAAACCTAACCCCTAAAACCTAAAACCTGAATACTGATTTATCGAGCACAGCTCGATAAATCAGTATTTATCCACCACAAACCAAACGGAGGTCATACCGATATGAAAATCCTTGTCGTCGGCGGGGGCGGGCGGGAGCACGCCATCATCAAAAAGATCAAGCAGAATCCCGAGGTGACTGAAATCGTCTGCCTGCCCGGCAACGCGGGCATTGCGGCGGACGCCGAGTGCGTAAACCTCAAGGCTACAGACATAGACGGCATCGTCGGTTACGTCAAAGGACATCCCGTGGATTTCGCCGTGGTCGCGCCGGACGACCCGCTGGCCCTGGGCTGCGTGGACCGGCTGCACGAATTGGGCGTGAAGTGCTTCGGGCCGGACGCCAAGGCCGCCCGCATCGAGGCCAGCAAGGTGTTCGCCAAGAATCTGATGAAGAAGTACGGCATTCCCACCGCGGCCTATGAGAGCTTCGAGGACGCCCGGAAGGCATTGGATTATGTGAAGAACTGCCCGCTGCCCATCGTCGTCAAGGCCGACGGCCTGGCGCTGGGCAAGGGCGTCACCATCTGCTTCACCCGGGACGAGGCCGCCGCTGCCGTGAAGGCCGCCATGCTGGACGGGGCCTTCGGGGCCTCCGGCAGCCGCGTGGTGATCGAGGAATACCTGGAGGGCCCGGAGGTCTCCGTGCTGGCCTTCACCGATGGCCATGTGGTGAAGCCCATGGTGTCGTCGATGGACCACAAGCGGGTTGGGGACGGCGATGTCGGCCCCAACACCGGCGGCATGGGCACCATCGCCCCCAATCCCTGCTACACCCCCGAGGTGGCCGAGCGCTGCATGCGTGAGATCTTCCTGCCCACCGTCGCCGCCATGAACGCCGAGGGCTGCCCCTTCAGGGGATGCCTGTACTTCGGCCTGATGGTCACGAAGGACGGCCCGAAGGTCATCGAGTACAACTGCCGCTTCGGCGACCCGGAGACCCAGGTGGTGCTGCCGCTGATGAAGAGCGACCTGTTGACGGTGATGCTGGCCGTGGAGAACGGGACCCTGGCCGATACCCCCGTGGAATTTGAAGACGGCGCGGCCTGCTGCGTGATGCTGGCCTCCGGCGGCTATCCAGGGAAGTACGAAAAGGGCAAGGTCATCGACCTGGGCCGGGCCGGGGATATGGCAGAGATCTACCACAGCGGCACGGGCCGGAATGAAAAGGGAGAGCTCGTCACCGCCGGTGGCCGCGTGCTGGGCGTGTGCTGCACCGCCGACGATCTGCAGACCGCCATCGAGAAGGCGTACAGGGCTGCCGATGAAGTCAAGTGGGACGGCATGATCTTGCGCCGGGACATCGGCAAGAGGGCGTTGGGGATATTGACGGATTAATAATCAAAGGAGCACCAAAACATGGTCTATCGCGTATACGCAGAAAAGAAGCCGGGCTACGACCACGAGGCCGCGGCGCTGTTTGAGGAGCTGAAATCCTTTCTGGGCATCGAGGGCCTGACGGGCGTGCGGATACTGAACCGCTACGACGTGGAGAACATCGACGAGGCGCTGTTTACGCAGGCCGTGTCCAACGTGTTTTCCGAGCCGATGGTGGACGACGTGTACCGGGAAATGCCCGAATACACCGGCACCGTTTTCGCGGCGGAGTACCTGCCCGGTCAGTTCGACCAGCGGGCGGATTCCGCGGCCCAGTGCATCCAGCTGCTGGCCCAGGTGGAGCGCCCCGACGTGCGCACCGCCACGGTGTACATTCTCGCGGGCCAGCTCTCCGCCGAAGACATCGAGGCGGTGAAGAAGCACGTCATCAACCCGGTGGAGCGCCGGGAGGCTTCGCTGGCGCCGGTGGATACGCTGAAGGCCAACTACGCCATTCCCACCACGGTGCAGACCATGACGGGCTTCATCGACTACACCCCGGCCCAGCTTAAGGATTTCATCAGGCAGTACGGCCTGGCCATGGATACGGCGGACATCGCCTTCTGCCAGCAGTACTTCCGGGAAGAGCGCCGCGATCCCACCCTCACCGAGATCCGCATGATCGACACCTACTGGTCCGACCACTGCCGCCATACCACCTTCCTGACCGAGCTGGGCGACGTGACCTTCGAGGACGCGGACGTCGAGAAAGCCTATCGGCGCTATCTCTCCGTGCGCGGGGAACTGGGCCGCACCAAGCCCATCTGCCTGATGGACATCGCCACCGTCGGCGCGAAATACCTGAAGGAGAAGGGTCTGCTCACCGACTTGGACGAGAGCGAGGAGATCAACGCCTGTACCATCAGGATGGACGTGGACGTTCACGGCGAGACGCAGGAGTGGCTGCTGCTGTTCAAGAACGAGACCCACAACCATCCCACCGAGATCGAGCCCTTCGGCGGCGCGGCGACCTGCATCGGCGGCGCGATCCGCGATCCGCTGTCCGGGCGGGGCTATGTGTACCAGGCCATGCGCGTCACCGGCGCGGCGGACCCCACCCGGGGCGTGGATGAGACCATCCCCGGAAAGCTCCCCCAGCGCCAGCTGGTGACCACCGCAGCGGCGGGCTATTCCTCCTACGGCAACCAGATCGGCCTGGCCACGGGGCTGGTGGAGGAGATCTATCACGACGGCTATGCCGCCAAGCGCATGGAGATCGGCGCTGTGGTGGGCGCGGCCCCGGCGGACGCCGTTCGCCGCGAGGTGCCCACCCCCGGCGACGTGGTGATCCTGCTGGGCGGCCGCACGGGCCGCGACGGCTGCGGCGGCGCGACGGGCTCCTCCAAGGCCCACACCCACGAATCGCTGGAGACCTGCGGCGCGGAGGTGCAGAAGGGCAACGCCCCCGAGGAGCGCAAGCTGCAGCGGCTGTTCCGCAATCAGAAGGCCGTGCGGATGATCAAGCGCTGCAACGACTTCGGCGCGGGCGGCGTGTCGGTGGCCATCGGCGAATTGGCCGACGGCCTGGACATCGATCTGAACGCCGTGCCCCGCAAGTACGAGGGCCTGGACGGCACCGAGCTGGCCATCTCCGAATCCCAGGAGCGCATGGCCGTGGTGCTGGCCCCGGAAGACCTGGACGCCTTCAAGGCGCTTGCGGACGCCGAGAACCTGGAATCCACGCTGGTGGCCCGGGTCACGGAGCAGCCCCGGCTGGTGATGCGCTGGAACGGGGTGGAGATCGTCAACGTGTCCCGCGCGTTCCTGAATTCCAACGGCGCGTCAAAGCGCACCGATGTCGTCGTGGAGGCCCAGGACAAGGCCGACGCGCCCGCGTCAAAGGGCTTTGTCGAGGGCATGCGGGAAGCGGTTTCCGACCTGAACCTCTGCTCTCAGCGGGGACTCAGCGAGCGCTTTGACAGCACCAACGGCGCGTCCAGCCTGCTGATGCCCTTCGGCGGCGCGCGGCAGCTGACGCCGATCCAGGCGATGGCCTCCCGCATTCCGGTGGAGGGCGGCGAGAGCGACACCGCCAGCGTGATGGCCTACGGCTTCGATCCCTTTATCAGCGAAAAAAGCCCCTGGCGCGGCGCATACCTTGCGGTGGTAGATTCCATCGCGAAGCTGATCGCCACGGGCAACGGCACAGGCAACGTCCACCTGACTTTCCAGGAGTACTTCCAGCGCATGAACGGCGAGAAGGCCTGGGGGCGGCCCCTGTCGGCACTGCTGGGCGCGCTGGAGGCCCAGCTGGATTTCGGCGCGGCGGCCATCGGCGGCAAGGACAGCATGTCCGGCTCCTTCGAGGACATCCACGTACCGCCCACGCTGGTCTCCTTCGCGGTGGGCGTCTGCCCGGCGCGGGATATCGTCTCCGGCGAATTCAAGCGGGCGGGCAGCGCCATCGGCTGGCTGAAGCCGGAATACCGGGAAAACGGCATCCCCGACCCGGACAGCCAGAAGGCCCTGTTTGAGAAGGTGGACGGCCTGATCAAGTCCGGCAGGGCGCTGTCCGTCTGGGCAGTGGGCAAGGGTGGCGTGGCTTCGTCAGCCTTCCGCATGGCCATCGGCAACGGCTTCGGCGTGGCGTTCCACGCGGGCGTGAAGCTGTTCGACGCCGTCTATGGCAGCTTCCTGGTGGAGTTCGCCGATGAGACCGTGGCCGAGAGCGTGATCGGCCATGTCACCGCTGAGCGCCTGTTCAGCCAGGCTGGCGAGCGGATCTCCGCCGACGAGCTGGAGGCCCTGTACGAAGGCCGGCTGAACGAGGTGTTCCCGGCCACGGTGAAGAAGACCTATGGCGAACCCGCGGTCAGCTGCTTCGAAGCGAAGGGCCGCGTGCGGCCCGCGGCGGCCATCGCCCGGCCCCGTGTGCTGATCCCAGTGTTTCCCGGCACCAACTGCGAATACGACACCGCCCGGGCTTTCCTCAAGGCAGGGGCGGAGAGCGAGGTCATGGTCATCCGCAACCTCACCGCCCAGGCCGTGGCGGAATCGGTGGAAGCCTTCGCGCGAGCGGTCGACCGCAGTCAGATCGTGTTCATCCCCGGCGGCTTCTCCGGCGGCGACGAGCCCGACGGCTCCGGCAAGTTCATCACGGCCTTCTTCCGCAACCCGCGGCTGCGGGACGCGGTGCATGCGCTGCTGAACCGGCGGGACGGATTGATGGGCGGCATCTGCAACGGCTTCCAGGCGCTGGTCAAGCTGGGCCTGGTGCCCTACGGCGAAATTCGCGAGGCGGACGCCTGCACCGAGGCCACGCTGACCTTCAACGACATAGGACGCCACCAGTCCCGGCTGGTGCGAACCCGTGTGGCCTCCAACAAGAGCCCTTGGCTGATGTACACCCACTGCGGGGACATCCACACCGCGCCAGTGTCCCACGGCGAGGGCAAGTTCGTCGCCGGCGGCGAAGTGATCCGTCGTCTGATGGAGAACGGCCAGGTGGCCACCCAGTACTGCGACGAAAAGGGCAATCCCACGATGGACATCCGCTGCAATCCCAACGGTTCCTGCGCTGCCATTGAGGGCATCACCTCGCCCGATGGCCGGGTCTTTGGCAAAATGGCCCATAGCGAGCGCGTGGGCTTCAACGTGGACCTGTACAAAAACGTCCCCGGCAACTACGACAACGGCATGTTCCGGGGGGCGGTGGACTACTTCAGGAAGTGATTTGCCGTTTTTCGACAAATCATTTCCTGAGAGCCAAGCGTAGAGAGTATGGTGAGATCTGTTCTTCTTTGCCAGGCCCTCTGCGCCTTAAAATTTTGTGGCGAAAATGTTCGGAAAGGGCTGTACAAAATTGTTCCACTGTGTTATAATATTTCCAGCCCCGATTAGAGCGCTTCGAAACCGTATCCCTCCGGTGGAACCCTACCGATGGCAGGAATCGGCAACAGAGACTATACATCGCATGGGCACATACTATTAGGAGGGTTTTTTTCCATGTTCGAAGACAAGACTTTGGTATGCCGTGAGTGCGGCAATGAGTTCGTTTTCACCGCGTCCGAGCAGCAGTTCTACGCCGATAAGGGCTTCCAGAATGAGCCTGGCCGCTGCAAGGCCTGCCGTGACAAGCGCAAGGCTGCCAACGGTGGTTTCAATCGCAGCGATCGCCCGATGTACGATGTCGTATGCGCCGAGTGTGGCCAGCCCACCCAGGTGCCCTTCCAGCCCCGCGGAGATCGCCCGGTATATTGCCGCGCTTGCTTCGACAAGCAGCGCATGGAGAACCGCTGGTAATCCATCGCTGAACGAAAACCCCCTTCCGTATCGGAAGGGGGTTTTCGTTGGTCAAATGTGTCCATTATACCTCGTAAGGGCGCTCTCCGAGCGCCCGCGGGCGAGGCGATAGTGCGATGGCAGGAAATCGCCCCTATGGGGTTGCCGTCAGGGATTGTATAGCGACCTCAAAGCTTCTTCATCAACCCCAGCGCGATGACCCCAGGGCCGACGTGGCAGGCGATGCTGATGGGCAGCGGATCTCCGGTGACCTCAAATTCCGGGAAGCGCTCCTGCACCTGGGCGTTCCAGGCCTTGCCGATGCTCTCGTCGCCGGTGTAGGCGGTGCGCAGGTGCATGGGCATGCCGGCAAAGCGGGTATCCAGGTCCTTGCGTATGGCGTCCAGCATCGTGTTCTGGGCGGCGTGCAGCCCCCGGACCTTCTTGTAGGTATCCAGCTTGCCCCCCTGGATCTGCAGCACGGGCTTGATGTTCAGCACGGTGCCGATGGCCGCCACCGAGGGGGTGATCCGCCCGCCCCGCTTCAGGTATTTCAGGTTGTCCACCGTCAGGTAGATGCTGGCGTCCATCGATGTATCCAGCAGCTTTTGAAGGATCTCCTCCGCCGAAAGGCCCATGTCGCGCCAGTGCAGCGCGTCATAGACCGACTGCTTCTGGCTGATGGAGATGCGGTGGTTGTCCGCCACCAGCACGCGGCCATCGAAATCCTCCGCAAACAGCTTTGCGCTCTGGCAGCTGCTGCTCAACGCGCTGGACATGGGGATGTAGATGATCTTCTCGTAGGTCTCCAGCGCCTTGTTCCAGCAGGCCATGACGTCCTCGGGAGAGGGCTGGGAGGTGGCGACCGTCGCGCCGCCGGCCAGGTACTCGAAGAATTCCATATAGCTCATGTTGACGTTTTCAACGTAGTTTTTGCCGTTTACCGTGAAGGGCATGGGCATCAGAATGACGCCGCAAGCATTGGCCTCCGCCTGGGTCATGCCCGAATTGGTATCGGTGATGATGCCTGTCTTTTGCATAATCATACCTCTTTGGCGCATAAGAACGCTTGATACTTCTATGCTATTGTAATCGCGGCGGGGCTTGAAGTCAATGGCCTTTGGCAGAGTATCATGTAAAAATATCGCCCCGGCTATATAACCGGGGCGTTGAAAACAGGGCTTGAATCAGGCCACCAGCTCCTTGGCCTTCTGGGCGGCGGAGGCGGCGTCCTCGGTGTAGGCGTCCGCGCCGATCTTGTCGGCGAACTCCTGGGTAATGGGCGCGCCACCCACCATGACCTTCACCTTGCTTCTCCAGGGCTGCTGGTTGATGGCGGCAACGGTCTGCTCCAGGGCCGGCATCGTGGTGGTCAGCAGGGCCGAGCAGCCGATGATCTTGGTGTCAGGGTTCTCCTCGTAGGCGGAAATGAAGCGGTCGATGGGCACGTCCACGCCCAGGTCGATGACCTCAAAGCCGGCGGATTCGATCATCATGATGACCAGGTTCTTGCCGATGTCGTGCAGGTCGCCCGCCACGGTGCCCATGATCATCTTGCCCATGCTGCCCACG
>CACWZI010000106.1 GCA_902765305.1 uncultured Eubacteriales bacterium
GCTACAACTCGTACAATATCGAAATGTTCGCGGCAGCCGCCATTCCTGTTCCCTGTTCCCTGTTCCCTGTTCCCTCGTCTCCCCGATAAATCAGAATTTACCGCAATGCGACCCAAACGGAGGACGACACAATGCGCATACTCTTTGCCGAGGACGACAGGGACCTTTCCCGGGCGGTGAAGGCCCTTTTGGAGCACTCCGGGTATTCAGTGGACGTGGTGGACAACGGCACGGACGCGCTGGACTACGCCCTGAGCGGCGCGTATGACGGGCTGATCCTGGACTGGATGATGCCCGGGCTCAGCGGCGTGCAGGTGCTGGAACGGCTACGAGGGAAGGGCAACGCCACGCCCTGCCTGATGCTGACCGCCCGGGACGCGGTGGAGGACCGGGTGACGGGGCTGGACGCCGGGGCGGACGACTACCTGGCCAAGCCCTTCGCCACCAGCGAGCTGCTGGCGCGGGTGCGGGCCCTGCTGCGCCGCAAGGCGGACTACGCGCCGGACGTGCTGCGCTTTGCCGACATTGAGCTGGACCGGGGCGGCATGCTGCTGCGCTGCGGCGGGCAGGAGGAACGGCTGAGCAACAAGGCCTTCCAGCTGATGGAAATGCTGGTGGAGCGGCCAAGCGTGGTGCACAGCATCGACCAGATCATGGAGAAGGTCTGGGGCTGGGACAGCGAATCCGAGGTCAACGTGGTGTGGGTCAACATCTCCCAGCTGCGCAAGAAGCTGAAGCAGATGGGCTCGAGGGTGGACATCAAGGCCACCCGGGGCGTGGGCTATTCACTGGAGGCGCGTTAGCATGATACGGGGCATACGCAGGCGCTTCATGCGCATCGCCATTTCGGTGCTGGCGCTGGCGATGGTGCTGGTGGCGGTGATCATCAACGGGGCGAACTGGGTGAACGTGCGGGGCGAGCTCTACGAGACCCTGGGCTACCTTGGGGAGTGGGGCAGGGGCCCCCAGGGCGTCGGCCCGCGGGGCAACCTGCCGGTTCGCAAGGGCAATCCCTCCCGGCACATGCGCAACATGATGAACGAATCCCGGTTCTTCTCCGTCACGGTGTCCGGGGACGGCAGCTGCGCGCTGAGCGACGCCACCCGCGTCTCGGAGGAGGACGCCGACAGCCTGATCGAGCTGGCGACAAAGGCCCTGGCCGGGGGGCGGACCTCCGGCTTCTACGGGGATTACCTGTTTCGCGTGGACGGGGAATCGGGAGAGCGGGTAGCCCTGTTTTTGAACTGCGAGACCAAGCTGGCCCAGGTGCGGAGCCTGGCGCTGATCTCAGCGGCGGCCTGCGCGGGCTGCATATTGCTGGCGTGGCTGTTGGTGGGGCTGTTCAGCTCCCGGGCCATACGCCCGCTGGTGGAGAGCGCCGTGCAGCAGAAGCAGTTCATCACCGACGCCGGGCACGAGCTGAAGACGCCGCTGACGGTGATCTCGGCCAACATGGACGTGCTTTCACTGGAGACGGGGGACAACGAATGGATACGCAGCACCCGCAAGCAGGTGGCCAACCTGCGGGGGCTGGTGGGCGAGCTGATCTACCTGTCCCGGCTGGACGAGGAGGACGCGAAGCTGCAAAAAATCGACCTGAACCTGTCGAAGCTGGTGGAGGAGGGCGCCGAGCCCTTCGTGGGCATGGCGGAGTTCGCCGGCAAGGCGCTGGAGGTGCAGGTGGAGCCGGACGTGCACGTGACCGGGGACGGGGCGATGCTGGGAAGGCTGGTGTCGATCCTCTGCGACAACGCCGTGAAGTACGCACCCGAGGGGGACACCATCGCCCTGACCTTGACCCGCAGCCGCAAGGGGGTGCTGCTGGCCACCGACAACGCCCTGCGGGAGCCCATGTCCGACGAGACCCTGCGCCACCTGTTCGACCGCTTCTACCGGGCCGACGCCTCCCGCAGCCGGGAGAGCGGCGGCTACGGCATCGGCCTGTCCGTGGCCCGGGCCATCGCCGAAAAGCACGGCGGCACCATAAAGGTCCGCCAGACCCCGGAGGGAAGGGTGCGGTTTGAGTGCTTGTTGGGGAAATTCTGATTTATCGAGCTGTGCTCGATAAATCAGAATTTTTTCTTCGTGTCCGCTTTTCGCTTCCTTCCCCGCCCGGCCCTTTGCAGGGCCATCGAGGCGGCGAGGCCGAGGAAGACGATCAGGAGCATGATCGGGCCCTGCAGGCGGAGGATGCTGTGGACGGTGTCGAGGCTGTCCGCGGCCATCAGGCGCTTGCCCAGCCACAGCACCGCCGCGTACAGCAGCAGCGCGAACAGCACCAGGCCCGCCAGGGACGTGCCTGCTCCTTTGGTGGTGGCTGCGGTCTTCAGGTAGAACAGGAAGCCCAGCAGGCACCAGATCATCAGCAGCAGGAACGCGTCGGCGCCCATGGTCTCCAGCGCCGTGAGCCCGGGGATCAGCTGGACCAGTATGAAGGCCACGGAAATGACGGTGCCCAGCGCTCCCAGCGCGACGAATTTGCGGTTGCCGCTTTTGCGGGCGAGCCGCCACGTGGAGGCGGAGGTGTAGCCGAAGCCGATGATCGCCCCCAGCGAGGTCAGCTCCATGAAGCACTGAAGCATGTTCCGGCCGAATATGGAAATCACGATGGAGATCACCATGATGAACAGTATGCTGTAGGTGGTCTGTGAAAAGCGCTCGGAGAGTATATTGTCCTCCGCCATCGTCGAAAGCACGCGGGCGGTGGCACGGTAGGCGGCGATCATGCCCGTGAGTATGGCGGCCAGGGCGGCGACGGCCATGATCAGCAGACCCCCTGTGCCCATGATCGCCCGCGCCGAATGGAAGGTGGGCACTGCCGAAACGCCGTTGAGGCTGGCCAGGTCGGCGATGTAGGCCTGCCAGGAGGCATAGCCGTCCGGCTGCGCACAGACGCCCACCAGCGTCAGGGCGACGTAGACGAGCCCGCTGAGCAGTATCGAGGCGACGATGATCCAGCGGGACCGGCCCATCTTAAAGTTGAAATGGGCCGTCTCCAGCGATATGACCTCGAAGCCCACGAAGGCCCATGGGGCCAGCATCACGATGGACAGCACGCCGAAGGCCGGGCTGCCGCCCAGTATGCCGAAGGCGTCCCCGGGGAAGCTCAGGCGCAGGCGGGGCAGGCACACCGCCGCGACGATCACCACGAGGGCCAGCAGCGCGATGGCCAGTATGGTCTGCAGCTTCTGCAGCAGGGGCTTGGCGTTGATGAACAGCAGGCCCACGCTGGCCAGGGCCACGATGGATGCCCCGACCTCGCCCATGAAGATGTGGTTCCCGGCGATGTTGTAGTAGTAATAGCCGTATTGCAGCCGCCTGCCGAACACCATGCGGATCACCAGGAACAGCGAGGTGGCGTTCATGAACAGCACCGTCAGGTAGGACAGTGACAAGAACCAGGCGCAAAGGAAGGCGTGCTCCCTGCCGAAGGCGGCCTTCGTGTAGGCGTACACGCCGCCGGTGCCCGGCCGGGTGCGCATCAGGTAGAAGAAGTTCGCGCCGATGACCAGCATGATGACCACGCTCACGGCCATGGCGATCACCGTGCCCAGGGGTCCCGCCACCGGCAGGAAGGTGGACCCCGGCATCATGAAGGCGCCCCAGCCGATGGTACACCCAAAGGCGATGGCCCACACGTCCAGGGGCGACAGGTACCGGTCGTATTCGCCGACGATTCGATTCTGTTCCATAAGCATGCCTCCGAAGAATTGATGCCGTTGTGTTTAAAACAATTATAACACATATGGGGGCGATTGAAAAGGGTGGAGGAGATAAATTCTGATTTGTCGGGGAGACGAGGGAACAGGGAACAGGGAACAGGGAACAGGGAACAGGGAACCTGTTGACTGTTCCCTGTTCCCTACTGTTCCCTGTTCCCTTTGTACTACCCTCTGCTTTTCCACCAACAGCTCGATAAATCAGAATTTGTATCGCTTGCATTTTTCCTCCAATTGGATTATAGTATTATACAGGGGTTTATCCCTTCAAACCAATTGAATCGAGGCAGTTATGGGGGACAGTATCGGTCAGGGCCGGCGCGGGCAGGGCAGCGAGGAGCGGCGGCTCTTGAAGAAGGGCAAGCGGGGCATACTGAACGTGATCTTCGGGCGCACGATGCTGGTCGTGCTGACGCTGGCGCTGCAGGTCGGGCTGCTGGTGGCGGTCTTCAGCTCGCTGCGGTCGGTGCAGGGCATGCTGCCCATTTACTATGTGCTGCTGCTGTTGCTGTACGGCGCGACGATACTGCACCTGGTGAACAAGCGCTCGGAGCCCACCACGAAGATCACCTGGATCCTGCTGGTGGTGCTGGCGCCGCCGGTGGGGCTTGCGCTGTACCTGTTCGTGGAGCTGGACATCGGCCACCGGGTGCTGAACCGGCGGCTGGGCGAGGTGATGGAGGAGACCGCCGCGCTGTTGCCGGAGCGCATGCCCGCCCCGGAGGGGGCTTTCGACGCCGCCGGGGAGCTGGAGGGCCTGGCCCGCTACACCTGGGAACACGGGCGCTTTGCGCTGTACGACAACACCGCCGCCCGCTACCTGCCCAGCGGCGAGGCCTCGCTGGAGGCTATGCTGGAGGACCTGCGCACCGCGAAGGACTTCATCTTCCTGGAATTCTTCATCATCGAAGAGGGCTACATGTGGGGAAGGGTTCTGAAGGTGCTGGAGGACAAGGCGGCCGAGGGCGTGGAGGTGCGCCTGTTGTACGACGGCACCTGCGCGCTGTTCCGGCTGCCCTACCGTTACCCTGAAATGCTGGGGAAGCTGGGCATCAAGTGCAAGATGTTTTCGCCGATCAGGCCGGTGATCTCCGCCCACTACAACAACCGGGATCACCGCAAGATCCTGGTGGTGGACGGGCGGGTGGCCTATACCGGCGGCGTGAACCTGGCGGACGAATACGTGAACCGGATCGAGCTCTTCGGCCACTGGAAGGACGTCTCGCTGCGGCTGGAGGGCCCGGCGGTGCGTTCCTTCACGCTGATGTTTTTACAGATGTGGAACGTGGACGAGTCGGGCGACCGCTACGCCCACTTCCTGACCGCCCCGGTGTCCGCGCCCAAGGACGCGCCCGGCTGGGTGCTGCCCTACGGCGACAGCCCGGTGGACAACGAGCGGGTGGGGGAGCTGGTCTATACCGATATCCTCAGCCGGGCGCAGCGGTACGTGCACATCATGACGCCCTACCTGATCCTGGATACCGAGATGCTCGCGGCGCTGACCTTCGCCGCCAAGCGTGGCGTGGAGGTGTGCCTGCTGCTGCCCCACATCCCCGACAAGCGCTACGCCTTCGCCCTGGCCAAGACCCACTACGGGGAGCTGATGCAGGCGGGGGTCCGGATCTTCGAATACACCCCCGGCTTCGTGCACGCGAAGGTCTTCGTCTCCGACGACTGCAAGGCCGTGGTGGGCACCGTCAACCTGGACTATCGCAGCTTCTACCTGCACTTCGAGTGCGCGGCCTACCTGCGCGACGTGCCCGCCGTGGCCGACGTGGAGGCGGACTTCCAGGCCACCCTGAAAAAGAGCCACGAGGTCACCTTCGAGGACCTGAGGCGCATCCCCCTCACCACCCGTTTGGCAGGGTGGCTGTTGAAGGTGGTCGCGCCGGTGATGTAGACCCGATCAGTCCCCCAACCTTTTTCATTTCCCCTTTTCTCCGTTTTTCCGCCAATTTGATATTGATTTTGCATTAACCAAATGGTATAATCATGGTAAATTCCGTGTGGCGAAACGCCACTCAGCCGGAATGCACTTTCAACGGACGCATGAGGAGGTAAGTTACATGATGAAGCCCTGTACGAAGACGCTGCTGGCCCTGCTGCTGGCGCTGGCGCTGCTGGCGGGAACGGCCCTGGCCGAGGAAGAACTGGCGCTCGGCCAGGCCGTCGAGGGACCGGTGAACCTGGACGTTCTGGCGCCGGAGGACGGCGCGCTGGCCGTCGACGGCGCGGCGCTGGTGAGCGAGGAACCGGCCGCGGCGCAAGCCAACGCGACAGACGGCGTTGTGATCAATTCGAAGAACTTCCCGGACAAGGCCTTCCGGGCCTATGTGAAGAAGACCTACGACACCAATGGCGACGGCAGGCTGTCCGCGGACGAGACCGACGGCGTGACGGAGATGTACATCGGAAAGGACAGCGAGGACAGCGAGCGGTATACCTATGTGAAATGCGCGAACATCAAGGGCATTGAGTTCTTCCCCAACCTGTCCGTGCTGATCCTGCTCCGCATTCCCCTGAAGACGCTGGATGTAGGCATGAACAAGAACCTGGATATGCTGATCTGCTGCTTCACCGATGTGCAGAAGGTGGATGTCTCCAGGAACAAGAACCTGACGGAACTGAACATCGGCACCAACAAGGTGTCCAAGCTGACCCTGGGCAAGCTGGCCAGGCTGGAAAGGCTGACGTGCGACACGAACAGCCTGACGTCGCTGGACGTGAGCCGGTGCCCGGCGCTGAACTACCTGCAGTGCGACAACAACAAGCTGAAGACGCTGAATATCGGCAAGAACACCGGGCTGGAGACGCTGTTTTGCCAGGATAACAAGCTGACAAAGCTGGATGTGAGCAAGAACACGAAGCTGACGGAGCTGGACTGCAGCAGCAATCAGATCAAGACGCTGAACCTGAAGAACTGCAAGGCGCTGGTAAACCTGCGCGCCTGGAACAACAAGCTGAAGAATCTGGATATCACGAAGAACGCGAAGCTGGAGCAGGTGTGCGTGTTCGACAACCAGCTCACCGCGCTGGACACCTCGAAGAACGCCAGGCTGACCAAGCTGAACTGCGGCAACAACCGACTCAAGGCGCTGGACGTCTCGAAGAACGCCAAGCTGACCCAGCTGAACGCCAACAACAACCGGCTCAAGGCCCTGGACGTCAGCAAAAACCCCAAGCTGCAGTTCCTGTACACCAACGGCAATGCCATCAAGACCCTCGACATTAAGAACAACAAGATCCTTCGTGGCTACCTGAAGAACAAGGTCTGGGAAGAGGAGGACGGCATCTACTGGTCCTATGAAGGCGACGACGAGCTGTGGGGCCTGGGCATCGACTACGCCACCACCCTGACCAACGGCAAGAAGGTGCTGTATCTGGGAAGGTAAGATTTGTCGAGCTGTGATCGATAAATCAGTATTTAGGGGTTAGGTTTTAGGGGTTAGGGGTTAGGGGAGGTGCAAATCCCTTAACGCTTCGCTAGGCCTTCGGCCACGGGATTTGT
>CACWZI010000107.1 GCA_902765305.1 uncultured Eubacteriales bacterium
GCTCCTTCACTTGATGCTTCTATTATACCATATCTTCCGTCGTTTTTGTATATATTCTCCTCTACCTTTTGACTTTTTCAGTGGTCTCGAACCGTCCCCATGACAACTGAATACTAAAATTTGATGATTCACACTCCTGTAATTGACAAATCCCCCTGGCGCGGCTAAAATGACAGACAACCAAGTGATCTTTAATTCGGTACGGGATGCCGGCAAGATTGCATGTTGTCGAACCGCTGCGCGCGGCGCGCGGTTTGCGTGTGTCATCCTGCCGGAAGGGCGGGATTTTTTCTTGCCCGGCTTTCGCCTGTAGCGGCGGCCTCCAGGCCGCCACCAGAGTCCGCATCCCCAACCCGAAGGAAAGGGAGGAACCCCCTTGCAGCGAATGATCAGCGGCGTGATGGCCTACGTGGACGGGCGTTTTGTCCCGTCGGATATCTCCGTCGACGGCGGCAAAATTGTTTCCGTCTCCCCCGCCGCCAAACCCGTTTCGGATTCTCCCCTGTATGCGTTTCCCGGCTTCACAGATGTGCACGTCCATCTGCGCGAGCCGGGTTTTTCCTATAAGGAGACCCTGCGCACCGGCACGCTGGCGGCGGCGAGGGGCGGCTATACCACGGTCTGCGCCATGCCGAACCTGGACCCGGTGCCAGACAGCGTGGCGCACCTGCGGCCGGAGCTGGAGCGCATCGAAAGGGACGCGGTGATCGACGTGCGCCCCTACGGCGCGATCACCGTGAACGAGGCCGGCCAGGCCCTTTCCGACATGGACGCCCTGGCGGCGCAGGTGGTCGCCTTCTCCGACGACGGCCACGGCGTGCAGTCCGACGCCATGATGCGCGCGGCCATGCGGAAGGCCAAATCGCTGGGCCGGCTCATCGCCGCCCACTGCGAGGTCAATTCGCTGCTGCGCGGCGGCTGCATCCACGACGGCGCTTACGCCCGCGCCCACGGCCTTCCCGGCATCTGCTCGGAAAGCGAGTGGGGCCAGATCGCCCGGGACGTCGAGCTGGCACGGGAAACCGGCTGCGGCTATCACGTCTGCCACATCTCCACAAAGGAGAGCGTCGAAATCATCCGCAAGGCCAAGGCCGAGGGCGTGAATATCACCTGCGAGACCGCCCCCCACTACCTGCTGCTCACGGACGCCGATTTACAGGACGAGGGCCGCTTCAAGATGAATCCGCCCGTGCGCTCTGCGGAGGACCGGGCCGCGCTCATCGAAGGGCTTATGGACGGCACGATCGACATGATCGCCACCGACCACGCCCCCCACAGCGCCGGGGAGAAGTCGAAGGGTCTCGTCGGCAGCGCCATGGGCATCGTGGGGCTGGAGACCGCGTTCCCGCTGCTGTATACGCGCCTGGTGAAGAAGGGCGTCATCACACTTGAAAAGCTGGTTTCGCTGATGTCGGATGCCCCGGCAAAGCGATTTGGCCTGGACAGCGGCATCCGCCCCGGCGCGCACGCGAACCTCGCCCTCTGGGACCTGAGCGCCGAATATGAGATCGACCCCGCCTGCTTCCTCTCGATGGGCAGGGCCACGCCCTTTGCGGGGTGGCGGGTGAACGGCATGTGCGTAGAGACGCTGTATAAGGGCAACGCCGTCTGGCGCGCGGCATCGCAGGGCCCCCAGCCATGAGAGGCGAGCGCGAGATCATCCACAGCGTCCTGGCGCTGGCCGAAAGGGACGACGGCGTCCGGGCGGTCATAAGGACCGATCTGCTGCCCGTGCGGGAATACCTGCACAGCTGCAATTTCATCTTCGTCGTAAACAACATCGACAGGTATGACGGCGACGTATTCCGCGACAGCCTCGGCGACCGGATCCTGCTGTTCCGGGCCGACAGAAGCTATCCGGAGCTGTTCCCGGGCGCGAAGGCCCACCTGATGGTGTTCGGCGACGGCGCGACGATCGTCGTCCAGGCCATGGGCCGGGACGCCTTCCTGGAAAGGTACAACGGAGGGCATGAGCAACTGGATGTCTGGATCGGCGACACCTATCAAAAGCTGCTGGACAAGGACGGTCTGCTGACCGTGGACGACCGCCTGGAGGAGCGCCAGACCCGCTTCTCGGAAATCCCCACAAGGGAGGCGTTCGCGGATGCCTGCGACGAATTCTGGTGGGTGATGAAGACCTTCGCGGAATACACCCTGCGCAGGGAGCTGCCCGCCGCGATGTACTACCTGAACGTATCCGTCCGCGGCCTGCTGAACCGGATGCTGCGCTGGCACATCGTGCTGCGCCTCGGTCGGCCCGTGGATATGGGCATTCTCGACAGCCATCTGGAGCAGCTGCTGGAGAAGGACCTGTTTCGGCTGTACGAGGTGACCTGGCCCGACGCCCAATACCCGCATATTTGGGAGGCTTTCGATGCCGTGGCCAGGCTGTGGCACGAAGCCGGGAGCAGGGTCGCAAAAGAATGCGGGTTCAAATACCCGCATGAAACGGAAGAAAGCATGCTGGCATTCATAAGGAACCTCGGCGATCTCAAATAGACTTCCCCTCTGAGGCAAAGTCGTCAACTTCAGGTGTGGAATACATCCAAAAGGCTTCCCCTTTGGGGAAGCTGGCTGGCCGAAGGCCAGACTGAAGAGGTCCCCTGACACTCCGCCTCGCGCCCAAGTCCGATAAGTACGCACAAACTCTCGTTCCTATCGCAATACAGTCGCGAAACGCATCCGCAAGGACCTCTTCCGCCCCCTCCGGGGGCACCTTCCCCAGGGGGGAAGGCTGAAGACAGTGGCACCATCCGAGCCTTCCCCTTTGGGGAAGGTGGCCGAGCGCAGCGAGGTCGGAAGAGGTCCCCCGACACCCCACCCCGCGCCTCTGCCATGGCAGAACGCACGATGTTCCATTCCTGTTGGAACAAAGGCGCGAGGCCATCCACAGGGACCTCTTCCGTCTTGCCGCTTCGCGGCAATCCACCTTCCCCAAAGGGGAAGGCTAAAGGGCCGTTCAGGATAGCCTTCCCCTTTGGGGAAGGTGGCGCGTGGCCGAAGGCCTAGCGAAGCGTCCAGCGCCGGAAGAGGTCCCCCCACGCCGCGCCCCGCGCCTCTGCCATGGCAGAACGCACGATGTTCCATTCCTGTTGGAACAAAGGCGCGAGGCCATCCGCAAAGACCTCTTCCGTCTTGCCGCTTCGCGGCAATCCACCTTCCCCAAAGGGGAAGGCTTAGGGAACCCACGCCGTTTAATTGACGGCATAGCCCCAAAGGGGAAGGCTATAAAGCACACCGTGAGGAGATAGCATGCCCAAAACCATCTACTATCGAGAGCGCAACAAACCCCTCGCCCAAGCCTTGCGCCGGGAAATGACCCGACACGAGAAGCGTCTCTGGTACGACTATCTCAACACCTGCCCTGTCCGCTTCCGCCGCCAGAAGCAGTTTGGGCAATACATCGTCGACTTCTACTGCGCCGAGCGCAAGCTGGTGGTGGAAATCGACGGTTCCCAGCGCTACGAACCGGAAGAACAAGCCAAAGGCGCGGAAAGAACGACCTATCTGGAGAGCCTTGGCCTGCGGGTGATGCGCTTCAGCAATCACGACGTCGACACCCATTTCAACAGCGTATGCGAAACGATAGACGCCATCATACGGGAAAACCCATGAAACGAAAAACATTCCCAGCACTGACGCGCCGCCTTGCGTCCAAGGACACGGCCGCGCACCCACACAGGTGAAAACCAAGGTAACCGCATCGACCAAAACCACGGAGGTAACACACATGGCAAAGCGCACTGACATCAAGAAGGTTCTCATCATCGGCTCCGGCCCCATCGTGATCGGGCAGGCGGCGGAATTCGACTACGCGGGCACCCAGGCGTGCCTGGCGCTGAAGGAGGAGGGCTACGAGGTCATCCTCTGCAACTCCAACCCCGCCACCATCATGACCGACACCAGCATTGCGGACAAGGTCTATATGGAGCCGCTGACCCTGGAGTACGTCGCCAAAATCCTGCGCTACGAGCGCCCGGACGCCATCGTGCCCGGCATCGGCGGCCAGACCGGCCTGAACCTGGCCATGCAGCTGGAAAAGAAGGGCGTGCTGCGGGAGTGCCGGGTGGAGCTGCTGGGCACCCCCTTTACCTCCATCGAGCGGGCCGAGGACCGGGAGCTGTTCAAGGAGATGTGCCAGTCCATCGGCGAGCCGGTCATTCCTTCCCAAATCACCTACAACCTGGAGGAGGCCAAGCAGGCTGCGAAAGAGATCGGCTACCCCGTGGTGCTGCGCCCCGCCTTCACCCTGGGCGGCACCGGCGGCGGCTTCGCCTACAATGAAGAGGAGCTGATCGAGGTCGGCCTGAACGGCTTCAGGCTCTCCCCGGTGCACCAGGTGCTGGTGGAGAAGTCCGTCAAGGGCTACAAGGAGATCGAGTTCGAGGTCATGCGCGATTCCAACGACCACGCCATCACCATCTGCGGCATGGAGAACGTGGACCCCGTGGGCGTGCACACCGGCGACAGCATCGTCGTGGCCCCGATCCTCTCCCTGAACGACCACGACCTGAAGATGCTCAATGACAGCGCCATCAAGATCATCCGGGAGCTGAAGATCGAGGGCGGCTGCAACGTGCAGTTCGCGCTGCACCCCGAAACCAGCGAATATTACCTGATCGAGGTCAACCCCCGGGTCAGCCGCTCCTCGGCGCTGGCGTCCAAGGCCTCCGGCTACCCCATCGCCTCCGTCACCGCGAAGATCGCCCTGGGCATGGCCCTGGAGGAGATCCCCGTGGCCGGCGGCACCGCGGCCATCGAGCCCAGCCTGGACTACATCGTCGCCAAGTTCCCCCGCTTCCCCTTCGACAAGTTCGCCACCGCCCCGAACCTGCTGGGCACCCAGATGAAGGCCACCGGCGAGGTCATGGGCATCGGCGCGAACCTGGAGGAGTGCATGCTCAAATCCGTGCGCTCGCTGGAGAACGGCGCCCACCACCTGCGCCTGCCCCGCTTCGCCAGCATGGACGACGACAGCCTGTGGCGCTACATCAAGGACTTCCGCGCCGACGGCATCTTCGCCATCACCGAGCTGATCCGCCGGGGCGCGCCGCTGGACAGGCTGGCGAAGATCACGATGATCACCCCGCTGTTCCTGGAATCCATCGCCCGCATCGTGGAGATGGAGAACATCCTAAAGGGCAAGCCCAATGACCTGAAGGCCCTGCAGGCCGCAAAGATGATGGGCTTTGCCGACAAAACCGTGGCCGAGCTGTGGGGCACGGACGAGCTCTCTGTCTGGAAAATGCGCAGGGAAAGCGGCATCATCCCCAATTTCCCGATGGTGGACACCCTGCACACCGGAACCTACATCCCCTACCTCTACTCCAGCTACAGCCTGCCCAACGCCAGCATTCGCACCGACAAGAAGAAGGTCGTGGTGCTGGGCGCGGGCCCGATCCGCATCGGCCAGGGCGTGGAGTTCGACTACTCCACCGTCCACGCGGTTCAGACCATCCGCCGCAACGGCTACGAGGCCATCATCATCAACAACAACCCGGAGACGGTCTCCACCGACTACAAGACCAGCGACAAGCTGTACTTCGAGCCGCTGACGCCGGAGGACGTGATGAACGTCATCGACTTCGAGCAGCCCGAGGGCGTCATCACGTCCCTGGGCGGCCAGACCGCCATCAACCTGGCCCAGCCGCTGATGGATCGGGGCGTGAAGCTGATCGGCACCGACTGCGCCGCCATCGAGCGGGCCGAGAACCGGGACAGCTTCGAGAAGATCCTCGAACAGCTGGGCATCCCCCAGCCCCAGGGCCGCGCCGTGACGAACATCGAGGAGGGCGTCGCCACCGCCGCCGAGATCGGCTATCCGGTGCTGGTGCGGCCCAGCTTCGTGCTGGGGGGCCGGGCGATGCAGATCGTGGCCAATGAAGAGCAGCTGTGCCGCTACCTGAAGGAGGCCGTGGAGATCGACGCCGACAAGCCGGTGCTGGTGGACCACTACATCCAGGGCAAGGAGGTCGAGGTGGACGCCATCTGCGACGGCCGGGACGTATTCGTCCCCGGCATCATGGAGCTGGTGGAGCGCACCGGCATCCACTCCGGCGACTCCATCTCCGTCTACCCCGCCTTCTCGATCTCCAACAGGGTCAAGGGCATCATCCTCCAGTACGCCAAGAAGCTGGGCCTGGGCATCGGCATCGTGGGCCTGTACAACATCCAGTTCATCGTGGACAAGGATGAAAACGTGTACATCATCGAGGTCAATCCCCGCTCGAGCCGCACGGTGCCCTTCCTGAGCAAGGCCACCGGCTGGTCGCTGGCCGACATCGCCACCGAGGCGATTCTGGGCAAGAGCCTGAAGGAGCAGGGCATATTCGACCTGTACCCCGAGGAGAAGAAGCGCCACTACGTGAAGGTGCCCGTGTTCAGCTTCAACAAGATCAAGGGCCTGGACGCCTACCTGAGCCCGGAGATGAAGTCCACCGGCGAGGCCATCGGCTATGACGACAAGCTGAACCGCGCGCTGTACAAGGCCCTGCAGGCCGCGGGCCTGCGGCTTCAGAACTACGGCACGGTGTTCGCCACCATCGCCCGGGGCGACAAGGCCGAGGCCGAGCCGCTGATCCGCCGCTTCTACAACCTGGGCTTCAACATCGAGGCCACCGAGGGCACCGCCGCCTACCTGAAGGAGCGGGGCATCCGCACCCACGTGCTCAAGAAGATCGGCGAGGACAACAGCGACGAGATCGTGGAGGCCATGCGCCAGGGCCACATCGCCTACGTGATCAACACCCGCAACCTCAACTCCGTGGGCGCCCTGACAGACGGCGTGAAGATCCGCCAGTGCGCCACCGAGAACAACATCACTCTGTTCACCAGCCTCGACACCGTCCGCGTGCTGCTGGACGTGCTGGAGGAGACGACGCTGACGATATCGACGATTGACGCATGAAATTCTGATTTATTGAGCTGTTGCGGTCTCCAACAGCCTTCCCCTTTGGGGAAGGTGGCCCGCGCAGCGGGTCGGAAGAGGTCCCCGCACGTTCCGCTTCGCGCCTATGTTGAAAACGACGTTGTCTCAGCGACGAGGACCTCTTCCGTCTTCCCCAGAGGGCAATGTCATCAACTTAAGGAAAAAATACCTGCCGTCACGCCCAAAAGGCTTCCCCTTGAGGGGAAGCTGTCTGCGAAGCAGACTGAAGAGGTGTCCCCCT
>CACWZI010000108.1 GCA_902765305.1 uncultured Eubacteriales bacterium
ATAGACGAACGAGGTGTAACGGGGACACCTCTTCAGTCTGCTTCGCAGACAGCTTCCCCTCAAGGGGAAGCCTTTTGGGCGCGACGGCAGGTATTTTTTTCCTTAAGTTGATGACATTGCCCTTTGGGGAAGGTGGCCCGCGCCCTAAAGAACTTGCTTCGCTGCGCAGCGGGTCAGAAGAGGTCCCCACACGCCGCGCCTCGCGCCTCTGCCACGATAAAGGCGCGAAGCAAACCGAAGGGGACCTCTTCAGTCTGGCCTGACGCTTCGCTAGGCCTTCGACCGGCCAGCCAGCTTCCGCCCAAGGGCATGGCTTCGCACACCCAGAGGGAAAGCCTTTTGGACCCCACCACCGTCAAGACAGGCACCACCATCCTGTACATCGGCGGCTCCATCCTGGTTCCGGCTGCTGCGATCCTGCCGGGCCAGCGTGTCCCGGTCACCAAGCGCCGCATGAACGCCGAGGACTAATCCCCAAGGGATGAATCCCAGGCAATCAGCAACCGCTGAATGACCAACCTACCCCAAGCTTCGGCCCGGGGGTTTTCACAACCGGGGGGTTGACAAATCCCCTCACCGGCGCTATAATAAAAAACGAAGAGCGAACCACGCACGCGGTTGCTCCTCAGTTCAAACTATTTCCTTTTGTGACTCTTTCGAATCACGAAAACAGCCGTCACTTGCCGGAGTGGCGGCTGTTTTTTATTCTTCTCACGTAGATCGTGATTGAATAACTCCAAAGATGAAATGTAATTCTCATCTCTTTCCACCCCCTTTCGGAGATGTAGGAGCAACCGCCTGCGCGTTTGTTGTCCGCTCTTCGACCCTTCCGGGCAACTATATTCTATCGTAATATCACGGATATGTCAATCCTCCGCTGTCATCACAGCCACCACCATCCTGTACATCGGCGTCTCCATCCCGGTTCAGGCGGCTGCGATCCTGCCGGGCCAGCGTGACCCCGGTCACCAAGCGCCGCATGAACGCCGAGGACCAATGTTTGAAAAACATGGACAAAGCAGTTCGCAAAGTATATAATAAAAATGCTTCATGAAGACAAGGAGGATGGATGAAGTGAAACAGAAGAAAAAGGGATTGTTGCGCAGGATCGGCTGTGTGCTGGTCGTGCTGGCGCTGCTGGCGACGGGCTGGGCCTTCGCGGAGGGGGCGCAGGCCCCCCAGCTCAAGAAGGACCTGGTGGTGCTGTTCACCAGCGACGTCCATTGCGGCGTGGACCGGGGCTTCGGGTATGTTGGGCTGAAGGCCGTCAGGAATCAGCTTGAGCGCGAGGGCTGCCACGTGCTGCTGGTGGACAACGGCGACGCCATGCAGGGCGGGCCCCTGGGCCTTCTGACCCAGGGCGAGGCGATGATCGAGCTGATGAACCGCATGGGCTACGACATCGCCATCCCCGGGAACCACGACTTCGACTACGGCATGGAGCGCTTCCTGTCCCTGACGGAGGCGGCGGACTTTCCGTTCATCTGCTGCAACTTTAACCGCGAAGGCCAGCTGGTGTTTCCCCCCTATATCATGAAGGAATTTGACGGTGTAAAGCTGGCCTTTGTGGGCGTCACCACGCCGCAGACGCTGTATACCTCCACCCCGCGCTACTTCCAGGATGAAAACGGCAACTTCATCTATGGCTTCATGCAGGGCAACGACGGCGCCGACCTGTATGAAGCGGTGCAGCGCGCGGCGGACGATGCCCGGTCCGAAGGCGCGGATTACGTGATTTTGCTGGGCCACCTGGGCCACGACGCCGTGGCGATACCGTATACCTACGCGGACGTGCTCGGGCACACCACGGGCATTGACGCCATGCTGGACGGCCACAGCCACGATACGAGCAAGGTGGTCATGCAAAACAGGGATGGCCGGGAGATCATTCGCCAGGCCTCCGGCACCCAGTTGGAAGGCATCGGCTGGCTGCGCATCTCCGCCGCAGACGGCAGCCTCGATACCGGCCTCTATACCTGGAGCGATCCGGTGCCAGCGCCGAAGCTGCTGGGCATTGAAAACGAAATGTCCGCAGTGGTGGACGAAGCGCAGAACGCCCTGGGCGAATGGCTGAATACGAAGGTGGGTGTTTCCACGGCGGAGCAGACCATCTACGACCCCACGGCGATGGACGAATACGGGAAGCCCCTGCTCATCGTCCGCGTATCGGAAACCAACCTGGGCGACCTGGTCACCGACGCATTCCGCGCGCAGTCCGGCGCGGATGTGGCCATCGACTGCGCCGGGAGCATCCGCACCAATCTTCCCAAGGGCGATATCACCCTGAGCAACCTGCTTTCGATCTATCCCTTTGGCAACCACGTCTCTATGCGCCAGATCACCGGCCAGCAGCTCCTGGATGCGCTGGAGTGGGGCGTAAAGGATGTGCCGGGCGGCTTTGGCGGCTTCCTCCAGGTTTCCGGCCTGAGCTATGAATTCAACCCCAACATCAAGAGCAGCTGCCAGATGGACGAGAACAACATGTTTGCCGGCGTCACGGGTGAATACCGGGTGAAGAACGTGACGGTCGGCGGCGAGCCCCTGGACCTGGAGCGCACTTACAAAGTCGCTGCCATGGACTATCTGCTGCTGAATCATGGAAATGGCTTCACGATGTTTGACGGCGGCAAGATCCGCTGGCAGTCCGATGATCTGGACTACCTGGTCGTGGCCAGATATATAAGGGACGGACTCAACGGCGTTGTCGGCGAGGCATACGAGAATCCCTACGGCCAAGGGCGCATCGTGGCTGTTGAGGAATCGGTCGAATAAGGGGCATAGCCCCGAGCCAACGCGAATCAACGGGGACGGTTCTTCCCGACTCCTTTTTCCAATGGAAGGCGTCGAGGAGAACCGTCCCCGCGTGTTTTCCCGTCAATTTTCCCGCGTCTTCGCGCCCATTTGCTTCAGCGCCTTCTTGCGTTCGTACATCATGTTGTCCGCGCGCTCAAACACGTCGCCGAGCCGGCGGTCCTGGGGCGTGAGGACCGCATAGCCGATGGAGACGACGACCTTGTCCGCCTTGATGTTGGCCTCCACCCTGCGGTTCAGCGCGCCGATCACCTCATCCATCGTGTCGAAGCCCTCCCCCTGGAGGAGGATGACGAATTCGTCGCCGCCGATCCTGAACACCGCGCCGTGGGAGAAGGCCTTGCAGAGCATCTCGCTGGCGTCCTTGATCAGCTGGTCTCCGGCCGCGTGTCCCTGCGTATCGTTGACGTACTTGAGGCCGTTGATGTCGCCGATGACGACCGCCAGCTTTTCAATCGCGCCGGACTGGATCTGTTGGTTGATGAGCGCCTCGTTTTCCGCATAGGCGTGCTTGTTGCGGATGCCGGTCAGGGAATCGGTGTTTGCCATGGTTTTAAAAGCCCTGCTGGTTTCCTTTTCGGCCTTGAGCTTGTCCCTGGACAGCTTGTGATACTGGATCAGGAGGACGACGGCCAGCGCCAGCACCGACACCGTCGTAAAGATGATCTGGTTTCGGCTATTGGCGAGGGTCTTTTCGCTGATGTCCCGAATCTGATCTCGGATGACGCCTTCGCGGATCAGGACGGCCATCTCCCAGTCCGTGCCCTGGATGGGGACATGGACCAGCGTCTCCTCCATGCCGTCGGAGGCAAAGCTGAGGCTGCCCTCCTTTTCGCTTTCAAAGCTCTCCCGCTTTTCCCGAAGGACCTCCTGCGGCACGAACGGCCGGATCGCCTCAAAGAGATTGTGGTTGGAGATCACGGGGCCCAGCTCCGTGCCGGACAGGTTGCCGCCCTTTTTGGAATAGAGGGCAAAGTGGGTCCGGCCCTGGTCGTCGAGGGCCAGCAGGTCGACGATATCCTTGATGTCCAGCTGGACGAAGCAAGCCTTGAAGGGCTTGTTCAGTATCGAAAGGCCCGGGGTAGGGGAGGTCAGGCACAACAGCTTGGAGGAGCCGTAGAGGGAAACGGTGCTGATGGTTCGGTCGGTGATCTCCGCTTCAGACAGGAAGGCATGGCGGCTTCCGCCGGTGTAGGTCGTGTAATGGGTATAGACGATGTTGTCTTCATCCACCAGCGCGAACCGGTTGAGCCCCAGCAGCGATTCCACCTTTCCGATCGCGCCGCGCAGCGCCTCCTGGGAATCGACCCCTTCATCGTCGATATAGGCGACGGCCTTTCCCATCAGGTCAAAGCTGTTGTTGATCAGGTTGGAGATGGTCTTGGCCCGGCGTTCGGCCATGGCCTCGAGGTAAAAGGAGCTCACGGCAGAGACGGCCTCGTCCGTCGCGACGCCGGTTTGCTTTGAAGCCCACACCGAATTGGCCGTCACCATGGCCATGATCAGCAGGCTGCCGATGACGGCGGTCAGTACAAAAGTCCTGTTCGGATTCTTCTTGCGCGCCATTACATTTCACCATACAGCAGCTCGAGCATCAAAGCCGCGTCTTTCTGATAGATGACGGTCGTGATTTGGTCGGTTTTCTCGGGGAACAGTTCGCCGGGCAGGTTGCCGTCCGCGAGCTTCACGGCGACCTGGATCGTGTCAAAGCCGATGGAATAGCAGTCCTGCACGCCCAAGCAATAGATGACGCCCTCGTTCAGATAGCGCAGGGCATCCTCGTCGTGGTCCATCCCGACGATCACCGCGCCGCTTCCCTTTTCCGTGATCGCCCTGGCCGCGCCCACGGGATTGCTCATGTTGCAGCAGACGATCCCGTCGAGGTCCGGACAGTCCTCCAGGATCTTCAGGGTCAGGTCGTAGGCCATGTCCACGGAATCCATGTCGTATTCCGTCGCGACGATCTGCATATCCGGGTATTTGGCGATGGTGTCCTTCGCGCCGCTCGCCCGGTCCTCATGGCAGGGCGCGCCGACGTTGCCCAGGAGGATCGCCACCTTTCCCCTGTAGTCCAGCTTCTGGCAGAGCGCCTCCGTCAGGTCCGCGCCGTCCTGGTAGTTGTGCGTGTTGCCGACGTAGGCCAGCCGCTTGCAGCCTTCGGCGGCGTCGGAGCTTGAAAAGGTCATGACCTTTATGCCGGAATCCACCAGTTCATCCAGCACGGGCGAGATGACGGCCTCGTCCGCCACGTCGACGCCGATGACGTCGTAGTCCCCATTGGCCGCCGTGCGCAGCCTGCGGGCCTGATCCTCGGCGGAGGCGGCGTTGGGCGCCATGTATTCGTAGGTGACGGTGATCCCCTTCTCCAGATACTGCCTCTGGGCCTCCTCCATCCCGAGGGCAACGGCGTCCCACCAGGAATGAACGGCCTTGTAGGTGAAATAGAAATTGTAGCGGTCCTTCAGCGGCGCATACGCATCCAGCGCATGATCGAAGTTGACCGCGCTGCGCACGGAATCATCGGACGTGGACGGGGTCGCCTCCCCGCCCGATCGGGCTTCTGGGGCGTTCGACGGGCTTTCCCCGGACAGGCCCGCCGCTGATCCCGCCGCGGGGAAGGAACCGGAACAGACCGTGAAGACGAATGCCGTCATCATCACGGCCAGCAAAAGGCGCATTCGATTTCCGCGCTTGCGCATGGTGCATACCTCGTTGTTTCTTCGTCGTTGTCCTGCGTTATGCATCCTCTGAGATGCGGTTGCGGATTTGAAGCATCTTCTCATCCAGCCTTGCGCTTTCTTCCGCGCACGCCTCCAGCTCCTTGGCCAGCTGTGCTGCGGTTTGGGGGTTGAGGTTTTTCTTGTAGCGCAGCTTGTGCTCAAGACTCTTTGTGTCGTTGACGATCATTTCCGGACATCTCCTTTTCATTATTGGCCTGAAGGTATTATTGCGCCACGTTCAGCCGGATTTCGGCCATTGCCCCGTTCGAGAGCCTGATGGTAGCCGTATATCCGCTGTCTTCTTCATGGCCGTACACGCACAATACAGAATCCTGATTGAAGAGCTCCGCGACGGCTGCTTGCAGTGCTTCGGCCGGAAGCCTTATTTCTGCCGATAGCACGTCGATGACCTTTCCGTAATCTCCGTCATGGTCTTCCTTTGCCCTCTTATGGATCGCGTCGGCGTTGTCCAGATCCGAATGTTCGGATACCTCCGCCTTGTATTCGTCGCCAAGGGAAGTGACGAATTGGTGAAACTCCGGTTCCGCCTGCGCCTGAATGGCCATCAGGTCGTCGAACGATTCCACATCCTTGTGGTAGGGCCGGCTTACCACGATGACCGGTATATTCTTCGCGCCCAGCTGCTTTAGCGCGGAATATGACCGGTTTCCATCGATGATGCTGTAGGTCCCGTCTCCGCGCTCGACCACCGACAGCGGTTCACGCTGCTTCATCTCGCCATTCTTTGTCTTCTCAATAATATCCAGGGTGTGGCGGATGTCCTCCGGCGTGACCGCCTCCGTCACTCTCAGCGCGTCCATGGGGAGGATCACGGAATCCTCTGTCTGATAGATATCGCCTGCTGAAATGGGGTCGGGTTCCAGCTGCTCTGTCATTCCAGACCCATTGAATAATACCGTTGCCAGAACGACGGCCAATATAAGAAAGCGCCTTAAACGATTCATGGTTCCTCCTGCTTCACGGTCGAACGCGCCGGTTTTTCAACTCAGTTCAAGTATACCAGATAATCCTGGGATTTTCAAGATACTCCCCATCGGATCAGCGCGTCCGCAATCTGTTTCGCAGCGCTTTGATGCGCTTTGCGTCCGGGATGGTTCCTGGATCCCATAGCGTCGTCGCAACGACGCGAAGCTAATCCTTTAGGGTTCTCCAACGCCAGCCAGGCGACACGTTCGTCGCCTTCGGCCTGCGCCTGTTCCACCGCCGCCCTCAGGCAGTCCTTCAGCGGGTCGCCGCACATGCCGTAGGCCCACAGTATGACGGCGTGGGGGGCGTGTCCGCGAACCTGCCGGATCAGTGACAGCGCGCAGTGGGTGATCTCCGCCTGCATGGCCGGGCGGTCGGTGGGGGCCAGGGCGTTCAACGCAGACGCGTCGTTGGTTCCCAGATTGATCACCACGGCATCCGGCTGCCAGTGTGCGGCGACGCGAAGCGAGTCCTTTAGGGCGACGCGAAGCGAGTCCTCTTGGGAAAATGCTCATGTACGGTAAGGAAGCAAGCAACCGAAAACAAGAGATAGACCGCCAGCACTACACTATTCCGAACCAAAGACCAAAAGATAAGCATTGTGG
>CACWZI010000109.1 GCA_902765305.1 uncultured Eubacteriales bacterium
GCGAAGCGTTAAGGGATTTGCACCACCCCTAAAACCTAACCCCTAAAACCTAAAACCTGAATACTGATTTATCGAGCCCTGCTCGACAAATCAGTATTTTCACACCGCTTCCTTCGGCCTTGGCGACAGATCCATGAACCAGGTGTATTCGCCCTTCCAGCCCAGCTTGACCGTGCCGAGGGAGCCGTTGCGCTGCTTGGCGATGATCAGCTCGGCGATGTTCTTGTCGGGCGTGTCTGGGTCGTAGTAGTCCTCGCGGTGAATGAACATGACCACGTCGGCGTCCTGCTCTATGGCGCCGGATTCGCGGATGTCCGAGAGCAGCGGCCTGTGGTTCGCGCGGCCCGTGGGGGCGCGGGAGAGCTGTTGCAGGGCGATCACCGGCACGCCCAGCTCCATGGCCAGCCCCTTCAGCGTGCGGGAGATCTGCGAGACCTCCTCCTGGCGGCTGCCGGTCTTGCCGGTGGCCGTCATCAGCGACAGGTAGTCGATCATGATCAGGTCCAGCCCGTGCTCCAGCTGGAGCCGTCGGGCCTTCGAGCGCACCTCGGGCACGGTAATGCCGGGGGTACAGTCGATATAGATGCTGGAGGGCCCGATGCTGACCAGCGCGTCGCACAGCCGTTCCCATTCCTCGTCCTCGATCTGCCCACGGCGCACCCGCTGCATGTCCACCCGGGCCTCGGTGCAGAGCATGCGCATGGCCAGCTGCTCGGCAGGCATCTCCAGAGAAAACACCGCCGCCTTCTTGCCGGCGCGTATGGCCGCGTTTTCCACGAAGTTCATGCCGATGCTGGTCTTGCCCATGGCGGGACGCCCCGCCACCAGCACCAGCTCGCCCGGGTGCAGGCCCGTCAGCATCTCGTCCAGTTCGGTATAGCCGGTGGGCACGCCCTCGATGCGGCCGTGGTTCTTCACCAGCTGTTCGATCTTTTCAAAGGTGTTGACCAGCACCGGCTGTATGGGCTGAAGCTCCTCGCCGCCCTTGCGCATGGTGATGTCGTAGATCACCTTTTCCGCGCCTTCCAGTATCTCCTGGTTCTCCTTCTGACCGGCATAGCTGTCCTGCAAGATCTGGTCGGCGGCGGCAATCAGGCGGCGCAGCGTGGACTTCTCATCGACGATGCGTATGTAGGCCTGCACGTTGGCGGTGGAGGGCACGCCCTGGGTCAGATCCACCAGGTAGGCGGCGCCGCCCACGGCGTCCAGGCGGCCCCGACGGGTCAGCTCGGCGTCCAGGGTCACCAGGTCCACCGGGCGGGACTCGCCGGACATGTCCTTCATGGCGGCAAAGATCTCCCGGTTGGCCGGATCGTAAAAATCCCCGGGGCTCAGGCGCTCGACGGCCACTTGGCAAGCCTGCCTTGAACGGATCATCGCGCCCAGCACGCTGCGCTCGGATTCCGGATGGTTGGGCGGCGTGCGCGCCAAATCCGGCTGTGGAATGTACTGCTCCATTGCTGCTCCTCAGGAAGCCGTTCAGGTTCGCGTTCCCTTGCAGTCGACGCGATGGCGGCCCGGGGGCCGCCGTACCGGCTGAACGTATGCCATATTGATATGTATTACTTCGTCTGCACCTTCACGTTGACGATCATGCGCGTGGAGATGCCTGGATAGAGCTTCAGCGTGACAAAGGACTGGCCCGCAGACTTGATGGGCTCCTCCTGCTCCAGCTTGCGCTTGTCCACCTCGATGCCGTGCTGGGCCTTCAGGGCGCTGGCGATCTGGTCGTTGGTGATGGAGCCGTACAGCTTGCCGTTTTCACCGCCGCGCACCTCCAGCTGGATGACCTTGCCCTTGAGCTCCCGGGCCTGGGTCTCGGCCTGCTGTCGGCGGACCTCCTCGCGGTGACGGTCCGCGCCCCTGGCGCGCTCCAGAGAGTTCAGCGCTTCTGCGGTGGCCTCCTTGGCCAGCTTGCGGGGCAGCAGGTAGTTGCGGGCGTAGCCGTCGGAGATCTCCACGATCTGATCCTTCTTGCCGGTGCCCTTGATGTCCTGAAGCAGTATAACCTTCATAACCAATGCCTCCTCTTGTTCGTCAATCATCCGGATTATCGTCGTTCGGGGGATCCTTCGGGCGGTTCTGCGTCCAGCGGCGCAAGGCCCCGTGGGAGCCGAACAGCGCCGACGCCGCGCCCACATAGGCCAGCGCCGAGCCCAGGCTCCGCATCAGCAGCGCAGCCACGCACAGCAGCCCGATCAGCAGCCTGCGACGGCTCAGCGGGCGGTCCGCCCGCAGCATCCGCCGATCCAGCGCGCACAGCGCCTGCACGGCAAAGGCCGCGCCCACCGCCTGGGCGATGGTCATGTAGACAGTCGGGCCGTTGGCGCTGCCGGAGAGCATCAGGATCAGGCCCACGGCCCAGAGTCCCAGCGCGCCAAGGGTAAGATGGGCCGGCATAAACCACCCGCTCATGCCCACGAAGCTCTCGTTGGTGGCCATGCCCCGCCGTGCCATCGTCCAGTTCGCCCACAGCACGCTCAACACGCCGGACAGTATTGCCCCGCTGAGCAGGGCCCCGGGCATCACCTGGGCGTAGGTCTGCTGCATCAGGTCCAGCACGCCTGAAAGCTGGCCCCGGAAATCGGTCACTGTCATGGACAGACCGCGCACCCCGCCGGCCGCAGGCAGCATGGCGTTCACCGCGTCCACCATGGGCTGGAGGGCAGCGTCGGGCATGCGGTTGTATTCGGCGCGCAAAACGTCCATGAACTTGGCGACCATGCCGCTGCCAAAGGTGGCATAGGCGATCAGCATCGCGGCCAGCAGCCCGCCCCCAAAGGCGATCACGCCCGCGTTCATCTGTTCAAAGAAGGGCCGCTTTCCCGTCGCGCCGAACACCACCATCACCGACGGTGCCAGCGACGCCACGATCAGCACCACCGCGACCGTGCCGCCCATCAGCAGGCCCGCGGACACCCCCGCCGCCACAGCCAGCGCCCCCACCGGGACCCAGCCGGCCTTTGCGCCCAAATGCGCGGCCAGAATGCCCCCCAGCATCAGCGTGGGCACGAGCAGCGATATCTGTATGAGCGCGACAATCGGCAGCAGCACCCCGGCGATCAGCGCCAGTATGACGCTGCCCAGCAGGGGCCCGCGGCCCGATTCTGCAACTGCAACCTCTCTGGAATCCAAATTCTTGCCTCCGAATACAATAATACAAGATACATTATACCACTTTCCCATTCGAACCGCAAGCCGGTAATGGGTAAAACCTGCAAAACGCGGAGCCACCCACTATTGGGCGGCTCCGCGTTTTGTCTTGTACCGCTTACAGATACTTGTCCAGCGCGTCGATGGCGTCGAAGTTGCCCTCGGCGATGGCCAGCTCCATCAGCTTTTCGATGCTGTCGGTATCGGCGCTCTCCGCGAACTGCTTCACCCGGTCCCAATGGCCCGCCTGGGCCTGGGCCACCAGCACCCTGCCGATGTATTGGGGGCTGAGGATGTCCACCAGCTGTTTAAAGTATTCAAAGTCCTCCGCTTCCACCACCACGTCGGCCAGCCTTTCCCGCTGGGCGTCATTGGCGCAATGGGTCGCGATCTGGGTGGCCAGCACCCGGGCCTCGGCCCTGTAGGCGGCGATGGCGATTTCGTCGGCGCAGTTTTCCAGGGAGATCTGCTCGGCGTAGGTGGCCAGCCACTGCCAGTTCTCCTGCTTCGCGGCGGCCAGCGCGATCTTTTCCTGCAGGTCGTCCTCGAACTGCCAGACGTGGTCGCCCAGCCAGCCCCAGTTGCCGGCCTCGATGGCGGCGTCGATGGTGCGGGTATCGGCATAGCCGTTCAGGTGCTCCAGCACCCAGTCGTGCATGCCCAGGCCGTTGGCCTTCTGGGCGATCTGGCGCAGCAGCTCCTCGTCCTTGATGTCGCCCACGTGCTCCGCCAGCCACTCCCAGTTCTCGTCCTGCAGGGCGCGCTCACAGGCGGCCTTGCGCAGCGCCTCGGCGCGGCTCTGCTTTTCCCTGACGCTCTCGACCATGCCGTTGATGGCCGAGGACATCTCTTCCATCACCTCGCCGCCCAGCTTGCTGGCCCTGCGCAGTGCCCTCTCCACGCCCTCGCCGATCTTCTGGCCCACGTCCTGCACGGTCCGGCCCAGATCATCGGTATTGATGCCGGACTGGTCCATCGCGCGCCGGACGGTGCGCTTGCCCTTGGCCGCGGTGCGGGCCAGGTTGTCCACCATGTCCCGCCTGAGGAACGGGGCGACCCTGCGCAGCACGTCCCAGTCCAGCTGGGCGTCGTTGGTCTGGATCAGCTTCTCCAGGCACTCCTGGCTGGCATAGGGCGCGAAGCGGGCGATGTCCGCCGGCGTCAGCTTGTCCCGATTCTCCAGCAGCAGCTCGTCCACGGCCGCCTTGCTCATGAACGGGGCCATCTGGTACAGCGTCTGCACGTCGAAGGGCCCGGCTTCCTGCCCCGCCTCGCCCGCCTCACCGGCTTCAGGGGCCTCGGCGTTCGCCGCTTCCTGGGCCTGTGAAGGCTTTTCGGCATTGGCGTTCTCGGCGCCGTCGTCCTCCGCATCCTTCCTGTCGTTCCGGAAGAGTCCGTTTACGATGTTGTTGACGAAGTTACCTATATTCTGTATCGGCTCGTCAAAGGGAGAAGCCGGCTTCGGGGGCTCCACGCGATCCTCCAGCACCTCGCCCTCCAACAGCTGCTCGATGGTGATGCCGAACAGCCGCGTCAGCGCCACCAGCGTCTGCACGTCGGGCAGGGCCGCTCCGGTCTCCCACTTGGAAACAGCCTGATGCGACACACTCAGCGCCGCAGCCAGCTGCTGCTGGGTCATGTTCTTGTTCTGCCTCAGCTTTGCGATTGTCTTTCCCACTTGAATGTTGTCAATCATCTGTTCCGCCTCCATTCCTTACGGATGTCATTCTTTCTATGGGCTTTCGCCTGTTTACACCATAGCATATTCAACCTCCGTTTGCAAGCAACCGTCAGTTGAATTGGATGTATTTTGGGTTGCGTAACACAGATTTATCAGCACTCTATGCCATCGAGTGCTAAAATTCCCCTTGACAACCCAACGATTCAGATTATAATTAAGCGTGTAAACACAGTTTAAACAGCTGCCTTCTTCATGAAAAGGCGGCTTGAACGGAATTCGGAGGTAGAAATATGTCAAAGGGAACCGTTTCCATCAACGCCGAGAACATCATGCCGGTCATCAAGCAGTGGCTGTATTCGGACAAGGACATCTTCGTGCGCGAGCTGGTCACCAACGGCTGCGACGCCATTCGCAAATTCCGCTGGCTGGTGAACAACGGCCAGGCGACCGCCGACGACGCCCCGGACCGCATCGACGTGATCGCCGACAAGGAGAAGGGCACGCTGACCTTCATCGACAACGGCATCGGCATGTCCGAGGAGGAGGTCGTCAAGTACATCGCCCAGGTGGCCTTCTCCGGCGCGACGGACTTCATCACCAAGTACACCGAGGACAGCAAGGGCGAGGGCGCGGGCATCATCGGCCATTTCGGCCTGGGCTTCTACAGCGCCTTCATGGTGTCGGACAAGGTGGTCATCGACTCCAAGAGCTATTCCGACGCCCCCGCCGTGCGCTGGACGAGCGAGGACGGCATGGAGTACGAGATCGAGCCCTCGGACCGCACCGAGCGGGGCACGGCCATCACGCTGTACATCGACGAGGCAGACAAGGATTTTCTGAACCTGTGGACGCTGCGCAGCACGCTGGAAAAGCACTGTGCCTTCATGCCGGTGCCGATCTTCGTCAGCGAGGTCGTCAAGCCCGAGGAACCCAAGGAGGGCGAGGAGCCGAAGAAGGCGCCGGAGCCCCAGCAAATCAACGACACCCATCCGCTGTGGATGAAGCGGCCCAACGAGTGCACCGACGAGGAATACAAGGAATTCTACCGCAAGGTGTTCAACGACTACGAGGAGCCGCTGTTCTGGATCCACCTGAACGCGGAGTACCCCTTCAACCTGAAGGGCATACTCTACTTCCCCCGCATCAAGAACGAGTTCACCGCCAGCGAGGGCGTCATCAAGCTGTACAACAACCAGGTGTTCGTGGCCGACAACATCAAGGAGGTCATCCCCGAATTCCTCCTGCTGCTGAAGGGCTGCATCGACTGCCCCGACCTGCCGCTGAACGTGTCCCGCTCGTTCCTGCAGAACGACGGCTACGTGAAGAAGATGGCCGCCTACATCACCCGCAAGGTGGCCGACCGGTTGGTCAGCGAATTCAACACGAAGCGGGAGGACTACCAGCGCTACTGGGACGACATCCATCCCTTCGTGAAGTACGGCTGCATCAAGGACGATAAGTTCTACGACCGCGTCAAGAGCGCCCTGATCTACAAGACCACCGGTGGCGAATACGTCACCCTGGACGAGTACCTGAACAAGAACTGCCCGGACGGCGAGGACAAGGTGGTCTACTACGCCAGCGACGAAAAGCGCCAGGCCCAGATGATCAAGCTGTACAACGACCAGGGCCGGGACGTGATCCTGCTGAATACGCTGATCGACAACAACTTCATAAGCTTCCTGGAGTACACCGAGCGGGACGGCAAGGTCAGCTTCAAGCGCGTGGACGCCGCCGCCGACAGCCTCACCGAGGAAGGCGAGGTCAGCGAGGACGCCCGCGTGAAGCTGGAGGGCCTGTTCCGCAAGGCGATGGGCGACGACACCGTGGAGGTACAGCTGAAGCCCTTCAAGGACGACGCCCTGATCTCGATGATCACCGTGGACGAGCAGAACCGGCGCTTCACAGAGATGTCCAGCCGCTGGGGCGGCATGGACATGAAGCTGCCCGAGAAGCGCACCCTGGTGCTCAACGACAAGCATCCGCTGGTGAAGTGGCTGCAGGCGGCCGAGGAGAACGAGCGCACCGAGACCGTCTGCGCCCAGGTGGCCGACCTGGCCGAGATGGCCCGCCAGCCCCTGGTGGCCGACCGGATGGTGGACTTCCTGAAGCGCAGCAACGCGCTGCTGACCCAGCTGATCGAGAAATAATAACTGTTCAGTCGCGTACAAATACTGATTTATCGAGCTGTGCTCGATAAATCAGTATTCAGGTTTTAGGTTTTAGGGGTTAGGTTTTAGGGGTGGTGCAAATCCCTTAACGCTTCG
>CACWZI010000110.1 GCA_902765305.1 uncultured Eubacteriales bacterium
GTGTACTGATATTATACAGCAAAAGTGGAGAAAAATCAGTTGATAAATGTATCAAAATCACTTGTATTTGCGGGCTTTCTCGTCTTTTACAAGTGGCTAAAAACCTACCAGCAAAGGAGATCATCATGAACGATTTTTTGAAGAATTTCAGCCTTGAGGGCAAGATCGCCTGGATCACCGGCGCGAGCTACGGCATCGGCTTTGCCATCGCCACCGCCTACGCCCAGAGCGGCGCGACCATCGTGTTCAACGACATCAACCAGGAGCTGGTGGACAAGGGCATGAAGGCCTATGAAGCGGCCGGCATCAAGGCCCACGGCTATGTCTGCGACGTGACCAACGAAGCCGCGGTGCAGGCGCTGGTGAAGCAGATCGAGGCCGAGGTCGGCGTTGTGGACATCCTGGTCAACAACGCCGGCATCATCCGCCGCATCCCCATGTGCGAGATGCCCGCCGAGGAGTTCGCCAAGGTCATCAACGTGGACCTGGTCGCCCCCTTCATCGTGGCCAAGGCCGTGATCCCCAGCATGATCGCGAAGGGCCACGGCAAGATCATCAACATCTGCTCGATGATGAGCGAGCTGGGCCGCGAGACCGTGTCCGCCTACGCGGCGGCCAAGGGCGGCCTGAAGATGCTGACCCGGAACATCTGCTCCGAGTACGGCGAGCACAACATCCAGTGCAACGGCATCGGCCCCGGCTACATCGCCACGCCCCAGACCGCCCCGCTGCGCGAGCGCCAGCCCGACGGCAGCCGCCATCCCTTCGACCAGTTCATCGTGGCCAAGACCCCAGCGGCCCGCTGGGGCACCACCGAGGACCTGATGGGCCCCGCCGTGTTCCTGGCCTCCGATGCCTCCAACTTCGTCAACGGCCATGTGCTGTACGTGGACGGCGGCATCCTGGCCTACATCGGCAAGCAGCCGGGTTGATCATCAAAACGTCCTGCGTAACAGGAACCCACCGGAGCGCGCTCCGGTGGGTTCCCTGCTTTTATGCCCAGGCGATAAGGGGATGATCTCCGGCTCGTAATCGTAATTGATTCGCTTGGACAGACCTCCCCGTGAATCATGCGCTTCCGTCGTCGTCAACCGATTCCCTGACCAGCTTGCCGGCCTCGTCCAGGTATCGTGTCGCCGTCGGCTGATTCTCGTCGGCGCCGTATTCATACTCCACCGAGGCGTATTCGCCGTCCGAAAGAACCGGCGCGCCGTCGACCCCATAATAGGCCTCGCGGATCACCTTGCCGGTCTCGTCGTATTCATAGCGGATCTCGGCATAGCCCTTCGCCGAAAGCACCGGTCGTCCCTCCAGGTCATAATACCGCTCGACAGTGTTGTTGCCCGCGTCGTCATATTCCCTCTCTCGAACGGCGTAGCCCTGGGCAGAGAGAATCGGCGTTCCGTCCGTGCCATAGTAGGCCTCCCGGACGAGCTGCCTGCGGGCGTTAAAATCGCACCGGCGCTCTGCATAGCCATCTGCGGTCAGCGTCGGCTTGCCGTCGCAGTCGTAATAGCGCGTACAGGCGACGTTGCCCTGCCGGTCGTAGCTGTAGTCGCAGGCAAACCACCCCTCCTGGCAAAGGACTGGCCGTCCGTCCGCGTCGTAGTACTCATCCCTTGCCTTCCGAAGCTTCTGGTCGTAGAAGGTGTGTACGTCGTAATCCGGGGTGCGCAAGTAGCGGATGTCCCTGACATCCACCGTCGCGCCAGTCCGGGTTCTCACCTCGAAGGCCACGTTCCTGCTGTCGTTGATCCAGAAGCGCTCGAAAACGGTCAGTCGGCCTTCCCCGTCGAACTCCCCGGCGCTGACGTCCCGCTCCACGATTACCCTCTCACCCTTGTAGGTGGTCACGCTCAGCGTGCATATCCCGCCGTCCCTTGGCTGTTCGACGCCCTCCGGCAGCGCCAGCGTCCAGGTCACCGTGTAATCGCCGCCGTAGAGATTCTCCCAGGGGCACTGTTTCAAAGCCTGTGCGCCGGCCAGCCGGACGCCCCGCTCGTGCTCCCATGCCAGGCCGTTCAGCGTCGCGGCGTCCGCCAGGTCCACGGTACGCAAACTGCTGTAATAGCCTGTGGCGCGGTAGCCCGCCCCTCGCAGGGCCTCGACCACCGCCCGGTCCCCGGTGTACAGGGCGTGGGCGTCGGATATGGGCACATACAGAAAGCCGTTGTCGAAGAAGGGACCGCGTTCCGATTCCGCCGGCATCAGCACCGTGGCGCCACGAAGCCTGGACAGGTCGTCCTCGAAATACGCGGCATAGGACAGTCCGTCAATTGCGCGGACATAAACCTCGGGCAACACACCGGCGTAAACCCGACCCTCCGCCGAGCGCACGGCCATCTCCAGCGCCCGCCGGTCCGATTCAACCATCGGCGCGCATTCCGCGCCCAGACTGTTGATAACCCTTCCCGTGTAGAGCCACGCGCCAGTCCCCGCGACCGCGCACAGCAGCAGCGCCGCCAGCCCGCGCCTGCAGGCGGGCATCCCCGTCCTGCCCAACAGGGCTTTCAGGATGGCGCTCACGGCCCATGCGCTCAGGCAGAGAAAGAACACCCCGACCCCCATCACGCAAACCAGCCGAAGCGCGTGGGAGCCGTGACCGTAGTGCATCAGCTCCAGCGCCGTCTTCAGCCGCGACAGCATCATGGGACCGAAGGCATAAGCCCCCAGCGCAAACAGCAGCGCGGTGACGGTCCAAGCCACTGTCGAGGTCCTGACCCGATCGGAACGGACGACCGACGTCTCCGGCTCAGCCGGCGGATAGGCGGCCAGCGGCATCGTCACAAGTATGTTGAAGTGGCTTTCGATGAAATGGTGCTCCGAAAAGGCGTGCACGGCGATGATGCCCATGACCAGCAGCAATCGCCGGTCGCCGCAACGCCGGGCCTTCAGCGCCGTATAACCCCAGGAGAGGCACAACGCCAGGAACGTCACCCAGCCATAGCGCAGCAGCACCAGCGCATAGGTGCTGTCCACGAAGCGATAGGTGTTGGGCGGGAAGGTGGAAAAGCCGTTGCCGCGCTGCTCAAAGGGAGTTCCGAAGGGCTTCAGCCCGTATTCTTTCCAGGCGGATACCCCGTGCATCAGCCGGGTTGACAGCAGGTCGTTCAGCCTGTATCCGACGTCGAGCTTTTTCGCGTAGAGCAGCATCATGAAGAACATGCACAGCGCCAGCAGCGGAAAGCCAAAGGTCGCAAACAACTCCGGCCCCCTCTTCATCCAGCGCAGGCCTCTCCTTGCCTCGACGACCCGGCGCTCGAAGCCGTGATAGAGTATCGCCAACATCAGCAGTCCCGCGCAGATCGTGCTGGTATTGCTGTGGGCGATGCAGGCCGACAGGAACATGAAGCCGGCGCAGAATACGAGCATCGACCAGTCAGGCAGCCTTCCGCGCGCAATCCACAGCCCCATCAGCAGGAACAGGCCCAGGGAGGCAAAATCGGTGTAATAGCTCACGCCCCAGGCGCTTCGAATGCCTCGACCGGCCCGGGCGGTGACGAAATTGGTGATCAAGCCCATCATGCCCGACAGCACGGTTACGGCATAGAACGCCCCCACGAACAGCAGATAAACCCTCAGGATCTTCCTGTAGTCGATGTCGGCAAGGCCGACGGTGGTTATGGCCAGAAACAGCAAAAAGCGGTAGCCATCATTGCAATATACCAGTACGTAGACCAGCGCCAGCGCCAAGGCCGCCAGCGTCTTCTTTCCCGGCAGGCCGCATGTGAACAAGCGCGCGACAGCCGTCGCCGCCATCGCGCACATCAGATACTCTTCAAAATGCGACGGCCACACCAGGTGAAACGTCGTGGAATTGGATGTCCTGTAGAGCAGATACAGGCCCGTCAGCGCCAGAAACAGCGTTTCCAGCGCGTACGCCAGGTTTTTGAACGCCTTGCTCTCTCTATTCATATGCCCATTCATTTGTTCAATCGGCGCACGCTGCCGCGCGCCGCGTATTCCTATTCCGATTTAAGCATATATACCGGTATATTATACAACGCGCCCTATTGTTTTGCAATCGTTTTCACATCATTTTAAAGGTGGGGAAAGGCTCGGGCAAGGCAGATTGATCAGGCCCACAAGCGTCCGACGAGCCCCATGATCTGGTCCTGAATGGATTCGATGGCGCGCATCCCCCCACCCTCGCAGCACTCAACGACCGTCCAGCCGAGGCGTCGGGCGCAGTAATCCGCCGCGCTCTGGCAGCGGCGCAGGTAGTCCAGGTCCTTCTCGTGGATGTCCCTGCGCTCCCCATGCCCGCCATAGCGGGACAGCATCAGCGCCTGGGAGACCTCGGGGTCGACCCGCAGGTAGACCACCAGGTCCGGCTGCGGGATCCCCATCTTCCTGTATTCAAGGTCGAACAGCCACCGCAAGAAGCCGTCCCATTCCCCCTGCTCCAGCTTGCTGCACTGGTGAATGGCGTTGCTGGTGGTATACCGGTCCGCGATCACGATGCCCTTGGCATAGTCCTGCCGCCAGTGCTTCATAAAGGAGGCGTATCGGTCCACCGCGTAAAAGGTCGACGCGGCATAGGCGTTCACATCCGAGGGCCTGTCACCGAATTCCCCCGCAAGGTACATCTTCACCAGCGCGCTGCTGGGGCTGTCGTAATCGGGAAAGCTGACCTGCCGAACCTTGTTGCCCTGTTCGGCAAGTCCCTCCGCCAGCCGCTTGGCCTGGGTCGCCTTCCCCGAACCGTCCAGGCCCTCTATCACGATCAGTCTATTCATACGCGCGTTCGCCTTTCTTGGAACATGGTCTATTCGACCTGCCTTGCATAGAGGATTTCATCGGTCAGATGATACGCTTCGTCCAGCTTCGGCAGGCTCACGGGCAGCTTGCCCCGGGGCTTTACGGCGCCGAAGGCGGCGCAGATGGCCGCCGGCAGGTCGGGCACCCAGGCACTGCCCTCGCCGGACTCGGGCGGCATGGTCTTCATCGGGCCGGAGCCGTAGGACAGCAATATCGCGTCCGCCCCGGGATAGCAGGCGGCGTCATAGGGCAGCTGGCAGCTGATGACGACCGCGCCCTTGCCGGCGGCGTGGAGCGCGTCGATCACCCGGTTGACAACGCCCACCGGGAAGCCGTTTTCCGTGGCAGGGTCGAGGCAATCCGAGGCCCATGCGCGGCTGACGAGCAGCACGTGGTCCGCCGCCCGCGCCGCCTCCATGCATGCGTCGGCGGTATCCGGCTCGATAGTCATCCCCTCCAGCGTCGCCCCCTGCGGCAGCGCGCCCATTTCAGAGAGCAGCTTTTGGGAAAACTCCGCCGCGCCGGCGCGGCTGGCGGCGGTGAACAGTACAAGGGTCTTCTCCCCCTCCTTCACGTCCAACGGGAAGGCGCCGTTTTCGTCCTTCAGCAGGGTCAGCGCGTCGCAGGCGATGTTCCAGGTCGTCTGGCGGTGCTCGGCGCTGCCGCAGCCGGCCACCGCGGCGGCGACAGCCGCGTCGGTGACGGTGAAATCCGTTTTGTCCAGCAGCCCGTACTTCCGCTTGAGCGCCAATATGCGCCGGACGGAATCGTCGACCTGCGCCGCCTCGATCACGCCTTCCTCCGTCAGCGTCACCGCGCGGCCCAGCAGGTCGTCGATCTGCTCCATCATGGCCTTGTCCCGCACGGCCGGCATGATCAGCAGGTCGACGCCGGCATTGATGGTCATCGAGAGTATGTCGTCGGTGGCGTAGTTGTCCCAGATGGACTTCATCTCCAGCGCGTCGGAGACGGTCACGCCCTCGAAGCCCAGCTCGCCCCGCAGCAGGTCGGTCATGATGGCCCTGCTCATCGTGGCGGGGATGTAGACCGCCTCGCCGGTGGTGATCGAGGTGTAGGTCTGTCTCTCCAGCTGGGGATACTGGATATGGGCGGTCATCACCATGTCCGCGCCCGCGTCGATGGCGGCCTTGTAGGGCACCAGCTCGTTGGCCATCAATTCGTCAAAAGAGCGGTCCACCAGCGGCAGGCCCGTGTGGCTGTCGACATCGGTGTTGCCGTGGCCTGGGAAGTGCTTCAGGCTGACCATGGTCCCCGTCTCGTGAAGGCCCGCCATGAAGGCGCAGCCGAATGCCGCCACGACGCCCGCGTCGTCGCTGAAGGCCCGCACGCCGATCACCGGGTTGGCTGCGTTGTCGTTGACGTCCACCACCGGCGCGAAGTCGGTAGTGAGGCCCAGCAGGGCCATCTCCTCGCCGAAGACGCGCCCCATGGCCCGGGCGTTCTCCGTTTTTCCCGTGGCCGCAATGGTCATGTTGCCGGTGCCGCTGGTGCCGAAGCTCAGTCGGCTGACGTTGCCGCCCTCCTGGTCGACGGCCATCAGCATCGGCAGCCCGCCGCCCTCCTGGTTGGCCTGCTGCATGTCCGCCACCAGCCGCAAAAGCTGCTCCGCGTCGCCGCAGTTCTCGCCGTACAGCAATATGCCCCCGAACCGGTGATCCGCGATATACTGCCGGGTGTAGTCGTTCAGCACGCGGATGTTTTCCGCCGGGGCGTCGGAGGCGGCGTCCTCCTTCCACTGCCTGGGGCAGAAGAACATCATCTGCGCCAGCTTGTCCCGCAGGGACATGCCCGCGATGATCTCATCAATTGATTTGGTTTTTAAATCCACTGTCACGCCGGCATCGGCAAAGGCCATGCCGCCGCACAGCAGCGCCAGCGCGAGGCAGATACAAAGTATGCGATTGATCGTCTTCAACATTTTCCGTTCCCCTTATGATTTGATGGTTCTATTATACAACAGTCCCGCGACGAATACAAGCGCTGGCAAATACTGATTTATCGAGCTGTGCTCGATAAATCAGTATTCAGGTTTTAGGTTTTAGGGGTTAGGTTTTAGGGGTGGTGCAAATCCCTTAACGCTTCGCAGGATTTCTACCTTCCCTAACACCTAAAACCTATAACCTAAAACCTAACTACTGATTTGTCGCAGTGCGACAAATCAGTAGTTGTCCGGCCCAAAAGTTTCGTCTTTCGATGAAGGGTGCAAGATTAACGTCACGCCTCCGCCTTCAGCGTATACACCACCGACGCGGCGTCGCCGTTGGCGAGGGGGCAGCACAGGCCGACGCGCATCAGCTCGTCGCCGCCGAACACCTCGCCGGTCTCGATGACGCGGTAGCGCCGCTTGGCGTCCAGCCCGGCCAGGCGAACCAGCGGGGGTACGGCGTTGATTCTGGCCATGGCGCGCACCAGCGTGAAGATGGCTTCGCGCTTATCCGGCGACACGCTCATCCAAGCCGCGTCGTTTTCCGCGAAGGGCGATTGCAGCCAGTAGAGTTGTCCGTACAGGCGCAGCTGCTGGGTCTGGTTGGCGAATTCCACCTGCCCGCGCATGGCCGCCCGCTCGGCGTCGTCCAGCCTGCGGGGGTCCAGCTCGTAGCCGAAGCTGCCGCCCAGGGCCACGGCGAAGCGGGTTTCCATCGGCGTCACACGGCCCGTCTGGTGGTTGGGCACGGCGCTGACGTGGCAACCCATCGTGGACGGCGGAAACAGCATCGTGGTGCCGCACTGGATCCGGACCCGGCACAGCGCGTCGGTGTCGTCGGAGCACCAGAACTGGGGCACGTAATACAGCATGCCCGCGTCAAAGCGCGCGCCGCCGGAGGCGCAGCCCTCGATCAGCACCTCCGGGAAGGCCTTCGTCAGCCGCTTCAGCACCGCGTAGAGCCCCAGCATGTAGCGATGGCCCGTCTCCCGCTGCCGGTCCGCGGGCAGCGCCGCCGAGCCGATGTTGGTGAAGTTGCGGTTCATATCCCACTTCAGGTAGGCCGCGCCGCTGGCCTTCAGCGTCTGGGAGACGGCGTCCACCACGAAATCCTGGACCTCCCTGCGGCCCATGTCCAGCACCAGCTGGTGGCGGGCGCGTATGCCCTCCCGGCCCGGGATGTGCAGGCACCAGTCGGGATGGGCGCGATACAGGTCGGAATCCGGCGAGACCATCTCCGGCTCCATCCACAGGCCGAACTGGATGCCCAGCGCCCGCACGCGCTCGCCCAACCCCTCCAGCCCGTGGGGCAGCTTGCGGCGATCCACGGTCCAGTCGCCCAGCGAGGTGGTGTCGTCGTCCCGGTGGCCGAACCAGCCGTCGTCCATCACGAACAGCTCCACCCCGGCGTCGGCGGCGGCCTTCGCGATGTCCAGCAGCTTTTCCTCGTCGAAGTCGAAGTAGGCGGCCTCCCAGCTGTTCAGCAGCACCGGCCGCGCCCTGTGCATCCAGCGCCGGGGCAGCAGGTGGTTTTCAAGAAGCGCGTGGAAGCCCCGGCTCATGCCGCCGATGCCCCCGTCGGAGTACACCAGCGCGGCCTCGGGGGCCTGGAAGGCCTCGCCGGGCAACAGCTGCCAGCTGAAATCGTCGTCGCCGATGCCCATCATCAGGCGAGTCGCGCCGAACTGGGAGACCTCGGCGTCCGCCAGGAAGCTGCCGCTGTAGACCAGCGTCGCGCCGATGGCCTCCCCCGCCTCCTGGGCGGTCTCGGGGCGGACCAGGGCCATGAACGGCGAGGCCTGGGCGCTGCTGGCGCCCCTGCGGCTGGATACGCCCTGGTGGCCCGCGACCAGCGGACGGCGGCAGACGACCCGCTCCCGTCCCCAGGCCCCCGGCAGGGTGATCAGCTCCCAGCCGTCGTCCGGCAGGTCCAGGCACAGGCTCAGGGCGCGGGTGACCTTCAGCGGCGCGCCGCCCCCGTTTAAGAGCCTGACGCTGCGGGTCACGGTGGGGCAGTCGTCGTAGACGGCGTAATCCAGGATCACCGCCAGGCCGGTATGCCCGTCCCGCAGGGTGACGCGCAGCGCCGCGCTCCCCTCGCCCCTGGTGGCGGGCAGGCCCTCCAGCGCCGGCTTTTCCTCCAGTATTTCGGCCTTTTCCATCCGCAGGTCCACGGCCCAGCTGCCGTCCGGGCCTTCGACCTCCAGCGCGCCGTCCCGCATGTCCCCCAGCCCGAAGGACGGGTATTCCTGGGGCAGCCGGTCCAGGGCGCACTCCTGCACGCTGAAGCTGCCGTCCGCCGGGACGTTCGCCCGGCGCAGCAGGTTCGCGGCGTTCAATCCCTCCAGCCGCGCGCCGAAGTACAGGTGGGCCAGCGTGCCGCCGGGCATTTCCATCAGCACATAGCTGACCTTCTCGTTCCTGAGGTGATAGACGTTGCCGTTGCGCAGTATCTCTGCCATGGTCCTCTTCCTTTCGATTCGTGTTCAATCGTCGTCATCCAATACCCTCTCCAAGCACCGCCGCACCGCCTCGGTGGCGCGGCGGGCCAGCGCGTGATCCCTTCCCCCGGCGGTGACGCCCGCCACCACCGGGCCCCTGCGGGCGATGCCGGGGAACAGGAAATCGCAGCGGCTTCGGTCGCTGGCGTCGTTTACCGGGATGCGCCTTTCCCGGCAGGCCTCGGCGACGGCGGCGTTCAGCGCCCCGTCGTCGGTGCAGGCCAGCACCAGCTCCGCCCCGTCCAGGTCCTCCTCCCGATAGGCGCGCGCCACGGTCTTCACCCGCCCCCGGGCGGCCAGCGCGGCGATATCCGGGTGGATGGACGGGGCGACGACGGTGACGTTCGGGCAGAACTGCGAAAGCGTGTTCACCCGCCGCGCGGCGATCCTGCCCCCGCCCACCACCAGCGCCCGCCTGCCGGACAGGTCCACAAAAACCGGGAAAAAGGGATAATCTTCCATATCCGCACCTCTGTACTGTGAATAAGGATAACCCGAAGGGATTATACCATTTTGGAAGCGGCTTGACAATGTCCATGCCCTTTACTTTCCGCCCAAAATCTGCTACAATCATACCATAAAAAGCCATCGATAGGGGGGACTCATCCATGACCACCATCATACCCGGCCTGGGCGGCGAGCGCTATGTGCCCTACGACGAGCGCAGGGGCAACGAATCCATCGTCTACTTCACCCGCGACCTGTCCGCCGAGGGCCTGCGCAGGCTGTATGCCCGGGTCAGCGGCAACATCCGAGGCAAGGTCGCCATCAAGCTGCACACCGGCGAGCAGTACGGCCCGAACATCATCCCCCACCAGTGGGTGGAGGCGCTGGTGAAGAACGACCTGCCCCAGGCCGCCATCGTCGAGACCAACACCTTCTACGAGGGCGACCGGGACACCACCGAGAAGCACCGCGAGACCCTGAAGGTCAACGGCTGGACCTTCTGCCCCGTGGACATCACCGACGCCGAGGGCACCGTGGACCTGCCCGTTGTGGGCGGAAAGTGGTTCGACCACATGACCGTGGGCAAGACCCTGCCAGACTACGACTCGCTGGTGGTGCTGACCCACTTCAAGGGCCACACCATGGGCGGCTTCGGCGGCAGCAACAAGAACATCGGCATCGGCTGCGCCGACGGCAGGATCGGCAAGAAGATGATCCACCAGCGGGAGGGCAGCGACGACCAGTGGTCCATCGCCGAGGAGGAGCTGATGGAGCGCATCAGCGAATCCACCAAGGCCACCGTGGACCACTTTGGAAAGCAGATCACCTATGTGAACGTGATGCGCAACATGTCCGTTGACTGCGACTGCGCCGGCTGCATCGCCGAGCAGGTGGTCACCCCCAACGTGGGTATCCTCGCCTCCACCGACATACTGGCCCTGGACCAGGCCTGCGTGGACCTGATCTACGCCCTCTCTGACGAAGACGGCGCGGCCCTGCGGGAGCGCATCTCCACCCGCCACGGCCACCGCCAGCTGGCCTACATGGAGGAGCTGGGCATGGGCAACCGCCGCTACCTGCTTCTGGACACCGACCACGGCGACGCGCGCATCCAGCCCGCCGACGCGGTCAAGGGCGTGGTGCCCTTCGTGGAGGAGCCCATCGTGGCCGAGCGCCGCATGAAGGCCCTGGCCGCATTGGCGGAGGCGGAGGCGTAACTACTGATTTGTCGCGCTGCGACAAATCAGTAGTTAGGTTTTAGGTTATAGGTTTTAGGTGTTAGGGAAGGTAGAAATCCTGACGGATTTCTTTT
>CACWZI010000111.1 GCA_902765305.1 uncultured Eubacteriales bacterium
GAAGCGCTCGTGCCAGGTTTCGCCGCCCGGGCCCAGCACCGCGCTGCCGTTGACGATCACGATGGGCTGGTCCGCGGTGCCGCACTGTCGGATCACGTCCCCCACCGCCCCCGTGCCCTCCACCGCGTCAGCCGCCTTGCGCGCGGCGGAGATCAGGCCGGTGAGGGAGGTATCGTTGGTGTGCACGTAGACGCTGTTCAAGCCGTTGTAGACGCGGATGCCCGCGCCGTGGCGGCGCACAGTGGAGGCGCTCTCCACATGGCCGTCCACCAGGCCCAGGCCGCCGGAGCGCCGGTCCTCGCAGAACAGCTCCGCGAAGTCCCCCCCCGGTCTTCAGCGCCGCCGCCAGCACCTGCTCGGCAGTGGATTTTAAAATCATAGGCGTTTCTCCTTTGAGGTTTTGGTTATGGGAATATTGTACCACGTCGGGCGGGGTTTTACAAGGGAAGGGGGGAATACAGATTTGTCGCGCTGCGACAAATCTGTATTTAAGGGGCTAGGGGTTAGGGACTGGGGGTTAGGGGCCAAGGGCTAGGGGCTGGGTAGACGATGATTAATTCAAGCGCCAGGCAGTCGGATGAATTTTCCGACAGGCGGCCTTGCAGATTTCGCAGGTTACCTGGAGGGTTATCAAGAAATATGCAACAGACACATGTCGGATAAAGCATCGCCTGATTGGTGCGGGAATTATTCAGCCGCTACTCAGAGCATGTTTATAAATTATTCGCACAGCATGGCGGATTCAGACAAGCAGGATGTCTGAATCATTGATCCACAGTCCCTTACAGCGACCAGCGCCGCTTCCTGCTCAGCCCCGCCAGCAGCCCGATGGCCGCCAACGCGACGAGCAGATACAGCGGAAGATTGCTGGCATCGCCGGTGGGAACCTCCTCGCGCACCGTCAGGGTGACCTCGCGGCTGATGACCTGCGTGCCGGTGGCGTCGGTGACGACGCAGCGAAAGCGCGCGCCGTCCCACTTCCCTTCCACGTCCCTGCGCCGCAGTACCGGGTCGGTAAAGCCCGCGAGGTCCATCCATTCTCCCGTCTTCGGATTGCGGATTTGCCACTGATAGCTATAGGGCTTTGTGCCGCCGGCGGCCTCCACGGTGAAGGAGACGTCCTCGCCCTTCTGGACGGTCGCGTCCTCGGGCTGCCGGAGGATGCGCAGCGCGTCCTCGCCTTCCAGATAGACGGTGAATTCGTTGTTGGCCAGCACGCACTCCTCCGCGCCCACGGCATTGATCACCACCCGGGCCCGCTCGTGCCCCGTCACGTCGCCCACCAGCGCCCTCAAGGGCATGGATATGGTATGCGTGCGGCGGGTGGAGGTGGCGGTGCGATAGTAGGGCAGATTCACATAATTCGGGGTGTTTGCGCCGTCCAGGTATACCGCGCAGCTCAGCTTCAGTTCCTCGCCGGTGGCGGCGGCGTTGCGCACGGTGATGTCCACCCAATCCTCGCCGCCCACACCCGCGTAGACCCGGTGGTCCACATCGATGTCGTGGATGACGGTGACAACATCCACCGAGCCTCCGGCCTCAACCGCGTTGGGGTAGATGCCGGAAGCGATGGCGGCGCTGGCAGCGCTGTTGCTCACGGCGGGGGCCTCAAGCTCCATCTTTCCGGTATTCGGGTTCAACGCGTACACCAGTTGCACGGATTCTTCGCCGGCGGCATTGCTCTGAAGACCGGCGGCATTGGCGGCATTGGCCAGCCAGTTGGACTCGATATAGGTCTTGTTCACCCGCAGGCGCAGCTTCTTTTCGCCCTTCCAGTTGTCGGGAATCTTGAACGTGGTTCTGAAATCCCCGAGGGAGCCCGGCATGAGCACATCCGTGGATAAGTGGGTGCTCTTCTGGGGGGAGATGGGATCCATGGATTCCAGATCGACGCCCTTAGCCAGGTTTATCTTGTAGCGCAGCGCCTCGTTTTTCACGATGAAATCCCTCTGGCGGGGGCTGTAGTCGCAGTCCTCCACCCGATGGGCCACCGCCTGGCCCTTCAGAACCTGCTTATTACCCTGCATAGTGAGGGTATTCTTCTCAGGGTGGATCAGGTCGATGTGGGCCGTCTGGACTATGCCGCTTTCCTTGCCATTTTTGTCCACCTCTCGCATCTCCACGTCGAAGCCGGCCAGGGCGATGTTGCCGGTGTTCATGATGCCCACGTCGATGTCCTCGAAGTCGCCGGGCTTCACCGCCGTGGCCTGGGGCAGCGCGATCTGGGGGTCGGCGACGGCCTTCAGCTGCTCTTCAAAGCTGTAGGCCGACAGCAGGTGCTTTTTGCTGCCATCTTTAGGCTGCACGGTCCGGCTGACCAGGTATCCGGTGCCCGAGGCCGTCAGCAGGACGTCTGTGGGCACTGAGTCGACGTACTTCGAGCCCAGGCGGACCCTGGGCAGCTCGAACTGGGCCAGCACGTGCGCGTCGTCCACGGCGCTGGCATCGGTCGCCATGGCGGCGCCCCACACCCGCCATATCAGGCTATCGATGTCATTGCCCTTGGGCGTGGCGCTCCACCATAACAGGTATGGAACGCTACCGATGTAGCCCAGGGAGAGTTGAGCGCCGGGCAGCGTCACGTCGTAGTCGATGTGTTGAACATCGACCTGCATGATGTCTCTGGATGAATCGTCCACCGCAGGCTGCAGGACGAGCCCGTGCAGGCGGATCTGCTCCACCCCGTCGGCATTTTTCTCCGCCTGGGTGTACAGCAGTCGAGTGACGCCGTTGGTTTCATCGAACAGCAGCATCGAGCGGATGTCGCCTTTGACCAGCGGGATGCCCGTCTTGTGCCAGTACCAGCCTTTGGTTTTGTTCATGCCGCCCTCAAAGAGCTCTATGAAAGCCGGCGCGCCCTTGTTGTCGGCAGTGGGCGTGTTCAGGGCGACGAAATCCGGGCAATCGGTGCCCCGACTGTAGTCGACATATCGCTCGTTGGCCCCCCTGCGCAGCAGCGCGAAAAGCCGGGTGCGCTCATAGCCTTCGTTGGGATAGATGAATCTGGGCTTGTCGGCGATCAACTGAAGCCCACTCTTTCTGTCATTGCCCGTACAGGCGAAGAAGGTCACGCCCCGGGCCCCGTCTTCCGCCGAACGCTGAATCTCGGTCATAATGCCCCGCAGCCGGATTCCCATCAGCTCGCGCCTGCCCTGGTCCTGCCAGACGGCCTTCAGATCGGTGATCTGCGGGTCGTTCATGGAACTATACTCATCGTACTGCGGGTTGAAGGAATCAGATGCCCGGACAAACAGATACTTGCGCGTATATTGGGTGAGTTCTTTGCTTTCTGCCACAGTCGTCCGGTTGAAGCGGGCGCTCAGGCTGCCGTCGTCCTGGGGCTCCAGCACCGCCATCACCACGCTCTGGCCGTTGCGGGGGAAGCCGTCTTCGTCATAGCTGCCGACGTAGCAATCCACCAGCACCACCAGGCCGTCCACCTCGCGGACGTCGAAGCCGCAGTCGTTTTCTTCCATAATGCCCGTGTAATAGTAGTAGTTGTCTCTGTCGTATTCCTGGTATATCTTCAGCGCCTCGCTGAAGGATTGCTCCTTGCCGGTGGACAGGTTCTTCCAGTGTACGCGGGTGACGCCGCTGTCTTCCATGCTCAGGAAGAACATGTAGTTGTGCTTGCCCGCGTTCAACAGCTTGATGCCCGCGCTGACGTCCTCCCGGTTTGTCAGCAGCGCTTTGGCCTTGGGAACCAGCGCAGGGTAGTCGTCAGGCTCCTGGCTGCGCACAGGGACCTCTGTGCCGGCGTTTTTCTGTTCGTTCATGTAGTGTGCCAGCAGATTGGCGCTGTTGCTGTCATAATTATCATACAGTGTGCCGTGGGCGAAATTCCATATGTATCTGGCATCGATCCAGAACAGCGTCGCGCCGACGGTAAAGGAAGCGCCGTAGGTGAGCTTCACTCTGCTCGGGGCGGTATCGTCCAGGAACAGCTGAACCATCAGGTTCAGGTTGGCGCCCAGTTTGACGTATATATCCAGGAAGCCCTTGACCCCAACGCCCGCGTATGCGGCGAGGTTCAGGTTGATATTGACGGTGAGATCCCTTATGAAGCGGAACTGCCATTTCTGAAAGCTGCCGTTGACCCAGCAGAATGTGAGGTCATACTCCAGGCCAAAGCCTACGGACACGCCAAAGGTAAAGCCAACGAACACGGGCAACGGGCCGACGGCATATGACCATGTCCAATCGAAAGCATAGGTGGCCGTCGCACCGAAACCACCCCGGAGGTTGACGAGCTTTGTCTTGACGTCCGGGTCGCTGTTGTCCAACTCCCAGCGGCCGGAGGCCGTTGCAAACAGGCCGATGTTGATCGTGGAGCTGTACAGGAACTTGTGGGCCTTCTCCCGATAAAAGTCGAAGGCCAGGTCGGCCTGGGACATGTAGTTGGCAAAGCCCACTTCCTTTTCCACATATTTCTGGGCCCGGGTGAATTCCTTCTGATCCCGGCTCTGCCAGTTTACCTTCTCCTTGCTGATCTTGTCGCCCAGCACATCGCTGCCGATCCACATCACGATAAAGCCGGCGGGGTCGATGTTCAGCTTGGGCAGGTATTCGCTGAACGGCAGGTTCAGTCCCAGATGAATGATGTGGTCGCTGTCACTGCCACCGATGGGGATGTCGGTGGATATCCCAAAGCCCTTTCCCAGAACCTTGCCGAACACGCCGCCGTTTGGACCCGTGCCCTCGTTGAGGGGTTTGTCGGTGGCTGAGCGCACTGATTTCAGCCGCGTGGTATAGGATACGGCGCCCTTTGCCTCGCCAAAGGAGATGGTGGGCTTCGCTTTGGCCTCCGGCGAGAACTTCGAGCGCCAGGCGCCCCTGAAGGTGTAGACATTGCCGGAATGACCGGTGGCCTTCATGGTCTTCTTCTGGGGATCCTTGAAGCCGCCGACATTTTCATACCAGATCAGCACCGGTTCGGGGTAGCCAGCCGCGTCGGCGACCTCCACCTTCACGTCCAGCTCATAGGTGTTGGCGGTGGAGTAGATCATATCATAGTCTGTATTGAGGATGTCCTTGCTGCCCAGCTGGGCGGACACCAGATAAGGCTTATCCGAGGCGTTGGCCACCGCCCCGTTATTGCTGGCGCTCAGGGGCACCAGGTTGATGCGGTAGATCTCGCCCAGATCCAGATCCAGGTCGTCGATGGCCAGATCGCGGTAGCCCTTGGCGACGCCGTTCATGCGAATCTTCAGGTGGATCACGTCGTATTTGTCGGTGACAAATTTGTTGGTGGGCAGCCGCACCAAGCCCAGTTTGTCGGTATAGAAGGATAAGGGCGACGTCGCCGAGGCGTTGAGATCCATGATCTTCAATTCGACGCCTTCCACGGGAACCTTCTTGCCGTTCTGCTCGGTCGTCATTTCGAAGACGATCTCCGTGTCGGACACGACGACGATCTCGGCGTCCGCCGGGTTGGCCGCATATCCCGCGTCCCCCGCCAGGCGGGACAGGCGCGACCCCGAGGCGTTGACCGTCGACACCGGGGCGGTGTTGGCCACCATGTCGCCACCGGTGAACAGCTCGGACAGGGGATCGCCGACGAAGGGCTCGTCCTCGTCATCTTCGCCGGTCGGGCCCCAGGTCAGATAGTGCCGAAGCTGCTCCATCTGCGCCTCCCAGGCGTCCGCATTTGAAAGCACGTAAGCCCTGTCCGATTCGATCTCGGCCATGGCCTGCTCGATGCGGGCCGACTTGCGCACCCGGTCGGAATCGTAGAGGGCGTCCTCCTGCTCCAGCGCGTAGGTCATCTGGGCGATCAGCCCGGCGCACTCCGTGAGGTGCTGCTGATAGTGCCGCAGTTCCTCGCGCAGAGCCTCGGCTTGCACGGTGAGGGCTTCAACGCGGGCGTACATGCCGCCGTCGACGAACTTCTGCCAGGCGTCGGGGTTGTCTTCCCTGAGCTGGTTTAGTGTGTAATTCGCCCTGGAGAGAATCTCGTCGATGTTATAGAGGTTGTTGTCCAGCCTGTCCGAAAGCCAGTCGGACAGCTGCGTGGCGTTCCACGCGGCATTGGGCTTCATGCCGTTGTGGTAGACGGCCTCACGGTCCCCAAGGCCCGTCAGCGCATAGGCCCTGGCCAGCTCCTCGTCAGACAGCACCCTTCCCACCTCGGCAAAGGCGCTGAGGGACGCCGCCTGGACGGCCAGGGCGATAAACAGCAGTGTGGCAAGCAATCGCTTCATGGCTCTTCTCTCCTTTACACGGTCCTATACGAACACCCGCACAATGTGGGCAGTGACCTGACGGATGTATTTCACCCATCTTCAGCCTGCAAAAACCTTGATTACCCGCCAGGTAACCTGCGGTTTTTGCAGGCTGAACCTGGGCAAAATTCCTCTCGTCAGACCTCCACCCAATCATGCGGTAGTTCCTATACGTAATCCTTCCACGCCCCCGCCGCCTCCGCGTGGTGCAGGCGCCCCTCCCCGCTCAGACCGGGGAAGCCCTGTTGGCGGAGGGCCTCGTAGAGCAGAATCGCCACCGAGTTGGACAGGTTCAGGGAGCGGGCGTCGGGGCGCATCGGGATGCGCACGCAGCGGGCGTAGTTCGCCGCCAGCAGGTCCTCGTCCAGGCCCTTCGTCTCACGGCCGAACACCAGGAAATCGTCGGGGCCGTAGCTCGCGGCGCAGTAGTCCCGGGGGGCCTTCGTGGTGGCGAAGTGGAGCACGGCGTCGGGGTAAGCGGCACAAAAGGCCTCCCAGCTTTTATGGACCTCGTAGGTCATCATGTGCCAGTAGTCCAGCCCCGCCCGCTTCAGGTATTTGTCGCTCAGCTCGAAGCCCAGG
>CACWZI010000112.1 GCA_902765305.1 uncultured Eubacteriales bacterium
ATAAAAGAAATCCGTCAGGATTTCTACCTTCCCTAACACCTAAAACCTATAACCTAAAACCTAACTACTGATTTGTCGCTCCGCGACAAATCAGTAGTTACTGGTCCGCCCTTCGTATCGAATAGATCCACCGCACGTCGCTGTCGGGCTCGTTGACGGGGTCGGCGCGCAGGAACAGCTGCACCGGGGCGCCGTCGCCGGCGGTCAGGGTCAGGGCCTCGGAGTAGCCCTGGCGGTCCTCGCCGCTGGAGCGGTTCAGGCGCACCAGCCGCTTGCGGCTCTCGGCGGGAATTCGCTCGAAGAAGCTTGAATCGTTCAGCTCGGCCTCGAACTGGTCCCTGGTCAGCTTCATCGTGGCCTCCAGGCCGTGGGCGGCCACCTCGTAGCTGTAGTGGCCGTGCTGGCGCACCAGAAACACCACGCTGCGGGAGGAGTGGCGGGAGAGCAGGGCCATGTGGTTGCCCAGCTTGGCCATCTCGGTCACGTCCCGTGCCGCGCCGTAGAAGCGCTTGCTGCCGTCGGTCTCGTTCAAAAAATAGAAGTGGATCAGGAAGCGGGCGTAGTCGCCGTCCGTCCGGGCGAAGCTCATCACGCCGGCGGCCCCGTTCAGGCGGTCCCGGTCGGCCTTGTCCAGCAGCTCGTACAGCCGCTTTTTGTCCTTCTCCGGCATGAACCGCTGAATGTTGTCCATGCGCTCGGTGAAGTCCGGCACGTTCACCGCCTCGAAAAACTGCTGGTTGAAGCGCACGATGTCCACCGCGTCGCCGTGCCAGGCATAGATGGCGGCGGGACCGATGATGTTGTTGAGCATCGCGTCGGAATAGATGGCGTCGTTCAAAAATTCCCGGATGCGGAACTGGTCGTTGGCCTTGAACACGAAGCCCCGGTCGTCCACCCGTTCGGGGTTCGAAATCAACGCCTCAAAGGCCCCGACGGGCATGGGCTTGTGGAAAAAGTAGCCCTGCATGTAGCGGCAGCCCAGGCTCATCAGGTACGCCTTCTGGGATTCGGTCTCCACGCCCTCCACGATGATGGGCAGCGTCAGCGTCTTGGCCATGTTCACGATGGATTCCAGTATGCGCATGCCCTTCCTGTCGCTGGTGTTGTCCAGGTGCAGGAAGTAGGCGTCCAGCTTGATGATGTCGATGTTCAGCTCGTGCAGCATGTTCAGTGATGAATAGCCGCTGCCGAAGTCGTCCATCAGCACCACGAAGCCCTGCTCGCGCAGCTGCTGCACGGTGTCCCGGACCTTCTGGGAATCCTCGCCGCAGGCCGATTCGGTGATCTCGATCTTCACCGCCGAGCGGGGCAGGTCGTAGCGCTTCAAGAGGGCACAGAAGTGCTCGGTGACGTTCAGCGTGAAGATGTCCACCTGGGACACGTTTACCGACACCGAGATCAGCGGCAGGCCCAGGTCCAGGCAGCTGCGGCTCCAGCGGCAGACGCCCTCCCAGATGTACTTGTCCAGGTCGGGGATGAAGCCGTATTTCTCCAGCACCGGCACGAAGGCCGAGGGCGGCACCATCTGGCCGTTGGGCTTGATCCAGCGGGCCAGCGACTCCGCGCCCACGATGCTGCCCGTGGAGGCCCGCACCTGGGGCTGCAGCCAGAAGGTGATCTCGTCGTTCTTCAGGGCGTCCTGGAAGTCGGAGAGGATGCGGTAGTCCTCCGCCGTCTTGTTGTACATCGAGGGGTCGAAGGTGCGTATGCGGTTCTTGAAGTCCTGCTTGGCGTGCTGGCAGGCCAGCGAGGCCTGGTCGAACAGGTTCAGTATCGAGGTGTTGCCGTTTGAATAGCTGATTCCGAAGGAGGGCAGGAAGCCGATGGACACCCCGAAGCGCACGATGACCCTATGCACGTTCTCGTACAGCTGCTGCGGGTCCACGCGCCCGGCGGGCACCAGCAGGCAGAAGTCGTCGTTGCCCATGTAGCCGGCGATGCCGTCGCAGGCCTCGGCGTCCTTGGTCAGGCCGCTGCCGATGCGGGCGAGCACCATGTCCCCCGCCTTGCGGCCATACCACTCGTTGAACAGCTTGAACTGCTCCAGGTCGATGACGATCAGCATCCAGTTCATGCTGCGGTTCGCCAGCACCAGCTTGGTGGCGTTGAAGAAGTCGTTCTCCCGCAAAAGGCCCGTCAGCGGGTCGTGGATGGCGCTGCCATGGCTGCGCACCCGGGTGACGCCCGCCTCCCGGTCCTTGATGTTCTGGATGTCGTACACATAGCAGTACACCAGGCCCTCGGGCAGCCTGTTCACCGCGCCGCCCACCGCGACCTGCTCCACCCAGCGCCAGCCTCCCTCCGGAGCGCGCACCCGGTACTGCAGGTCCAGCACCCCGGGCAGCTTCGACTGCGCCAGGCGCTGGAGCAGCGTGTCCGGGTCCATGACATCGGCGTAGGCCTGGCGATCCTCCTCGTGCACCAGGTGGTCCACCGCGTAGTCGTAGAAATTCCGGTAACTTCCCTCCGTGGCGGGAATCCGGTACTTGCCCTCGATGTTATACATGAACCTGTAGCGGTCCTCGTTCAGGTCGATGCCCAGCATCTCGTCGTAGCTGGAATTGTTCAGGTATTCCAGCACAAAATCCTGGGACGGTTTGCCCGGGGCCATGGCAAGCAGTTCGTTGATCATGGCGAACCTCCTTTCCCGCGCGCTGACATAAATACGCCCTATTCTTTTATTATATCCATATTTAGCATAAAAGGCAACTGGCGTTTAACCTGTTTTCCCATAAATTTTGCAAATCGGCAGATAAATCAAAAAATCCCTCTTGACGCACAATACTATGTATTGTATAATATTATGTGTCAAGGGGGTGTTGCCATGGATGTCCAGCTGAAGCGGGGCATATTGGACGCCTGTGTGCTGACGGTGCTGCGGCGGGGCGAGAGCTACGGCTACCGCCTGGTCCGGGACGTAGGCGAGCTGATCGATATATCGGAATCGACGCTCTACCCCATACTGAAGCGTCTGGAGGCGGGCGGACTGGTGACGGTGCGCTCGGCGGAGCACAACGGGCGATTGCGCAAGTACTATCAAATCACGGAGGCCGGCGAGGCCCGGGTCCACGCCTTCCTGGAGGAATGGCGGGTACTGATGCGGGCGCTGGGCAAAATCGAAGCGGAGGTAGAAGGCCATGACCAAGCGTGAATTTCTGGAGATGCTGAACGAGCGGACTGCCCGCCTGAGCGAGGCTGAGCGGGACAGGCTGCTGGAGTACTACGGCGAGATCATCGACGACCGCATGGAGGAGGGCCTTACCGAGGCCGAGGCTGTGGCCGCCCTGGGCGACCCGGCGGCGCTGACCCGTGACTATGCCGCCCCTGCCGCCGAAGGGGTTGCCCCGGAAGTCCAACCCGCCGGCGAGAACGTGGCGGCGCTGAACGGGCTGCGCATACGGGTGGACAGCGCGGACGTGACGATCGCCCGCGGCGCGCTGGACAACGGCGCGGCGGCCCAGCTGCGCTTCTCCGACCCCGCCCGCTTTGAATGGCGCATGGACGGCGACGTGATGGAGATCGTGGAAAAGACGCCGGAGGGCCCCCGGTTCAGCCTGCAACGGGTGCTGCACCTGCTCTCCTCCCCCGCCCAGCGCGTGAAGATCACCCTGCCTGCGCCTCTGGACGGCGCGTTCAGCTACGCTGCCGGCGCCGGAGACCTCATCCTCGAGGGCGTGTCCTTTGGCGGCGGGGCCGGCATCGACAGCGCCAGCGGCGACGTGACCCTTCGGACCTTCGATTGCGGCGGGGACCTGAAGCTCGCCACCCGGAGCGGGGACGTGCGGCTGGAGGGCGTGCGCGTCGCCGGCGGTCTGCGGGTCCACCTGGCCAGCGGCGACCTGGCGTCCACCCATCTGTCCGTGGCCGGCGAGAGCTGCATCGAGGCCGCCAGCGGCGACATCGCCCTGCGCAAGCCGGACCTGGAGGCGCTGTACGTCGCCACCGCCTCGGGGGACATCGAGCTGTTCCAAGGCTCTGCGGCGGCCACCGAGATCCATACCGCCAGCGGCGACGTGGACCTGAAGGCCGTGGAGTGCAACCCCACGCTGGCCATTGATACCGCCAACGGCGACGTCTCCCTGGGCCGCTGCATCGCCCTTAAGACGCGCGTCAAGACCGCCAGCGGCGACGTGGATGTGCGCCTGGCGCGGCTGGAATGCGGCTACGGCATCGCCGCGAACACCGCCAGCGGCGAGGTCCGCCTCCCCGACGACAATCCCGCCGCCCGTGAGGGCCTCCACCAGCCCAAACTCGCGATCCGCACCGCCAGCGGGGACATCAATGTTAAGATTGTCAACGATTGACTAAATTCTCCTCCAGCACCGCCTTCAGCTGCCGGCCCTGTTCATCGGTGATCGGTATGAAGGGCCTTCTCGGTCCGCCCACGGGCACGCCCATGTCGTTCAGCACCCACTTGATGGCGGGAATCAGGCCCACCGCGCACAGGGCGTCCATGATGTTGTTGGCCTTCACCTGCAACACCCGGGCCTCGTCGGTGCGGCCCGCCTGGAAAAGGTCGTAGATCCGCTTGTAGTGGGGATACATGAAATTGAAGGTACTGCCGATGTTGCCCGCCGCGCCCAGGGCCAGGCCGGCCACCATGGTCTCGTCGAAGCCGTTCATCAGGGTAAGGGACGGGTTCAGCGCCCTGATCCGCTCCAGCTGGTAGACCTCCTGGTTGGTGTGCTTGACGCCCATTATGAAGTCGCTCTTAAAGAGCTTCTGCGTCACCGGGTCGGAGAGGTTGAAGGGCCTGTGGGTGTTGCCGGGGAAGTTGTAGATCAGCACCGGCATGCCCGCGGCCTGGGCGATATCGGCGTAGTAGGCGTACACCTCACGACTGCCGAAGCCGTAGTAGAAGGGCGGCGTGGCGGCGATGGCGTCGAAGCCCAGCGCAGCGGCCTCCCTGGCGAAGCCCACCGCTTCGTCAGTGCCGATGGCTCCCACGTGGGCGGTCAGGAACACCTCGTCCTTCAACTCCGCCGCAGCCATGAACATCTGCACGCGCTCGCCGTAGGTCAGCAAAAAGCACTCCGCAGAGCTTCCCCCGATGAAGAAGCTCTCCGCCCCCTGGGCCATGTTCCACCGCAAAAGGCGCAGCAGCGCCTGAGCGTCCACCTTCCCCTGCCCGTCAAAGGGGGTGACAGACGCCGGAACGACGCCCATTAAGCTGGTTGGTTTAGACATAATTACCTCCATTCCGGTCGTTGGGTTCTGCAACGGTATGATTATACCACTTCACACCCGCCCGTGCAACCCGCCACCCCGCCTTGAACCAGGGCGAACGCAGTAGTCACGACAAGATTCCAATTGAACCATTACTATCATTCAGAGGGAGAGCCACGCCACATTGGCTTCGCAGTACCTTAAAAAGCCCTCTGCGTCGATGCCGTCGATGCGCCGGTCCGTCTCGGCGATGATGGCCTCGATCTGCGCAGGCGCGTAGTTCAGAAGGCCGAGTATGGCCCGGATGTGAACGCTGCAAAACTGGCGGTAGCTGATGTCCAGCTCGTCCTGGTGCAGGAAAAGGTGCATGGTGCCGCCCATGGCAAAGACGATGGCGGTCTTCAGCTGCCGGTAGGAAAAGGTGTTCTCGCCGCAGTAGCGCCTGAGCCAGCTGCAGATCGTCTCCACCCACGCGTCCAGGCACTCCGGCTGTCTCACGGAGGAGAGCAGGAACTGACGCAGCTTGTAGTTGCCGGCGACGCCCTTGAAAAACAGCATGTTGAAATCCGATATGCCCTGGAACATCTCCGTATCCCGAAAGCCGAGCGTATCCATATACGCGGACGAGGTGTCCAGAAGCTCGTTGAGCATGGTCTTCACGATCTCGATCTTCTGGGTATAATAATGCTGGAGCAGCGATTTATTGATGCCGGCAGCCCTGGCGATGTCGCTGAGAGATACCCTGTCATACTGTTCCTCTCCGAACATCCTGTAGGCGACGGTCATAATCTCTTCCCTGCGCTTTGTATTCCTGACTGCCATGGGGCGCCTCCTGGTAAAAAACTGAATGTATTATAGCATGAATCCGCCCTCGAAGACAACCATTGAAGCCTGTCCAGTGTCATTGCGCTCATTCTGGCGCTGTGCCTGCCGGCCCATGCCAAGGCGACAGGAGAGGACCCCATTGTGGTGCGGGTGGGTCAATTCAGCTATCCGCTGAGCGTGGTGCAGGGCTCGCTGGATTCCGCGCTGGACGTGGCCAGCACCATCACCGGCGAGGCGGTGTCGGACGAGGAGAGGCAGGCCGGCGTGCAGGATATCGTTACATCCGCCAGATCACGCTGGACTATCCAAAGTTTGCCACCGCTTCGGCCAAGGCCCTGGAGAAGCGCATGCAGAACGCCGTGACCGCGCTGGTCTCAGCCTTCCAGAAGTTGGCGGTGGCGGCCACCACTTACGTCGGCGGGGAACCACGTGCTGACGGACGAGAAGCAGGAGCAGCTGAACGCCAGCGTCCTGCAATACTACCAGAACGAGTGGCTGCTGGAGCTGTGCGCCCAGTGGAAGGGCGATTACGATATCGAGACGCATCCCGAGCTGCTGGAATACTGATGCTACGCGTAACTGTTCGGTCGCATGCAAATACTGATTTGTCGAGCAGAGCTCGATAAATCAGTATTCAGGTTTTAGGTTTTAGGGGTTAGGTTTTAGGGGTGGTGCAAATCCCTTAACGCTTCGCTAGGCCTTCGGCCACGGGATT
>CACWZI010000113.1 GCA_902765305.1 uncultured Eubacteriales bacterium
GACCAGGTTCTTGCCGATGTCGTGCAGGTCGCCCGCCACGGTGCCCATGATCATCTTGCCCATGCTGCCCACGCCGCCGTCGCCCAGGTGGGGCTTCAATACGTCGACGCCCTTCTTCATGGCCTTGGCGGCCACCAGCATCTCGGGCACAAAGATCTCGTTTCTGGAGAAGCGATCGCCGACCACGCTCATGGCCTCGATCATGGTGTTCAGGATGTCGGCGGCGGCGATGCCGTCGTCCAGGGCCTCGTTCACCGCGCCGGGAACCAGGCGGGTCTTGCCGTTGCATACCAGATCATGGATGTTTTCAAGGGTCATTGGGATTATCTCCTTTCATATGCGCACAGCTCGCGGCGTTATATGGGTAAACCGCAATGCGACAGCGCAGGGTCGTCATTAGAACATGATGCTGATCGGCAGACGGGCCGCCTCAATATCCGCCTGCTTGTGACCAAATTTTTCACAGTTGTACTTGTCGATGGCATCCCAGAGGCCCTTATAGGTGCCCTCATAAAGGCTGCCCGGACCGCCCTGGGTGATGCACGGGATGAAGTACTTGCCGTTGGCGGCTGCGCCGCAGGTGTTGATGGCGTTCAGGGCCGCCTTTTCGCAGTCGGCGTAGGTCCAGCCCTCGAAGTCCACCTGCTTGTTGTCGATCTCGCCCATGAAGGTCATCTTGCCGCCGTATTGCTTGATCAGCTCCGGCACATTGTTGGTGTGCATGCAGCCCTGCCACACGTCGATGCCCATCTCGATCATGATGGGAATCAGGTTGGCGCAATAGCTGTCGGAGTGGTGGATGACCAGCTCCACGCCGTGGCTGTGGTAGTAGCCGTAGATCTGCTTATAGGCGTCCAGGAAGAAATCCTCGAAAACCGCCGGGCGCATAAACGAATTGCGCTCGCTGCCGAAGTCGTCGTGGTGGAAGATGGCGTCGGGATGCAGGTTCGAACAGATGCCCTCGGCCAGCTCCAGCTCCCAGTCGGTGAGATACTTGATCATGTCGTGCATCTCATCGGGGTATTCCATGTAGTTCATCAAGGCCTCTTCCATGCTGCACAGATGATGGCTCTGTTCGAAAAGGCCCGGCGCCACGAAGGCGGCTTTGTAGGCCTTTGTGCCGTCCACGGCCGCATACATGTCCTTGCAGATATTCCAGAGTTCATCCGGGAATTTCAGGGACGGCGCATGCACGTAATCCTGCCAGTGCTCGATATCCTTAACCACGATCTTGTCCGGCGTGTGTACCGGGAACGCGCCGGGTACGTTGGGCGGGAATGAATTGGTGACGCCCCAGGCATTGACCGTATCCGGATCGCCCTTCTTCATCAACGGAGAGGCCAGCAGGAACGGATGGAACAGAAGGGAAATACCCTCGTACTGGTTGACGAAGCGATCGGGATTCCCACCCCGTATGACTTCGCGCATATTCTCCTTCGCAGTCAACATGTTTGAATTCCTCCCTTGCGTGTGTCGTTTTTCTCATTTTTAAGCAATCATTAGATACTCTGAACAGCTGCCGTTATGTAAATACATAGTAACATTTGAAGGTATTTTCTGTCAATGAATCGATTAAAAACATACCATTTTCCACGATTTGCGTGATTACGCGCTTTGAATTCCTCGTTTTTGAGGATGCATTACGCCTCCTTTTTTCCCCGCCCCGCAATCGCGTAGGCCCCCAGTATCACCCACACCGCCAGCAGGCTCCCCAGCAGCACCTTCGACCCCGTCGGCAGGGGGCCGAGGTCGCGGGGGGCGTCCTCGTTGCCCTTGGGTTGGTTCAGCTCGTACATGTCTGCAAGTCATCTGGGACGGTTCTGTTTGACTCTTCCACAAGATGTGAAGGCAGTTTTTCGATGATTGGGAAGGAGTCAACAAGAACCGTCCCCGGTGACTACGTATTGACAATATGGGAAATATCCCATATAATATTCATGACGGCATGAGTATGTAGGGAGATGATCGATTGTCGCAAGTCAATGTTGAATTTTATGATCTTCCCGATGGCAGTTATCCAGCAGAAGCGTTTTTGGAATCATTGGATAAGAAGATGCAGGCAAAGATGATGCGTACAATTGATCTGCTGGAAAGAAATGGGAATGAACTAAGGGCACCGTATTCAAAGCACATTGAAGATGGCATTTTTGAATTAAGGGCACAGGTTGGCAATAATATATCAAGGGTGATGTATTTCTTCTTTGATGGTGGGAACGCAATATTGACCCACGGCTTCATTAAAAAGACGCAGGCGACACCGCCCAGAGAGATCGAGCGCGCCAAGGCCTATAAGAAGGAGTATTTGAGCAGATAGGTCATACGATTTATAGGAGGACTGACATGAGCAGATTCAATGAATACAGGAATATGAAGCTCCAGGATCCTGAGTTCAAGCGGGAATATGATGCTCTGGAATCTGAATTCGATATCATTCAGGCGATGATCGATGCGAGGAAACAGAGCGGATTGACGCAAAAGGAGTTGGCTGAGCGAACGGGAATCGATCAGGCGGATATCAGCAAACTTGAAAATGGAACCGCCAATCCCTCCATCCGGACGTTGCGGCGGTTGGCGGACGGCATGGGGATGAAAATGAAGCTGGTCTTCGAACCCATAGGCATGAAATAGACAAAATGTGACAGAAGAGCCGTTTCCAAAGACAAGGGGGAGGTTCTTCCATGCGAGAATACAACAAGGACAAAAGAGCTGTCTCCCTGTCTTGGTGACTACATGCAGAAAACCCAGTTGACCACCGCTAGATGCTTTGATATAATGGATGCGTAAACGGATGCTTCGTCAATGGAACTGGGGGATAGCTATGTATTCCGTATCTGAGATTCAAAGAATTGTTGCGCCCATAGCCCAGCGTCACGGCGTGGAACGTATGACGTTGTTTGGTTCCTATGCGCGGGGAGAGAACACTCCCAATAGCGATATTGATTTGAGGATAGACAGGGGCAGCGTCCGCGGTCTGCAAATGGCTTTTTTATTGACAGATTTGGAGGATGCGCTGAATACAAGGGTGGATTTGCTGTCGACTTCAGCGTTGGACGAAGCGTTTTTGTCTTCGATTCGTGGAGAGGAGAAGCTGATGTATGAGCGGAAATGAGCGAGATTTGAGCATACTTCGGCACATCCAAAGCTATTGTGTACAGATTGAAGCAACGGTTGCGCGATTTGGTGATGATGCCTGTGCTTTCCAAGGCGATTTTGTGTATCGCAATGCTGTGGCAATGTGCTTGCTGCAAATAGGAGAACTGGCAGGGCATCTGAGCGAAGAATATCGGAATGAGCATCCACAGATGCCTTGGCGGCAGATCAAGGCGCTTAGGAACATCATTGCACACAACTATGGTTCAGTGGACGCTGATACGGCATGGGAGATCGTTCATGAAGATATTCCTGTGCTGCGTGAGTACTGCGATAAGGAAACAGTAGTTGGCGCTTAATTGGGACAGAAGGAATGAGTGTAAAGTCTTACCATAAATGCAGCGGCCCCGCAAAACGCGGAGCCGCTGCACTGCCTTTACTCCTTCTCTTTTTTCCTCCCCGCAATCGCATAAGCCCCCAATATCACCCACACCGCCAGCAGGCTCCCCAGCAGCACCTTCGACCCCGTCGGCAGGGGGCCGAGGTCGCGGGGGGTGTCCTCGCCGCCCTTGGGCTGGTTCAGCTCGTACATGTCGGTGACGGACTTAAAGAGGGTGTCGATGTAGGCCCCGTCCACCGTCTTTTTGCGGCGCACGGCCTTGCTCACGTCCTCCACCAGCTGGCCGGCGGCGTCGCGCAGGCTCGTAGAGCCGTTGAACACCGGGGTGGTGAAGGTGTTGCCGGTGTTGTCCAGCAGCAGCCGGGAGGCCTCCAGCTTCACCGGGTAGTGCAGCGCGTCGCCGGCGTCGCTGTTCAGGTAGTCCTGATAGGCGGCGTCGCCCTGGGCCTTGCTGGTGACGGGGGCGTAGCCCTCGGTCTGGGCGTAGGCGATCTGCACGTCGCTGGTCAGCAGGAACTGCATGAACAGCCAGCTCGCCAGCACCTCCTGGGGGTCCTTCTTGTTGAACAGGCACACGCTGGGGCCCTGGGAGATCATCCGCGGGTGTTCCGGGTCGAACTGGGGCACCATGCGCACGGCGGTCTCGAACTTCACCAGCGCGTCCTCGCTGATGTCCAGCAGCGGCGCGTCGCTCCCCATCCAGGTCGCCCCGGCGGTGCTGTCCACCGCGAAGATGCACTGGCCCGCGTTCAGGAAGTTGGCCGGGTAGCTGGAGATCTTGAAGGTGGAGAACGCGCCGCTCTTGGCGTGGCCGGAGATTTCCAGCAGCAGCGACTTCGTGGTGTCGTTCATCAGCTGGATCTCGCCCGCCTCGGTGGCGTAGCCCGCGTCCAGCTGCCTGAGCATCTGGATCATCATGTTGTCGGTGCTCTTGTAGATGAAGGGGATCATCACCTTCTGGCCGTTCACGGCGAAGGTGCCGTCGGCGTTCTTCTTCGTGGCCGCCTCGGAGACCTCCCAGATGAAATCCCAGGTCAGTACGTCCGGCACCTCATAGCCCAGGGCCTCCACATAGTCCTTGTTGATGTACAGCGCCTCGGTGGAGCGCATGTAGGGCAGGGCGTACACCCCGCCGGCAAAGGCGCACTCGCCCAGGAACTGGGGGATGATCTCGTCCCTCGTGGGGCCGTCGTAGGCCAGCGCGCTGCCACCCAGGCCGTAGGACGGGTCGTCCATCAGGGCGTCCAGCGGCACCACCACGTTGCTGCCCGTCAGGTAGGTGGCGATGTGGTCGGGATAGGTGATGCACACGTTGGGCGTGGTGTCGGTGGCGATGTTGGTGATCACGTCGTTGTAGATGCGGCCGTAGTCGGTGTACAGCTTCATGCTGACGGTGACGTTCGGATACAGCGCCTGGAAGTCGTCGATGGCCTTCTTGTAGATCGCGGTCTGGGTCTTGTTGGTGTCGTTCTTGGCCCAGAAGGTGATCTCGAATTGCCGCGAGGTGTCGAAGGCCTGGGGCACCGCAAAGTCCGCCCGCCCCCGGCTGCCGTGGCAGGCGGCGAGGGAGAGGGCGAGGATGCAGAGGAGCAGGGCGAGGGCTACACAGTGAATGGAGAACGACCTCTTTCGACCTCGCTTCGCGAGGCCACCTTCCCCTAAAGGGGAAGGCTTTTGGCGATGGCGCGCTTTCGAATCGTTTTTCTGCATAACAATAGTATTTCTGGAATTCCCATTTTCCGTTCCCCATTCATTATCGAATCTGATCATCCCTTGATCCCTCCCCTCGAAACGCCCTCCATGATCTTGTTGCGGAATATCAGGAACAGCACGATCAGGGGGATGGAGATGACCACCACGGCGGCCATCATGGCGGGCACGTTCTCGCGGCCGAAGCCGTTTTCCCTTATCTCCTGTATGCCGTTGGACACCAGGAAGTAGGCGGGGTCGTCCGTCACCAGCCGGGGCCAGACGTAGCTGTTCCAGCATTCGATGACCTTCAGTATCAGTATCGTGATGATCGTGGGCTTGCAGATCGGCATCATCACCCGCGTCAGGTATTTAAAATCGCTGGTGCCGTCCACCTTGGCGGCGTTGTAGAGCTCGTCGGGGATCTGGGCGAAGTTCTCCCTGAGCAGGTAGATGTAGAAGATGCTGGTCACCGAGGGCAGGATCAGGCCGGGAAAGCTGTTGCGCAGGCCCAGGTTGGTGATGGTCTGGAAGTTGGTGATGATCACCAGCTCGTTGGGGATCATCATCAGGGCCAGAAACAGCGAGAACACCAGGTCGCGGCCCTTGAATTCAAGCCGGGCGAAGGCGAAGGCCGCCGGCACGATCACCAGCATCATCAGCGCCGTGGTGACGACGGTGAATATGATGGAATTCATGAAGTAGCGGGCCAGGGGCACCTGGGTAAAGGCGCTGACGTAATTTTCCAGCGTGGGAGTCAGGGTAAAGAAGGCCGGCACGTATTCGGCGTTGTAGCTGCTGTAGCTCTTGACCGAGGTCAGCAGCATCCAGTAGTAGGGAAACAGCACCATCACGGCCCACAGGATCAGCAGGGCGTAGGTGACGGCCTTCGCCACCGCCCTGCGGGTGCGGGCGGCGCGGCTGATTTGCTCGTAATTCTGATTCATGCGCCTGCCCTCCTCAATAGTGCACGTTCTTCCTGCTGATCGACAGGTTGATCATCGTGATGGTGAACACCACCGCGAACAGTATGATCGCCGCCGCCGAGGCGTAGGAGGGATAGCCGCCGCCGTCGCCGTACAGCTTGTCGTAGACGTAGCCCACGATGGTGTTCATGCCGGCGGCGTTCAGGTTCGTGCCGAACAGGGCCACCGCGTCGCTGTAGGCCTTGAATGCGCCGATGAAGCCGGTGATGACTAGGTAGAAGATCATCGGGGAGATCATCGGCAGCGTGATCTTGTGGAAGATGCGGAAGGGGGAGGTGCCGTCCACCTTGGCGGCGTTGTAGTAGTCCTGGTTCACGCTGGCCAGCGCGCTGGTGAGGATCAGCACCTTGAAGGGCATGACCACCCAGATCGTGTAGAAGCACAGCACGAACATCTTGGCCCAGTAGGGGCCGTCGATGAAGTCCACCGGGCCCTTGCCGAACCAGGAGAGCACCAGGGGGCAGGAAGTAGACCGTCTGGAAGAACTTCTTCAGCGTCGTGATGCTGTTCAGCCCCAGCGAGATCAGCAGCGCGATGATCGTCGAAAGGGGTACCGTGATGATCACCAGTATGAAGGTGTTCTTCAGCGCCTGGAGGAAGTAGGGGTCGTGCAATACCCTTGAATAGTTGTACAGGCCCACGCCCATGAAGGCCTGGCTGGCGGAGTTGTAGCCCTCCTCGAAGGAGTAGATGAACACGTCGATCAGCGGGTAGACCATGAAGGCCCCCAGGAACAGCAGCGCCGGCAGCAGGTACAGCCAGCCCTTCAGGTTGTTGTCGTTCTTCTTGCCCGCCATGTCAGTTCCCCCCTTTGGCGCCCGTATCAAAGCGGATTCTCTCCTCGGTGGCGCGGTCGAACAGGTGCACCTTGTACGGCTTCAGCGCGAAGCGGACGGATTCCGCATGCTCGTCGATGACGTTTTCCGCGCTGATGATGGCCCGGATCTGGGGGGACTGGTGCCTGTCGTGGGCGCAGACCACGCTGATGTCCCGGCCCATGACCTCCACGCCCCGCAGTTTGCAGGTGAAGGGGCCGTTTGCATCCGGGATGAACCCCTCGGGGCGAATGCCTGCCCAGACGTCGCCGTCAGGCGCGCCGGGCACGGCCAGCACGGCCTCGTCGCCGATGAACAGCCTGCCGCCCTTCACCCGGCCCTCGAACACGTTGATGGGCGGCGTGCCCAGGAACTTCGACACGAACAGGTTTATCGGGTCGTCGTAGACGGCCTGGGGCTTGCCGATCTGCTGCACCACGCCGTCCTTCATCACCACGATCATATCGGAGATGGACATGGCCTCCTCCTGATCGTGGGTGACGAACACGGTGGTGATGCCGGTGTCCCGCTGGATGCGGCGAATCTCCTCACGGGTCTGCAGCCGCAGCCGGGCGTCCAGGTTGGACAGGGGCTCGTCCAGTAGCAGCACCTTCGGCATCTTCACCACCGCCCGGGCGATGGCCACCCGCTGCTGCTGGCCGCCGGACATCTCGCCGGGCTTGCGATCCATCAGGCCCTCGATTTGCACCAGCTTCGCGGCCTCCAGCACGCGCTTCTCCATCTCCTCCTTCGAGGGCCGGTCGTCGCCCTTCAGGTTTTGCAGCGGAAACATGATGTTCTCCCGCACGGTCAGGTGGGGGTAGAGCGCGTAGCTCTGGAACACCAGCCCAACGCCCCGGTTCTCCGGCGGCAGGTCGGTGACGTCGTCGTCGCCGAAGAAGATCCGGCCGCTGGTGGGGGCGATCAGGCCGCTGATCAGGTTCAGCGCCGTGCTCTTGCCGCAGCCCGAGGGGCCCAGCAGGCCGATCAGCTTGCCGTCGGGAATTTCAAATGTGAAGTCGTTGACGGCGGTCACCACGTCGTTGGATTTCTTGTTCCGGCTGGGGAACTGCTTCGTCAGGTGCTGCAATACCACTTTCATGGGCGGTGCCTCCTTCGGGTCGATGGAAGGGTTTGTATGGGGGTATTATAGCACATGTAGAGGGGAGATGCTATTACAAATTGTGATTTGGTGCAGGTTGAAATTAAGAAAAATATTACGAATAATCTTGCGTCTAATGCAAAGAAGTGGTATACTGGAATAAACGCCAAGGTGATGGGAGGTATGTAGGATGGCGGCAATCAGTCCGGTTTCAGACCTTCGGAATTACAATGTGGTCCTGGACAAGGTGGAGCCCGGCTCCCCGGTCTTCCTGACGGTGAACGGTCGCGGCCGGTATACCATCCGGGACATTGCGGATGATGTGGAATTCGAGAAGACAAAGGCGATGCTGCAGCTGATGCTGGAGCTGTATGAGGGACGGCAGTCCGGCGAAGCGCAGGGATATGCACCGTCCAGCGCGGTGCGGGATCGACTTCGGCAGAGATTGGCGGCGAAGAAACCATGAGCGCCAGCTATTCACCCTTGGCGGAGCGCGATTTGGAGCATATTCAGGACGAAGTCTTTGAAGCGTGCAGGGACGCTGAAACCATCCAGCGATATATGGATGCGATGATGGATAAAATCGAAGCCAAGACGATTTATCCACGCAGCGGAACGTCTCTGTACTGGTTTGATCGTTTTACCGGTTATTATTACGTGGTCTATAAAGCGTATATCGCATTCTATTACATTGCTGACAATGGTATATGCATTGAGAGAATCCTGCATGGCAAGAGCGATTATATGAATAAGCTGGTTCCCAGAATGCCAGCGGACGGGGAATAAAAACAGCGCGCCATTTTTCAACCCTCAAACAGCTTTGATGGCAGCTTCTTCAGGCCGTAGATCATGGGCAGGCCCAGCACGTAGCACACCACCAGCTCGCCCAGGGCGACGGTGGCCATGTTGAACAGCAGGGTGGGGACGCTGACCGGGGCGCCGGGGGCGCGGACGTAGGCGAAGTACACCACCGGGCCGACGATCAGGCCGTTGAAGATCGCGGGGAACAGGGCGGCTAAGGGCGGCTTGTGGCGGAACTTGCGGGTGCAGACGGCCGCCAGCAGCGTGGCGACGGAGCCCAGCGCCACGTCGAACCAGATGCCGCCGCCCAGCCAGTTGGCCAGCAGGCAGCCTACGAACAGGCCGGCCGGCGCGTAGGACGACAGTATGGGCGTCAGCGTCATCACCTCGGCGATGCGAAACTGTATCGCCTCGAAGCTGATGGGCTGGAAGATCAGCGTCAGCACCACGTAGATCGCGGCGACCATGCCGCCCAGGGCCAGGCCGCGGGTGGAAAAGCGGGGGCTGTTGTTTGATGAATCACTCATTATATACTCGTCCTCTTATATTTTGAATGTGATTATAGCGCATTCCTGGGCGGGAGGCAACGTAGATGCGGTAAAAAACCGGTCCATCGCGACGCGATGAACCGGTTTGCGGGAAGGGGAAGCGGCGTTGGCCCTGCGTTCAGCGCGTAACAATGATCTCAAAGGCGCACGTCGCACCGGTGCTGGTGTTTTTAAGCTCGATGATCAGGTCGGCGGCGTCGTAGCCCTTCAGGCTGAGAGCCTTGTTTTTCTTCCATGTGCATTCCTTCCATTCGTCACCCTTGATCCGATCGCCGCCCAAGCCGATGGCTTTCCAGCCACTCTTGAGCTTGAAGTTGATCGTGATCGTGTTCTTGGCGTAGCCCTCCAGGAAGAGGTTGGACTGGCGCTTCTTCAGCTCGACCTTCCTGCCGTTGATCTTGATGTGTTCGAAGGGGTCGGGATAGTTCTTAACCTGGAAGACGGCAGAGACCGACTTGACTTTGCCGCTGGTCCTGTACTTGAGGGTGATTCTCGCCTTGCCGGGCTTCAATGGTTCCATCCACCAGCCGTAGGGTCCGAAGCCCTTCTGCTTGCCAACCTTGAGGACGCCCGGCTTGCTGGACGTGACGGAAAACGACTTCGCGTTCGCAGGCAGGTTGTCGGCGACGACAGGGCATCTGCCCGAACCAACCCAGAGGATGCCGCTGCCGGTGATCAGCGCAGGTTTGTTGCCAGCGGCATAGCCGGGCATGCATGTGCCGACGATCAGGGCGAGCAACAGGCACAGGCACAGTATTTTCAAAGAGCTGTACTTCATGGCCAAAACCTCCTTCTTTGAATTAAATAAATTATAATTCTAAGTTCAAAAAATGTCAATATGATTCTTGCAATAAACGTGCAGAAAAGCCGGTCTTATATTGACATAAGTTGTCTGTTATGTTATAATTTGCTTAATCCATTGAATAGGGGGAGGCTATCATGAAGAACAAGCTGTTTAAAGCGCTGTCACTGTGCCTGTTGCTGTCACTGCTGGCGGGGCTGGCTGTGCCGGGCTTCGCCGCCGCGAAGCCCTCGATCCGGGGCACGCGGGTGCTCTGGATCGGAACGGGGAAGAATGCGATCCTGCTGGACAATCTGCCTGAGGATGCGCGGTCTTTCAAGATCGCTTCCAGCAATCCGGCGGTCATCAAGGTCGGCAAGAGTTCCAACGATGCCTTCGGGATGTGGATGAAGCCCCTGAAGGTCGGCAAGGCGAAGATCACCGTTTCCTACAAGTCCGCCGGCAAGACACAGAAGATTGCCGCTACCTATCAGGCGAAGAAGTATCCCAATCCCTTTGCGTGGATCAAGGTCGACGGCAGCGAGCTAAACCTCAAGAAGAACAAGGTCGCGGCCGATGTGGCGGGCTATACCAAGAAGTCCGTGAAGGTGAATTTCGAGCTGAATACCGGCTGGAAGGTGAAAAGCCTTACCGGTATGAAGTTCGGCGAGACCAACAAAGCGTTTACATGGAAGAAGAATAGGGCTGTAACCTTCGGCAACGCGGGTACAGTGGTTTTCTCGATACTGCTGAAGAACAAGAAGAACAACGATGAATTCGAATATCTGGTAATGGTCAGCCGGTGAAACGGAAGCGGAATATTCGGGGCTGACACAGGACAGTTCCCTCTTTTGCAGCGATTCAGCCTTTGGCTGGGTCGTTGCGTATTTTATGTAAAGAAATAGATATATCCCGTGTCCATGCTTGATTTTAACGCTTTATCGCAGTATCATAAACGAAAGCAAATCCCGCAATACTTGCAGATTGGAGCGATCGACATGCTGAATATCCGCGTTGAAAAAACCACTGCCCCCAAGGCGAAGCCGGCGCCCGGCCAGAAGCTGGGCTTTGGCCATATCTTCACCGACCACATGTTCATCATGGACTATACCGAGGGCCAGGGCTGGCACGACGCCCGCATCGTGCCCTATCAGAAGATCGAGCTGGACCCCTCCGCCATGGTGTTCCACTACGGCCAGACCATGTTCGAGGGCCTGAAGGCCTATCGCGGCGCGAACGGCGAGGCCTACCTGTTCCGGCCGGACATGAACGCCAAGCGTGCCAACAACTCCAACGACCGCCTGTGCATCCCCCGGATCCCCGAGGAGGACTTCGTGCAGGCCATCAAGGAGGTCGTTGCCATCGACAAGGACTGGATCCCCACCGAGCCGGGCACCAGCCTGTACATCCGCCCGTTCATCATCGCCACCGACGAGTTCCTGGGCGTGGCCCCCTCGAAGACCTACCTGTTCATCGTCATCCTCAGCCCCTCCGGCGCCTACTACGAGAGCGGCCTGGCCCCCGTGGGCATCTGGATCGAGGACGAGTACGTGCGCGCCGTGCGCGGCGGCATCGGCTTTGCAAAGACCGGCGGCAACTACGCCGCGTCCCTGATCGCCCAAGTGAAGGCCCACGACGGCGGCTATTCCCAGGTGCTGTGGCTGGACGGCGTGGAGCGCAAGTACATCGAAGAGGTCGGCGCCATGAACATCATGTTCAAGATCGACGGCAAGATCGTCACCCCGATGCTCAACGGCTCCATACTGCCCGGCATCACCCGCAACAGCGTGCTGCACCTGTGCCGCCACTGGGGCATGGACGTGGAGGAGCGCAAGGTGTCCGTGGACGAGTTGATCGAGGCCCAGAAGTCCGGCAAGCTGGAGGAGGTCTTCGGCACCGGCACCGCCGCCGTCATCAGCCCCGTGGGCAAGCTGCGCTACATGGACGAGGCCAGACCGGCAAGATCGCCGACGAGTTCGGATGGCGGGTGCGCGCAGACTGAAAATATTGTTAATTTTATAAACCCTATAGACCCTGACCTAACGTCAGGGTCTATTCTGTATACAGGAGGTGGCAAGCATGATGACGGTGGGAGAGGTCAGCGCCCTGACCGGCGTGAGCATTCGAACGCTGCACCACTATGACCGCATCGGGCTGCTGCCACCGTCGGCGGTGTCGGAGGCGGGGTACCGACTGTACGACGATTCCAGCCTGGAGCGCCTTTCGGCCATACTGATTTTCCGGGAGTTGCAATTCCCGCTGAAGGACATCCGCGCGATTCTGGACAGCCCGGTCTATGAGCGTAACCGGGCCCTGGACCAGCAGATTGAACTGCTCCGGCTGAAGGCAGAGCATTTGAACAATCTGATCGACCTGGCCAGGGGCATCAAGCTATTGGGGGTGAAGTATTTGAATTTTACAGCGTTTAATACACAGAAGATCGACGAGTACGCCCGGCAGGCGAAGGCCAGCTATGGGCATACCCCGGAATATCAGGAGTACCTGCAAAAGTCCGCGGGGAGGACGAAGGCGGAGGAGCGCCGCCTCGGGGAGGAACTGATGGCCCTGCTGGCGGAGTTTGGCCAAATGCTGGACATGGACCCGGCGGGGGAAATCCCCCAGGCCCAGGTGGCGAAGGTGAAGGCCTTCATCACCGAGCACATGTACACCTGCTCCGACGGGATATTGAAGGGCCTGGGCCGCATGTACGCAGGGGCGGACAGCATGCGCCAGAACATCGACGCCGCCGGCGGCCCCGGCACGGCGGAATACGCCCATCGGGCCATCGAGGCCTGGTGCGCGGGTAAGCATTGACTAATCAAAATCTGCGTGATAAACTATCGGCATTCAGGGAATATTATCCATGGAGGTGCTTTTATGGAATTGAAGGGTTCAAGGACCGAGGCCAACCTGATGGCGGCCTTCGCGGGGGAATCCCAGGCCCGCAACAAGTACGATTACTATGCTTCCCAGGCCAAGAAGGACGGCTATGTGCAGATCGCCGCGATCTTCGAGGAGACCGCGAAGAACGAGAAGGAGCACGCCAAAATGTGGTTCAAGCTGCTCCACGGCGGCAAGGTGCCCACCACCACGACCAACCTGAACGATGCCGCCGACGGCGAGAACTTCGAGTGGACCGACATGTACAGGAAGTTCGCCGAGGAGGCCCGGGCGGAGGGCTTCGAGGACATCGCCAGGCAGTTCGAGGGCGTCGCGGCCATCGAAAAGGAACACGAGGAGCGCTACCGCAAGCTGCTCAGCAACATCGAAGGCGGCCTGGTGTTCAGCCGCGAGGGCGACATGATCTGGCAGTGCAGCAACTGCGGCCACATCCACATCGGCAAGGCGGCCCCCGAGGTCTGCCCGGTGTGCAACCATCCCCAGAGCTATTTCCAGATCAAGGCGGAAAACTATTGATTCAGATCATATGGGTGGGGGCGTTTCCCTTCAGGGAAACGCCCCCACCCATATTTGCAGAAGCTATACCGCTGCCTTGCGGACCGTGCCCTTCAGGAAGGGCGACAGGGGCTTGTAGATGATGAAGGTGATCACCACGCTGATCAGGCCCTTGACGAAGGTGAACGGGCAGTTGAACCAGATCAGCGCCTGCCACAGGTTCTGCACCTTGGGGTTGATGGCCTGGTACATGCCGATGATGGCCTCCATGGGCATGAAAGCGGTGTAGATGGGGTAGACCACATAGTAGTTCACGAAGATGCTGACCACCGCCATGGTGGCCGCACCCACCAGCGATCCGATCAGCGCGCCCTTGCGGGTGCGGTTCTTCTTGTAGATCAGGCCGGCGGGCACCACAAACAGCACGCCCAGCAGGAAGTTGCACAGCGTGCCCACGCCGCCGGAGGAGCTCTTCATCAGGCTGACTAGGTTCTTCACCAGGCACACCGCCGCGCCGGCCAGCGGGCCGTAGGCGAAGGCGCCGATTAGAGCGGGCAGCTCGGCCAGGTCCAGCTTGATGAACGAGGGCATCAGCGGCACCGGAAAGGCCAGGAACATCAGCACCACGGATACCGCGGCCAGCATCGCGGTGCCCACCAGCTTGCGGGTCTTGGAAACGGTTGTCATAATCATATACCTCCCTGTCAAAAAGAACGCGCCCGCGGGATAAGTCCCGGGGCGTGGACATTTTCTGCACAGGCGCTTTGATTGCGTCGTCTTCTTCCATCCAGACTGTACTGTCGGTACCGGAATTGCGCCGGTTCATGCCGCCAAAGCGGCTCGCGGACTATACCGCCGGTCGGGAATTGCACCCTGCCCCGAAGACCGGATCATGCGATCCATGTATGTTATACTGCTTTAACGCCGCATTGTCAATTATGGATATGTAAATTCTGATTTGTCGGGGAGACGAGGGAACAGGGAACAGGGAACAGGGAACAGGAATGGCGGCTGCCGCGAACATATCGATAACGTACGAGTTGTA
>CACWZI010000114.1:0-22875 GCA_902765305.1 uncultured Eubacteriales bacterium
GATCCTGGACAAGATCACCGTGGATTACTACGGCACCCCCACGGCGCTGAACCAGGTGGGCAACATCTCCTCGCCGGAGCCCCGGCTGCTGGTCATCGCCCCCTGGGAGCCGAAGATGATCGGGCCCATCGAGAAGGCCATCCAGAAGTCCGACATCGGCATCAACCCCTCCAACGACGGCAAGGTCATCCGCCTGCTGGTGCCGGAGCTGACCGGCGAGCGCCGCAAGGAGCTGTGCAAGCAGGTCAAGAAGATGGTCGAGGAGGGCAAGGTGGCCATCCGCAACATCCGCCGCGACGCGATGGAGACCATCAAGAAGCTGAAGAAGGATTCCGCCATCACCGAGGACGACCAGAAGGTGGCCGAGAAGGATCTGCAGAAGGTCACCGACGCCCACATCGAGGAGATCGAAAAGGTCGGCGCGGACAAGGAAAAGGAGATCATGTCGGTATAAGATCGCGTTGCGCTTCGCGCAGCGCGAAGGGAACAGGGAACAGGCAACAGGGAACAGGGGGAAAGCGCGCGGGCACAGCATCTTCGCGGCAACACAATCCCCCATCGACGCGCACCGTGAAACCGGATTTGATGCGTACCCCTCCTTTCCAGTATTGCATATTGGATTTGGACGCGCGCTTCAATCCTCGTTCACGCGCCCGGCTATTCCTGTTCCCTGTTCCCTGTTCCCTGTTCCCTCAACCTCATCATCTGCCAGCAGGAGGTTCCCATGCTCTTCGACAAGCTCACCCACGCCTTGGGCGACGCCCTTCGCCCCAAGCCCCGGTACATCACGGTCACGCCGGTGACCGAACGCCCCGCCGCGCCGGTGCTGCCGCCGCCCGAGGCGCTGCCCGCGCACGTGGCCATCATCATGGACGGCAACGGGCGCTGGGCCACCAGCCGGGGGCTGCCCCGCTCCGCCGGGCACGCCGCGGGCACCGAGGCCCTGCGGGAGATCATCCGCGCCAGCGACGACTGGGGCATCGAGGCGCTGAGCCTCTACGCTTTCTCCACGGAGAACTGGTCCCGATCGAAGGAGGAGGTCGCCGCGCTGATGGGGCTGCTGCTGAAGTACTTCAGCTCCGAGATCGACGAGCTGGACGAGAAGGGCGTAAAGATCACCATCCTCGGCGACGTGGACGGCATGCCCGAGCCCCAGCGCACGGCCCTGCTCAAGGCCATGGAACGCACCGGGAACAACACGGGCCTTAAGCTGAACATCGCCCTGAACTACGGCGGTCGGGCCGAGCTGACAAGGGCGGCGCGGCTGCTGGCCGAGGAAGTGAAGGCCGGCACGATCGAGCCGGAGGACATCGACGAGGACGAATTCGCCGCCAAGCTGTACACCGCGGGCCTGCCGGACGTGGACCTGCTGATCCGCACCAGCGGCGAGATGCGCACCTCCAACTTCCTGCCCTGGCAGCTGGCCTACGCCGAGATGGTGTTCGACGACTGCTACTGGCCGGACTTCGACCGGGCCCACTACATGAAATGCCTGGGCGTCTACGCCGGCCGCGACCGCCGCTTCGGCGGGGTGAAGGGCCAGACGCCCTCGAACGCAAAGGAGGAAGCGGACCCATGATCAAGCGCGTCATCACCGCGGCGATACTGATCGTCGTCATGGCCCTGGGCATATGGTTCCAGGGCTGGCCGCTGCGCGTCATACTGCTGGTGAGCATGCTGATGTCCACCGCGGAGATGTACAAGGCCTTCCGCCGGATTGGCTACGACCCGGTGCGCTGGTCCGGCTACGTGTACTGCGTGCTGGCGGTGCTGGCCCAGGCCTACTACGCCACGCTCAGCGGCGCTTCGCTGTTCGCCTCCATCAGCCCGGCCATGTTCGCGCTGATCATCGGGCTGCTGCTGGCGATGACGGTCATCGTGTTCAAGGGGAAGGTGGCCTTCGACAGCCTGGTCAGCACTGTGTTTCCGATGCTGTACCCGGGGCTGTTCTTTTCGCTGATCATCACGCTGCAGGACCTGAACACCCGCACGGTCTCCACGCTGGCGCTGATACTGGCCTTCTTTATCGCCTCGGTCAACGACACCTTCGCGCTGTTCATTGGGCTACGCTTCGGCAGGCACAGGCTCTCCCCGGAGATCAGCCCCAAGAAGAGCTGGGAGGGCTCCATCGCGGGCCTGATCTCCAGCGTGGTCTTCGCCATACTGGTGCCCTGGGTGACCGGGCTGCTGGCCCCGGGCCATCCCCAGATCGCCGCCGACCTGGCCGCGCACCCGCTGCCGCCGCTGTGGGCCTTCGGGGTGCTGGGGCTGATCGCCGGAGGGCTGAGCCAGATCGGCGACCTGGTGGCCTCGCTGGTGAAGCGCCACTGCGGCATCAAGGATTTCGGCAACATCTTCCCCGGCCACGGGGGCATGCTGGACCGCATGGACGGCATACTGTTCTGCGGCGTGGCCTGCTACGTGTTCTTCAAAATATTTGGATTCTGACAGAGGACGACTATGAGAACGATCGCCATACTGGGAGCCACGGGCTCCATCGGGACCCAGGCGCTGGACATCGTGCGCCGCCACCCCGACCAGTTCCGCGCCGGCTGCCTGACCGCCCACGGCTCCTCGGAGAAGCTGTTTGAGCTGGTGCGCGAATTCCGCCCGGACGTCGCCGCGCTGGTGGACGAACCCGAGGCTATACCCAGGGACCTGCGCTTCTGCCAGTGGGTGTTCGGGCCGGATTCCACCGTCCGGGCCCTGAAGGCCTCCAAGGCCCAGGACGCGCTGTGCGCCATCGTGGGCATCGCGGGGCTGGACGCCGTGTGGACGGCGCTGGACGTGTGCGAAAGGGTGCTGCTGGCCAACAAGGAGGCGCTGGTCACCGGCGGCGACCTAGTGATGACCAAGGCCGCCGAAAAGGGCATACCGATGCTGCCGGTGGACAGCGAGCACTCCGCCATATTCCAGTGCCTTCAGGCGCGGCAAGGCAACCCGGTGCGCCGGCTGCTGCTCACCTGCTCCGGCGGGGCGCTGCGCAGCTGGAAGAAGGAAGACATTTACAACGCCACGGTGAAGGACGTGCTGGCCCATCCCACCTGGAACATGGGCGGCAAGATCACCGTGGACTGCGCGAGCATGGTCAACAAGGGGCTGGAGGTCATCGAGGCCCACCACCTTTTCAATATGCCCGCGGGGAAGATCGACGTGGTGGTGCACCCCCAGAGCATCGTGCACAGCATGATCGAATTCGAGGACGGCGCGGTGCTGGCCCAGCTGGGCAACCCGGACATGCGCGGCCCCATCGGCTACGCCATGGGCTACCCCGCCCGCGTGCCCTACGACGCCAAACCCCTGGACTTCGCCGCCCTGGGCCACCTGGACTTCGCCGCCCCGGACGCCGAGCGCTTCCCTGCCCTGCCGATGGCCGTCGAGGCCCTGAAAGCCGGCGGCAGCGCCCCGGTGGTGCTGAACGGCGCCAACGAGGCCGCCGTAGGCGCGTTCCTGAGGGAGCAGATCCCCTTTGGCCGCATCCCCGAGATCATCCGCGAAGCCCTGAACGCCATCCCCGTCACACCGATCACATGTATCGCGGACGTTTATGAGGCGGACGCCAAGTCGCGCAGCGTTGCGCTGCGCAAATTAGGAATGAGGAATGAGGAATGAGGAATGAGGAATGGGAATGGCTGGCTTTGCTACAGTCATTCCTCCCGGATTTGTTTATACTGATTCAACAAATGCCGTCCATAATCAAGGGAATCCGCAAGGATTCCGTCATTCATTCCTAATTCCTCATTCCTAATTCCTCATTTAAAACCGGAGGCACCTATGCTGTCAAACATCTTATACGTTCTCCTCGCCATCGTGATCCTTGGCCTCATCGTGACGGTGCACGAATTCGGGCACTACTTTGTGGGGCGGCTGTGCGGCATCGGCATCGTGGAATTTTCCGTGGGCTTCGGCCCGAGGCTGCTGGGCTGGGAGCGCAAGGGCATTCAGTACTCACTGCGGGCGATCCCGCTGGGGGGCTATTGCGCCTTCGTGGGCGAGGACGAGGTCAACGACGACCCCCGCGCCATGAACAACCAGCCGGTGTGGAAGCGGTTTATCACCGTGCTGGCGGGGCCGTTCATGAACTTCGTGCTGGCCTTCGTGGTGTGCGCGATCATGCTGAACGCCTACTTCATCGCCGAGACCTATCCCATCGTCGATTCGGTGATGCCGAACCAGCCCGCCGCCGAGGCGGGGCTTCTGCCGGGGGACCGCATTCTGGAGGTCAACGGCGAAGCCCTGACCAACGACACCGCCGGGGTCAACCAGATGATCAGGGTCATACAGTCCGGCGACCTGACCCAGCCCGTCGAGCTGGTGGTGGACCGGAACGGCGAGAAGCTGACCTACACCATGACCCCCGCGCCGGTGACCGGCGAGGACGGCAAGACCACCCGCTACCAGATCGGCATCGTGTTCTCCAGCCGCACCTACAACTTCTTCGAGTCCATCCGCGAAGCCGGCAGCTACATGGTGGAGACCACCGGCATGATGCTGGAGAGCCTGAAGAACCTGATCTTCAAGGGCGAAGGCCTGGAGGATACCGCCGGCACCGTGGGCATCATCGCCGTGGTGGCCCAGCAGGCCCGGGAGGGCATGTACATGGTGCTGTGGCTGATCTTCATCATCAGCCTGAACCTGGGCATCATGAACCTGCTGCCCATCCCCGCGCTGGACGGCGGGCGACTGCTGTTTCTGATCGTCGAAGCCATCCGCGGCAAGCCCATTCCCCCCGAGAAGGAGGGCACCGTCCACGCCATCGGCATGGTGCTGCTGCTGGGCCTGTTCGTGGTGCTGACGTTCCACGACATCGTGAAATTGATCGGGGGAGGGTTTAAGCTATGACCCGCAAAGTCCACGTCGGCCCCGTCGCCATCGGCGGGGGCGCGCCCATATCCGTTCAGACCATGACCAACACCGACACCCGTGACGTCGAAGCGACCCTCGCCCAGATCCGCGCCATGGCGGCGGCGGGTGCGGACATCGTGCGTGTCTCGGTGTACGACGAGGCCTGCGCGAAGGCCGTGCGCGACCTGGTGGACGGTAGCCCGGTGCCACTGGTGGCGGACATCCACTTCAACCACCGGCTGGCCATACAGTCGGTGGAGAACGGCATCGCCAAGGTGCGCATCAACCCCGGCAACATCGGCGGCGAGGCCCACGTGCGTGAGCTGGCCGACTGCCTGAAACAGCACCGGGCGACGGTGCGCATCGGCGTGAACTCCGGCAGCGTCGAGAAGGAGATCCTTGAAAGGTACGGCGGCGTCACCCCGGAGGGGATGGTGGAGAGCGGCCTGAACCATGCCCGGATGCTGGAGAGGGCCGGCTACGACGACATCGTGCTGTCCTTCAAGGCCACCGACGTTCGAAAGATGGTAGCCGCCTGCCGGCTGGCCGCGAAGGCCTGCGACTACCCCCAGCACATCGGCGTCACCGAGTCGGGCACCGCGGACGTGGGCATCGTCAAGAGCGCCGTGGGCATCGGGGCGCTGCTGTTGGAGGGCATCGGCGACACCATCCGCGTGTCCCTGTCCGGCGACCCGGTGCAGGAGGTGCCTGCGGGGCTTTCGATCCTCCGGGCCTGCGGGCTGCGGCGGGACGGCATCGAGATCATCTCCTGCCCCACCTGCGGGCGCACCGGCATCGACGTGGAGGGCATCGCCCGCCGGGTGCGCGCCGAGACCGCCGACATCCGGGTACCCCTGAAGGTGGCCGTGATGGGCTGCGTGGTCAACGGCCCCGGCGAGGCCCGGGAGGCCGACCTGGGCGTGGCCGGCGGAAAGGACGGCGCGGGCATACTGTTCGTGAAGGACATGCCGCCCCGGTCCATCAAGGGCGGCGACCTGGCCGCTGAGCTGATCGCCGAGATCCGCAGGATGGTGGAGGCCCGATGACCCCCATATTCGAGCCGGACGCGCACACCCACATGCTCCGCCTGGAAACGCCCCGGCTGGCGCTGCGGGAGCACGCCCCCGGCGACCTCAACCCGCTGCACGCCATGCTCAGCGACCCGGCCACCACCTGGTACCTGCCCGACATGCGCCGGGAGCGCCTGGATGAAACCGAGGCCTACCTGCGTGCCGTGATGCGGGACGACGAGGCCAGCTTTCGCCTGCGCTACAACCTGATGATCGTGGAGAAGGCCTCCGGCGCGGCGGCGGGGTCGGTGGGGCTTCACGTGCTCGACGGCGGCGAAAACGGGGCCCACTACGGCCTGGGCTACTTTATTCGCCGGGACCTTTGGAACCGGGGCTACGCCACCGAGGCGGTGACGGCGGCGCTGGATTTCATCTTCTCGAAGGACGCCTTCCGGGTCACGGCCAGCTGCCTGGCGGAAAACCTGGGCAGCCGCCGGGTGCTGGAAAAGTGCGGGTTTGCACAAGAGGGATTGCTGAAGCAACATACCTGGCACGACGGGCAGTGGAAGGATTGCGCGGTGTACGGGAAGTTGAGAGAGACAAATACTGATTTATCGAGCTGTTGGTGGCGGCTCCAAAAGCCTTCCCCTTCAGGGGAAGGTGGCACGGCGAAGCCGTGACGGATGAGGTCGTTCCCCCCGCGGTAACGATGGTATGCGCGCTTCCTCCCAGGAGAACGACCTCATCCGTCTTGCCGCTTCGCGGACAAATCAGTATTTGCAAAGGAGTCAAAGCCATGTTTCGCGAAATGAATCGCAAAAAGCAGCAGCTCAGCGACGCCGAATGCGTCGAAATTCTGATAAACGAAAAGCGTGGGGTGCTCTCGGTCCTCGGCGACGACGGCTACCCCTACGGCACGCCCATCAACCACTATTATGACCCCGACGACGGGCGCCTGTACTTCCACAGCGGCAAAAGGGGCCACCGCAACGACGCCATGACCTGCTGCGACAAGGCGTCGTTCTGCGTGTACGACCAGGGCTTCGTGAAGCCCGGGGACTGGGCGCTGAACATCAGGAGTGTGATCGTGTTCGGGCGGCTTCGCATCGTGGAGGACCACGAGCGGGCCCTTGAGATCAGCCGTAAGCTGAGCTACAAGTTTACGCGGGACGAGGATTACATCAATTACGAGATCCAGCACTCCGGCCCCGGCGTGCTGGTGTTCGAGCTGGTGCCGGAGCACATGACCGGCAAGCTCGTCAACGAAAAGTAGGGTACTATGGCAGAGCTCTGGAAAAACCTGATCGCCCAGGAGGACCCGGCGCTGGCGGAGGCGCTGGAGCTTTCACGGGTGAGCATATCGAAGAAGACGGGCGCCATGAGGGTGCGGCTGCGCTGCGACCGCATACTCAACGACGCCCAGTTTGAGTGCGTCAACCGGCGCATCGCCGGGGCCTTCCCCGCCGTGGGCGTGAAGGTGCAGCTGGAATACCCGGCCCTGCGGGCGCGGGTGCTGGAGGACATCTCGGTGGCCAGCGGGCTGATGAAGTCGCTGGTGCGCCACGAGAGCCCCGGCTGCATGCCCTTCATCGACTGGAGCGGCAAGGGCTGGACGCTGGAAGACGGCGTGCTGACCGTGCGGGTGTCCAGCGCCGAGGGGCTGAGCTTTTTGAAGGCCCGCAGGGTGGACGCCATACTGGGCGAAAAGCTGAACGAGCTGTTCGGCATACAGGCCCGGGTCCGGGTGGAGGTGGCCGGGGACGAGGAAAGGCGCATCCGCCAGATCGCCGAGGCCCGGGCCCGGGAGGCCGAGCTGATCGCCGCCACTGCCGCTCTCAACCAGCCCCAGGCCCAGAAGAAGGCCGCCCCCAGCGAGGCGCTGTACGGCCGCATGATCCACGACCCCGTCATCCCCATGGGCGAGGTCACCGAGGACGTGGGCCGCTGCGTGATCAAGGGCGAGATCGTCAGCTTCGACATCAAGGACGCCAAGAACGGCGAGACCAAGATCGTCACCTTCGCCATGACCGACTACACCGGCTCGGTGAACTGCAAGCTGTTCCTCAGCGCCCGCCGCAGCCGGGAAAACCCCGCCAGCGTGCAGGCCATGGCCGAGGCGCTGACCGACGCCATGAAGCCCGGAAAGTGGGCCAAGGTGCAGGGCAAGTACAGCTTCGACAGCTATTCCGGCCAGATGGTGCTGATGGTGGACAACATCGTGGAGGCCCAGAAGCCCGTGCGCGAGGACACCAGCCCCGACAAGCGGGTGGAGCTGCACCTGCACACCAACTACAGCACGATGGACGCCTGCGCCTCGGCCTCCGACCTGATCAAACAGGCGGCGGCCTGGGGGCACAGGGCCATCGCCATCACCGACCACGGCGTGGTGCAGGCCTTCCCCGAGGCCTTCGGCGCGGCCAAGAAGAACAATATCAAGCTGATCCCCGGCTGCGAGGGGTACCTGATCGACGACGACGCGGCCATCGTGGAAAACGCCGGGGACATCCCGCTGGACGGCACCGCCTTTGTGGTGCTGGACGTGGAGACCACCGGCCTGAACACCCGCACGGACGAGATCATCGAGATCGGCGCGGTGCGCTTCGAGAACGGCGTGGAGGTGGCCGAGTTCAGCGAGCTGATCAACCCCGGCCGCCCGGTGCCCGAAAAGGTCGTCGAGATCACCGGCATCACCACCGCTATGCTGCGGGACAAGCGGGCGCTGATGACCGTCATGCCCGAGTTCGCCAGGTTCTGCGAGGGCGCGGTGCTGGTGGCCCACAACGCCAGCTTCGACATGAGCTTCTTCCGCCGCGCCTTTAAGCAGGCGGGGCTGCCCTTCGACTTCGCCATACTGGACACGCTGGCCCTGGTGCGCAACCAGTATCCCCAGCTGAAGACCCACAAGCTGGGCAACATGTGCAAGCAGCTGGGCATATCGCTGACCAACGCCCACCGGGCCGTGCACGACGCGAGGGCCACGGCCCAGATGCTCATGAAGGTGCTGGAGGAGGTGCGCGCCCAGAAGGGCATTTCCCAGCTGGGCCAGCTGAACACCTGCTATCCCACCGACGCCGCCAAGCAGAGCTACCACATCATACTGCTGGCCAAATCCCAGCAGGGCATGACCAACCTGTACCGGCTGGTCAGCGAGGGTCACCTGAACTACTTCCACCGCCGCCCCCGCATCCCCCGCAGCCTGATCGCGAAGTACCGGGAGGGGCTGATCGTGGGCAGCGCCTGCGAGGCGGGCGAGCTGTTCCAGGCGGTGCTGGACGACCGGGACGAGGCCACATTAAAGCGCATCGCGTCCTTTTACGACTATCTCGAAATCCAGCCCATCGGCAACAACGCCTTTTTGAAGCGGGAGGGCACCGTGCCCGACGACGAGGCCCTGCGGGAACTGAACCGCAAAATCGTGGCCCTGGGCGAGGCCATGGGCAAGATGGTATGCGCCACCGGCGACGTGCACTTCATGAACCCCACCGACAGCGTGTTCCGGGCCATACTGCTCACCAAGGAGGGGTACAAGGACGCGGACATCCAGCCGCCGCTGTACTTCCACACCACCAATGAAATGCTGGAGGAGTTCAGCTACCTGGGAAGGGAGAAGGCCCGGGAGGTCGTGATCACCAACCCCAACGCCATCGCCGACATGATCGGCGACGTGAAGATCTTCATCCCCCACCCCGAGGGCAAGGAGACCTTCCAGCCCTTCTGGCCCGAGGCCGAGGGCGAGCTGCGCCAGCTGGTGAACGACAAGGCCCATTCCCTGTACGGCGACCCGCTGCCGGAGATCGTACAGAAGCGCATCGACAAGGAGCTGGGGGCCATCATCGGCTACGGCTTCTCCACGCTGTACATGATCGCGGTGAAGCTGGTGGCGAAATCCCTGTCCGACGGCTATATCGTGGGCAGCCGTGGGTCGGTGGGCTCGTCGCTGGTGGCGTTTTTGTCGGGCATCACCGAGGTCAACGCCCTGCCGCCCCACTACGCCTGCCCAAATTGCCGGCACACCGAGTTCGACCCGGACCCCAACTACACCACCGGCCTGGACCTGCCGCCCAAAAAGTGCCCCGAGTGCGGGGCCATGATGAACAAGGACGGCTTCAACATCCCCTTCGAGGTGTTCCTGGGCTTCAAGGGCGACAAGGTGCCCGACATCGACCTGAACTTCTCCGGCGAGTACCAGCCCCGGGCCCACCGCTACATCCAGGAGCTGTTCGGCGAGCAGTACTGCTTCCGGGCCGGCACCATCGGCACCATCGCCGAGAAGACGGCCTACGGCTATGTGCTGAAATACTGCGAGGAGAAGGGCATCACCCTGCCCCGGGCGGAGATGGAGCGCCTGGCGCGGGGCATCACCGGCGTCAAGCGCACCACGGGCCAGCACCCGGCGGGCATGGTGGTGTTGCCCAAGGAATATGAGATCTACCAGTTCACCCCGATCCAGCACCCCGCCGACGACCAAAACACCCCCACCATCACCACCCACTTCGACTTCAACAGCATGCACGACGTGCTGGTGAAGCTGGACGTGCTGGGCCACGACGACCCGACGATGCTCAGAAAGCTCCAGGACATCACCGGCATCGCCCCCCAGGCCGTTCCGCTGCACGACCCGGAGGTGTTTGGAAAGATCATCTCCCTGTTCACGGGCCCGGAGGCCCTGGGGCTGACGGCGGAGGAATTGAAGGTGTCCGAGAGCGGCACGCTGGGCGTGCCCGAGTTCGGCACGGCCTTCGTGCGGGGCATGCTGAAGGAGACCCGGCCCAGCACGATGGAGGAGCTGATCCGCATATCGGGCCTTTCCCACGGCACCGACGTGTGGCTGGGCAACGCCCAGGACCTGGTGCACCAGGGCATACCGCTGAGGGAGTGCTTCTGCACCCGCGACGACATCATGAACGCGCTGATCGCCAGCGGCGTGGAGGCGTCGATGGCCTTCAAGACCATGGAGGCCGTGCGCAAGGGCCGGGGCCTGACCCCCCAGATGGAGGAGGCCATGCGAAACGCCAACTGCCCCGAGTGGTACATCGACACCTGCAAGAAGATCAAGTACATGTTCCCCAAGGGCCACGCGGTGGCGTATGTAACGATGGCGCTGCGCATCGCCTACTTCAAGGTGTTCTATCCCGCGGCCTACTACTGCTGCTACCTGGCCCGCAACGCCGAGAGCTTCGACGCCACCCGCATGACCACGCGGGACGTGGAGGCCCTGCGGGGCATGATCGACGACATCAAGGCCCTGGACAAGTCCGAGCGCACCGCCACCAAGGACGACGAGGTGACGATACTGGAGATCCTGATCGAGATGAACCTGCGGGGCATCCACATCAAGCCCATCGACATCTATAAGTCCCGGGCGGCGGAGTTCTTCATCGACGAGGACGGCGAGATCGTGCCCCCCATCAACAGCCTGCCCGGCATCGGCGCGGCGGCGGCGGAGGGCTTTGTGGCGGCGCGGGAGGCCGGCCCCTTCATCAGCCAGGACGACATGGTCCGCCGCAAGGTCTCCAAGAGCATGGTGGAACAGCTAAAGCTGGCCGGCTGCCTGAACGGGATACCGGAGACCAGCCAGGTGACGCTGTTTGAGTTCGCGATGTGAGCAAAAAATATCGAGCTTGCGCTCGATATTTTTTTGCAGTCATATGCAAATACTGATTTATCGAGCTGTGCTCGATAAATCAGTATTCAGGTTTTAGGTTTTAGGGGTTAGGTTTTAGGGGTGGTGCAAATCCCTTCGGGATTTGTTTCTCGGTCCTTTGAATAAAAGAAATCCGTCAGGATTTCTACCTTCCCTAACACCTAAAACCTATAACCTAAAACCTAAAACCTAAAACCTAACTACTGATTTGTCGCAGTGCGACAAATCAGTATTGCCCCGCCCCCATCCGCATACAATGGTCATCGGAACGGAGGGGATGGTATGCAGCGACACGAAGTTAGTCCTTTAGGGCGACACGAAGTTAGTCCTTTAGGGCGAAACGAAGTTAGTCCTTTAGGGCGAAGCGAAGCTGGTCCTTTAGGAAACGGCAGTGAGGTCCGTGACGAGCAGGGACACAGCCTGACGCTGGCGGACCGCAAGCGGTTGAGCCTGACGGGCGTCGAGGACGTGGATTGCTTCAACGAGCAGATCGTGGTGCTGCGCACGCCGCTGGGCACGCTGAGCGTGGCCGGGGCGGGGCTGAACATCAGCCAGCTCAGCCTGGAATCCGGGCGGGTGGACATCGAGGGCGAGGTGGAGGCCCTGGAGTACAGCGGCGGCAAGAAGGGCGGCGGGCTGCTGGGCCGCCTGTTCCGCTGATGCTGTTCAGCACGGTGGGCCAGGGCTGGGTGTTCCTGTGGATGGTGGCGGCAGGAGCGCTGATCGCCTGCTGGTACGCGCTGCTGGCGGCGCTGCGGCGGCTGCTGGCGGCGGGCTTCTGGCTGTCGCTGGCGGCGGACGTCGCCTTCGGCGTCGGCGCGGCGGCAATATTCTGCGCGGCGCTGGTGGCGGCGGACTACGGCCGGGTCCGGCTGTTCTCCATCGCAGGGGCACTGGTGGGCTTCGCGCTGTGCGCGGCGAGCCTGTTCTCCCCCGCCCGGCGCCTCGCGGGTGCCCTGGCGGGGCGGTTTCGCCGTATTTTCGTCAAGATTCGCGCTTATCGTTGGATTAAAGTCATATTTAGATGACAGGAAAAAGGCGGTTGATGTCGAAATTTAACCCGAATTGGCCCGAGAATCGGGTTCGGCGGCAGCTCGCCGAAGCGGTTCGGCTGGGCCGGGCGCTGTGGCAGCTTACGAAGGATGGGGTGAGACGGATCATGCGACGCAGGGTAAAGCCCAGGTTTTGGGGATTCATGATCGCGGTGACGCTGATCGTGTTCCTCGCCAGCTTCGCGGTGATGCGCATCCGCTACAGCTACGGCGCACAGCAGCTGGCACAGGCGCAGAGCGAGCGGGACGCGCTGGCAGTGGAGGCCAAGTTAAAGGCCGACCAGCTGGAATTTGCCCAAACCGACGAATATGTGGTACGGATCGCCCGGGACGAGCTGAACATGATCATGCCCGGCGAGATCCGCTATGTGAACGGGACACGGTGAGGCGACGGGAAATAATTACGATTTATCGAGCAAAAGCTCGATAAATCGTAATTCAGGGGTTAGGTTTTAGGGGTTAGGTTTTAGGGGTTAGGGGTTAGGGATGGTTCAAATCCTGGCGGATTTGCTTGATTGAATGGGAACGGCAGGGGTTTTACCGCTTCGCGATCCTTTTAATCAAAAGAAATCCGCAAGGATTTCCTCCTCCCCTAACCCCTAAAACCTAACCCCTAACCCCTCTTACTAAAACCAACCCCTACAAAAATACTGGAGGTAAAAATATATGTCAAACGAAATCTTCGGCTTTATCGGCTGCGGGAACATGGGCGGGGCGCTGGCGGCGGCGGTGAGCCGCGTGATCGGCGGCGGGCGCGTGCTGCTGGCCAACCGGACCCCGGAGAAGGCCGCGGCGCTGGCCGGGGCGCTGGGGGCGCAGGCCTGCGACAACGCCCGGGCGGCCCGGGAGAGCGACTTCCTGTTCCTGGGCGTGAAGCCCTTCATGATGGCGGACATGCTCGCCGGCATCCACGCCACGCTGGCGGCCCGGGAAAAGCCCTGCGTGCTGGTGTCGATGGCGGCGGGGCTGACGATGGCCACGATCCGGCAGATGGCGGGCGTCGACTTCCCCGTCATCCGCATCAACCCCAATACCCCCTCCGCCGTGGGCAAGGGCCTGGTGATGGTGTGCGCCGACGGCATATCCGGCGACGACCCCCGCATGACCGTCTTCCGGGAAGCCATGGCCGGCGCGGGCCTGCTGGACGACGTGGAGGAGCGGCTGATGGACGCGGGCAGCGCGGTGGCCGGCTGCGGCCCCGCCTTCGCCGCGCTGATGCTGGAGGCGCTGGCCGACGGCGGCGTGGCCTGCGGGCTGCCCCGGGCCAAGGCCCAGATGTACGCGGCCCAGATGATGCTGGGCACGGCGGCGCTGGCGTTGGAGACCGGCAAGCACCCCGGCGCGCTGAAGGACGCGGTGTGCAGCCCCGGCGGCACCACCATACAGGGCGTGCGGGCGCTGGAGAAGGGCGGCTTCAGGAGCGCGGCCTTCGAGGCTGTGATCGCCGCCTATGAGGCCACGCTGGCGCTGGCGAAGAAGTGATGAACGCCATGGAGAGTGTCAACGGCCCCTGGATCGCCGCGGCAGTGCTGGCGGTAATCGTCGTCGCGGCGGTGTGCGCGGCGCTGCTGTGGCGCAGGAGCGAGCGCCGGCAGGCAAGGCTGATCGGCCGCCTGCGCCAGGACGCCGCCCAGCAGTCCGAGGCCGTCGCCCGGCTCAGCGAGGGGCTGAACGCCGCCCTTCGGCAGATCGAGGCCATGTCCGGCGCGATGGAGCTGCGCCAGGACCGCCTGCGCCGCACGCTGGACGAGCGCATGGAGCTGATGAACCAGGCCAACGAGCACCGGCTGGAGCAGATGCAGGCGCTGGTGACCGACAAGCTGGACAACAAGCTGAGCGAATCCTTCCGGACGGTCAACGGGCAGCTGGAGGGCGTGCACCGGGGCCTGGGCGAGATGCGGGAGCTGGCCACGGGCGTGGCCGACCTGCAGCGGATGCTGGGTGGGGTCAAGACCCGGGGTATTTGGGGCGAGGTGCAGCTGAAGGCGCTACTGGAGCAGCTGTTCGCGCCGGGACAGGTGGCCCAGAACGCCGCGATTCCCGAGGGCTCCCAGACACGGGTGGAGTTCGCGCTGCGCATTCCCGCGGGCGAGGGCGAGCGCCTGCTGCCCATCGACGCAAAGTTCCCCCAGGAGGACTACCTGCGCCTGGTGGAGGCCAGCGAGGCCGGGGACGCCGAGCAGGCGCGGCGCTGCGGCATGCAGCTGGAGCGGGCCGTTATGGAGCAGGCCCGGCGCATCCACGACAAGTACATCCGCCCGCCCCAGACCACCGACTTCGCCGTGATGTTCCTGCCCACCGAGAGCCTGTACGCCGAGGTCGCCCGCCGGGAGGACCTGATCGGGCGGGTGCAGGAGAAGTACCGGGTGCTGGTCTCCGGCCCCGCCACGCTGTGCGCGCTGCTGACCAGCGTACAGCTGGGCATCCGCTCGGTGACGCTGGAGCAGCGCAGCGGCGAGGTGCTGGCCATGCTTTCGGGCATGAAGCAGGATTTCGCCGGCTTCGACGCCGCCGTACAGCGCATGCGCCAACGCCTGACCCAGGCCGAGGCCGAGCTGGACACCCTGGAGCGCCAGGCGCGAAAGGCGGTCCGGGCGCTGGAGATTGTGGAGGGGGAGAAATACTGATTTGTCGCGCTGCGACAAATCAGTATTTCAGTGGCTAGTGGTTAGTGATTAGTGGCTAGTGACGGTAGAAATCCTCCGGATTTCTTTGATTCAAAGGGCCGAAAAACACAGAAACCTCTATCGTTTCCCCCCTAATCAACAAATCCCGTCAGGGATTTGCACCACCACTAACCACTAACCACTAGCCACTAACCACTAGCCACTAGCCACTAGCCACTAGCCACTAGCCACTAGCCACTAACCACTAACCACTAATCACTCAATTCTGGTTTATCGAGCCCAGCTCGATAAATCAGAATTTACCTCCCCAAACGAAACAACATGCCGGCGATGCCGGCATGTTGTTTCGTTTGGAAAAATCGCCTCAATCGGCGTAGGGCACGTATTCGAAGCAGTCCGCTTCGCCCACGCCGTTCACCATCCAGCCCCAGCCGCGATCGTAGTCAGGGGAGATGGACAGTGCGCCGATGAGTCCGTCGGGGGTGGTGAAGTGGGCGGTTTCCTGCTTGTCGCTGGCGATGACCAGCAGCTTTTCTCCGGCGGGCAGGGTGGCCTCGCTGCCGTCCGGGGCCGTGTAGGTCAGCTCGATCTTCGCGGTCAGCGCGGCGTATTCCCACAGCTCGGCGTCGTCCAGGTCCACCATGTCCCGGGTCCATAGGCCGTCGTCGTCGAACTCAAAGCGGTCGTAGGGGCTCAGCCGGACCTGGCGGGTGGCGAACCAGGTGCCCAGCACGTCCTGGCTGCCGGAGAGGGTCAGGCGTCCGTCCTCGATGGCGATGACGCGCCCGTAGCCCTGCCGGAAGTAGCCGCTGCCGCTGTCGCCCCGATTGCTGTCGGGGAACAGCACCTCGTACAGCGCGCTGCCGTCGTAGCGCACGCAGGCGGTATAGTAGTCGTCGCTCATCACGTCGCCGGAGAGCAGCAGCTCCACCGCGCCGTCGCCGTCAAGGTCCAGGGCGAAGGCCTCCGGTTTCCAGACGATGTCCGTGGCGTAGACCAGCGCCTTTCCTTCTTTGGGCTGCACGGTCAGGGTCAGGCAGTCGACGCCGTACTCCGTGGTCTCGACGGCCCAGCGGACGGTTTCCGCCGCGCCGTCGCCGTCCAGGTCGATCTGCAGGGTCTCGCCTTGCGCCAGCTGTCCCGCGATCGTGGGTTCTTCCTCCGCCAGGGCCGGGGTGAGCATGGCCGCCAGCGCCAGCAGCAGTGCAAATACGCGTTTCATCGAAAAGCCCCCTTGCTATGGATTGTCAGAACTTGGACGCTTCCCGACGCCTGTGGGTTCCCTCTCTCCTACTACGCCTTGAGACTGAAGCCGTGGCGCATGCCAGTGACCACGAAGATTATCGCCAGGCCGATCGCCATCGCGACGATCATGGCCATGCGGGCGGTGTTCAGCTTGCACCGCCATGCGCGCTCCAGGTAGCGGGGCAGCACGATGGCCAGCAGCGCTGCCACGATCAGGCCGTAGCTGGACAGCTCCTGCCCGAATATAAACAGGCACGCCACGATGGCGATGCCCACGCCCGCGCCGCCCAGCAGCTGCCAGCGCTTCCACTGTTCGGGGGGCATGGCATTGATCCGCTTCTCCATCTCGCTGGGGATGTATTCCCCGTCGTCATCGTCGTCCGACTCCGCCGCCACGTCATGCGAAGGCGCCGGATCGGGCACAGGGTCGGGCACGTCGTCCACATACGGCACAAAGCCCGGCCGGGTGGCCGCTTCCCCGTCCGGGACCGATGCCGGAGCGGCAGCGTCCCCCGCCCCGCGCCGGTCAATGGCCTCGCCCCGCTGCAGCGCCGCGACGGCCTCCGCCTCCAGCCGGGCAATCTCTTCCTCGGTGGGCACGTGTTTTTCGGTGTTTGGGTTTTGCTGGTCCATGATGTCGCTGTCGAGTAGACAGCTCGACACTCCTTTCAAGTATTTATGACTTGTGAAGGGATGTCGCTGCCCCTCACAGAACCGTGCGTGCGGTTTTAGTCGGTAGACCGGGGGAGTTTCACCCCCAGCCCCCTATAGAACCGTACGTGAAACTCTCGCTTCATACGGCTCCCCGATTTCCCCACTTACTCCTACGTTTCCCAGTTGCTTGGCTCTCTGTCCACGTCTGGTTTCATTTCAGTGGTTCAACCTTTCCGCCCTTTGCTCCATCTGTTTTCACAGACTTCCTCGCTACTACGGCTTCTTCTGCCCCTGCATGCCTCGCTGTGTCTTTCCGCCAGCTTGTGCCTTTCGATTAACATACGCAAGCAGGTTCCCCAGTTTTGCGGTAAAAGCCCATGCCAAGTTCCTGCCACCTATACACCGGTCGCTCCATGGCCAGTAAACAGGTATCCGCCATGGTTGTCAGGGCCCATGCGAGAGAGGCCCCTTTCAGCGGCAAACAGCCTGACGATGCTTAATAAAGGTGGTTCAATTGTTCAGCTCCTTGACAAATGTCTCGCCGTATTCGTTACGGCTTTTCTATGATGCTCAGTACCATGCCTTTTGAACACAGCACCTCATAGATGACTTGGTACCTCCTCCTGCAAGGCGATACCGATGGTACTAATCCCATCATCTTTTACCCAACTTGTCTGGGCACACCCCGCACACGGCTCTTCAAACAGTCTTCGGCTTCCAGCCCCAGATGTCGACCTTCAGCTTCGGCTCTTCAACGTAGAAGTTCCATATTCTCAGAAACTTCGGATATCGAAGCTTCCCCTTCTGGTCACGGCGGTTCAGCATGCGATAGGTTTCATACTTCAGGTATTTCCAGAACTTCTGAATCTGCTTGAAGTTTCCACTCACGCCATAGTAGTTGCAATGCCCCCTGACAACCGCCGCCAGCGTTTCCATTGTCCGCGCTATTGGCTTCGTCAGTTGCTGCCGCAGCCATGCCTTCGCCGCTTGTTTCTTTGCTTTCAGCTTCTTCTTGCTGGTGCGGACTCCAACCCGGTACTTCCCCGTTCTTGTGGTCGTGTTGAAGAAGGTAAAACCCAGAAAATCGAAATCTTCCTTTGTCCCCTTGAATCGCCCGAACGGCAATATCCGCGTCTTGTCCTCCGCTACCTCCAGCGAGAATCTTCCCAGCCGCTTCGGTAACACACTCATTACCGCCCTGGCGTCATTCTCATACTGAAACATGATCAGGAAGTCGTCCGCATACCTGACATAGTATGCCTCTCCATGCAGCCGCGGCTTGATTTCATACTCAAACCATGTATCCAGCACGTAATGCAGATACACATTGGCCAGCACCGGCGAGATCAGTCCGCCTTGCGGCGTCCCTCTGTCACTCTCCAGATATGCTCCGTCCTCCATCACCCCGGCAATCAGAAACCGCCTCACGTACCGGAGAAACCTTCGGTCTGCTATGTCGAAATTCAGGAATCTCATCAGCCATTCGTGATTCACGCTATCGAAAAAACCTTTGATGTCCGCTTCCAGCACATAGTTGACCTTCTTTGTCATGGCGGTCTGGTTGATATACCGCACGACGTCGTGACAGCTCTTCCCCTTTTGAAATCCGTAGGAGCAGTCCAGAAACCGCACCTCGTAGACTTCATTCAGCAGCCTCGCCATCACGCCCTGCACCAGCTTGTCTTCATACGCAGGTATCCCCAGCGGCCTCTGTTTCCCGTTGGCCTTGGGGATGTACGTCCTTCTGACCGGCATCGGCCGATAGCTGAATCGCTTCATCCGCTCCACAAGCTCTTTCAGGTTCTTCTCCACATTGACGTTGTACTCATCCTTGGTTACGCCGTCTATGCCGGTTGCCTTCCGCCTGCTTTGCTTCCGATGCTCCTCCATCAGCGTCTGCTCGTTTACGTGGTGCATCAGCGCGACAAATCAGTATTTGTCCCCCCCATTCTACCATCTTGACCCAGACAATGCAAGGGTTTATAATCAGTTTACAGGCGTATGGAAAAATGAGTGGAAAGCGGCGAAATGAGGTGAGCGCATGTTTCACATACTGGTGGTGGAGGACAATGCCAATACCCGCAAGCTGATGGAGGCGGTGCTGACCCAGCACGGCTACCAGCCCATACTGGCCAGCGACGGCGTCGAGGCGCTGGACGTGCTGGACCGCAAGCACGTGGACCTGATCGTGCTGGACATCATGATGCCCCGCATGGACGGGTACGAGTTCACCCGCACGCTGCGGGAATCGGGCTGCGAGCTGCCGATATTGATGGTCACGGCCAAGGAGAAGCCCGCCGACAAGCACAAGGGCTTTTTGATCGGCACCGACGACTACATGGTCAAGCCCGTGGACGAGGAGGAGATGGTGCTGCGCATCGCGGCGCTGTTGCGGCGCAGCCGCATCGTCAACGAGCATAAGCTGACCGTGGGCGACACGCTGCTGGACTACGACGCCCTGTCGGTGACCACGCCCCAGGAGGCGCGCACCCTGCCGAAGAAGGAGTTCATGCTGCTGTTCAAGCTGCTCTCCTACCCCGGCAAGATCTTCACCCGGCGGCAGCTGATGGACGAGATCTGGGACATGGATTCCGACACCGACGAGCGGACCGTGGACGTGCATATCAACCGGCTGCGGGACCACTTCCGGGAGAGCCCGGATTTTGAGATCGTCACCGTGCGCGGCCTGGGCTACAAGGCGGTGAAGAAGGCGTGAGGCACCTGTTCAGGCGCAGGGACTGCCCCGAGCTGCCCGCCCGCCAGGCGGACGCGCCCCAATCGGGCTGGCGGCGCAACCTGCGGCGGGAATCGCTGTACATGACGCTGTGGAGCTTCCTGTTCAGCGTGATCGTGGCGGCCAGCGTGATGGCGGCGGCGGCCTACGGCTTCCTGGTGTTCTTCGGGCTGCTGGCGAACCCGCTGTTTCGCACGCTGGCCATGCCGATGCTGCTGATGGTGTTCATACTGACCCTCGCCGCGGGCATGGGCCGCAGCAAGCTGCGCCCGATGGACGACCTGGTGCGGGCCATGCAGGCGGTGTCCAAGGGCGATTTTTCCGTGCGCGTGGACGCCGAGGACGTGCCCGGCGACATGGGCGAGCTGGCCAGCAGCTTCAACGACATGGCCACCGAGCTGGGCGGGCTGGAGCTGTTCCGCAAGGACTTCATCAACAATTTCAGCCACGAATTCAAGACGCCCATCGTCTCCATACGGGGCTTCGCCAAGCAGCTGGAGCGGGACGACCTGACGGAAGCCCAGCGAAGGGAGTACCTGGACATCATCGTCAGCGAATCGGACCGGCTGGCCAACATGGCCAGCAACGTGCTGCTGCTGAGCAAGCTGGAAAACCAGACCATCGTCACAGACCGGGAAGATTACCGGCTGGACGAGCAGCTGCGCCGCTGCGTGCTGCTGCTGGAAAAGCAGTGGAGCGAGAAGGAGCTGGAGCCGGACGTGGAGCTGGAGGCGGTCACCTACCGGGGCAACGAGGAGATGATGAACCACGTTTGGGTGAACCTGCTGAACAACGCCATCAAGTTTTCGCCCCGGGGCGGCGTGCTGACCGTGCGGCTGACCCGGGAGGGCGACGCCGTCGTGTGCGCCGTGGGCGACCAGGGCCCGGGCATGGACGAAGCCACCCGCCGGCGCATCTTTGAAAAATTCTACCAGGGGGACACTGCCCACGCCACCGAAGGCAACGGCCTGGGCCTGGCGCTGGTCAAGCGCATCGCCGACCTCTGCGGCGGCAGCGTGGCGGTGGAGAGCGCCCCGGGCGAAGGCTCGACCTTCACCGTAAGGTTGCCGCTGGAGGACAATTAATTTAAATATGGTGGACATTTGAAGCGCGGCGTGTTAGAATGAAGTTATGAACAACAGATTTTCACAGAAACGGAGGATAACTTCATGAAAAAGAGATGGATCGCGCTCGCGCTGGCGCTGTCGCTCCTGCTGGTCGCCCCGGCCTTGGCCCAGGCCCGGCTGCCGGAGGGCTTCGAGACGAGCGCGCTCATCAGCATCTACAACGATCAGCTGGTGAAGTCGTTCATGGCCGTCAACCCGACCCAGACCGCGACGAAGGTCAACCTGTACAGGACCTACGGCATGACGACGGAAGGCAACGTTTTCCACTTCAACAACGACGATGGGAAAGTAACGCTCAGCGCCACCTTCCCGGAGGGCGAGACGGACCCTTCCGGGCCTGCGTCTGCGCTGGCGTTTACCGTCGCCGGCGACGTGGACCTGCTGGACTATCCGGTGCTGAAGGACGCCTTTGCCAACGTGATCGCCCGGGCGGACGGCACAGCGGACCTCCAGGCGCTGCTGGATTGGATGAACGGGGCCACAAAGGGCGGCGAAACGCTGGCCCTGAACGGCTACACCCTGACGTATACCCGCGACGGGTTGACGCGCACCTATACGCTGGTCGCGGATCAAGCGGACGGCGGCGACGCCATGCCCGAGCCGAAGGCGGAGGCCAAACCGGCGCCCGATCTCGGGCCGGAATCCGGACCGGATATCCTGCCGGAGCCGGCGCCAACGATGGCCGCGGAACCCGTGCCGGAGCCCGAACCCACCCGGGAATCTCCCGCCGATTCCCAGGCCCTGTTGAGCTGGAAGGGCTTCGAGGTGACGCCCCTGCGCACCGAGCGCTGGCGGTTTTCAGACGGCCAGGTCTCGCTGAGGGTCTACATGCGCGTAATCAACGGCACCAAGACTGAAATGACGCTGTGGGCGCGGGAAGTCACGGTAGACGGCGTTTCTCTGCCCGACGGCGGGATCTATGACATCCGGCCCGGCACCGATACCGGCGCGGATTCCGAATCGAACATACTGATCTATCCCGATGACATCACCGATCCGGTCGCCCAGGCCGTGCTGTACGGCAGCCAAATGTCCATGAAGCTGGTGCTGCGCAACAACAACAGCCGTGAAGACGTATACATGGAGAAGGTGACCCTGGACCTGAGCGCGCTGCCCAACGAGAGCACGATCTCGGAGCTTTCCGCCGATCCGACCCCCGCGTCCACCAAGGTGCCCGAGGCCACCAGGACCCCCGAGATTCCCGAAAGGAACGTCTACCAACCGCTGTTTGAGGGCGACAAGGGCGAGGATGTGCGCCGGATGCAGCGCAAGCTGATCGAGCTGGGCTTTCTGAACGACACCGCCGACGGCGAATACGGTCCCCGGACCGCCGCCGCCGTGCGGGCGTTCTGCGAGGCGAACGGGCTGGGCGATTATCCCTACGCCTCCGCGTCCATGCTGGAGCTGCTCTACAGCAGCTGTGCCAAGCCCTATCAGGAGCCGTGGGTGCCCCTGGTCTTCCTGGATGATGCCCGAGGCCAGTGGCGCAACGGCAAGAACGGGCAGCTGGGCTTCCGGGCGAAGGTGACCAACACCTCGCGGACCCATACCGTCCGGGCCTTTGAGTTCTACCTGTACGCCACCGACGTGTGGGGGGACAAAATCTATGGCGACACGATCTACTACGGAACCACCACCAAGACCATCAAGCCCGGTCAATCCGCCTTCAGCGAATACTTCCTGCTGCCGAACAGGACCCAGATCAGCCAGGTCTGGTGCGGCGTCAAAAAGGTCATCTTCAGCGACGGCACCGTCCGGGAGAACGATACCGTCGATTACTCATACTGGACCATCAAATGACCGGAGATTGCGGTGGAACGGTGTCTGTTCAGTTCGGCAAATACTGATTTGTCGCGCTGCGACAAATCAGTAGTTAGGTTTTAGGTTATAGGTTTTAGGTGTTAGGGAAGGTAGAAATCCTGACGGATTTCTTTTAT
>CACWZI010000114.1:22928-24801 GCA_902765305.1 uncultured Eubacteriales bacterium
GCGAAGCGTTAAGGGATTTGCACCACCCCTAAAACCTAAAACCTAAAACCTAAAACCTGAATACTGATTTATCGAGCATAGCTCGATAAATCAGTATTTGCATGCGACTGACCAGTTGCGTACGACGATAACAGGGAGGTTTGCCCGTGGAAGCGCGAAAGCTGATCGACTTTCTGAGGGTCATGGAGCGGTTGAAGGACACGCCGCGCCACTGCTGGACCACCGGCGGGCGGCGGGAGAGCGTGGCCGAGCACAGCTGGCGGGTGGCGCTGATGGCCATGCTGATGGCCGACGAGTTCCCTGAGCTGGACATCGACAGGGTGATACGCATGTGCCTGGTCCACGATATCGGCGAGGCCGTCACCGGCGACATCCCCACCTTCCTCAAGACCGACGTCGACCGCGCCGTCGAGGGGCACGAGGTGGACGCGCTGATCGGCGGCCTGCCCGAGCCCTGGCCCCGGCAGCTGGGCGCGCTGTTTGACGAGATGGATGCTCTGGAAACCCCCGAGGCGAAGCTGTACAAGGCCCTGGACCGCATGGAAGCGATACAGAGCCACAACGAATCGGCAGTGGAGACCTGGCTGCCCCTGGAGTACGACCTGAACCTGACCTACGGCGAAAAAGACGCGGCCTTCAGCCCCTACCTGGTCGGCCTGCGCGCCGAGATGCGCCGGGACACCGAGGCGATGATCGCGGACGCCCGGGCCAGGGGCATCGCGCCGGAGGAAGGCGAGGGCTGATTGACCGCGAAGCACCCCGGCATTGCACAAAATTCATAAAAAAAGGTATTTACAAACCGCTCCACATGTGATATAATAGTCCCTGTCGTCGAGAGATGGGGCATTAGCTCAGTTGGCTAGAGCGCTACACTGGCAGTGTAGAGGTCAGGGGTTCGAGTCCCCTATGCTCCACCAAATCCCATCTCCCGTCGCCGAACACGGGGCATTAGCTCAGTTGGCTAGAGCGCTACACTGGCAGTGTAGAGGTCAGGGGTTCGAGTCCCCTATGCTCCACTTTTTGTGCAATAAACCCGAACCGGTAACGGTTTGGGTTTTTTGTGTGCGCAAAAGGGAACTGTGTGGGACAGGCTGACAAATACTGATTTGTCGAGCTGACGCGGCACCCAAAAGCCTTCCCCAGGCAGCGAAGCTGCCGGTTCAGGGTGTGCGTAGCCATGCCCTTGGGCGGAAGGTGGATTGCCGCGAAGCGGCAAGACGGATGAGGTCGTTCTCCTGGGAGGAAGCGCGCATACCATCGTTACCGCGGGTGGAACGACCTCATCCGTCACGGCTTCGCCGTGCCACCTTCCCCTGAAGGGGAAGGCTTTTGGAGCCGCCACCAACAGCTCGATAAATCAGTATTTGCCTCCCGCTTGCCTTTTCCCCTTTGCAGTGATATAATATCTTCATAACATCGACAGGAATCGAGGTCATGAGCGCATGAGCGGCATTTTACTGATTGCGGAGCAGCCGGATATCGTTGAGACCTTTTCACGGATGCTGGCGCCGGCCTACGAAGTTCGGTGCGCCTCGACGGTGGAGGCCGGCATGGCCGTGCTGCAGGAGGCCCACGGCGCGATCGTGGCGGTGCTGGAGGAGCTGGCGCTGGCAAGGCGCAGCGCCTTCGCGCTGTCTGAATGGATGAAGGCGTTCACCAGCTTTTCACTGATCCCGATGATCGCCATATCGGACGAGCTGCCCACCTCACAGGACATGGACTGCATCGAGCACGGCTATTTCGACCTGATCACCGCCTATGCGCCCCAGCCGCTGGTCTACAAGCGCATCGCCAACGCCATACGGGCCAAGGATTCGCTGTCGCTGAACCAGCTGGAGAAGATGCTCAAGCAGCTGCCCAGCTGCATCTTCCT
>CACWZI010000114.1:24853-25748 GCA_902765305.1 uncultured Eubacteriales bacterium
TCCACCCAGATCTGGCACCACCTGGACACCGAGGGCGACCCGAACTGGACCATCCGGGGCAAGACCGACCTGGAGATCCGCAAGGACAAGGACAACGCCCGCAAGGCCATGGAGGCCGACCGGCGGATACTGGAGAGCGGCGAGGGCACCGAATACATCATCGAGGAAAACGAAGACGGCATACGGGACTTCTTGCAGCTGATCAAGCGCCCGGTGTACGACGAGGACGGCCGCATCAGCGGCATCATCGCGCTGATCAACAACATCACCGACTACCAGCTGTTGAAGATGGAGCTGGAAAAGCGGGCCAAGACCGACACGCTGACCGGACTCTTGAACAAGAGCGCCGCCCAGGACCTGATCCACATGATGCTGGCCAACTACCGCAAGGAGGGCGAGCGCAGCGCGCTGCTGATGATCGACGCCGACCGCTTCAAGAACATCAACGACACCTTCGGCCATGCCGAGGGCGACAGGGTACTGGCCGAGGTGGGGCGCATCATCAAGAACAGCTGCCGCGCCGCGGACGTGGCCGGGCGCATCGGCGGCGACGAGTTCGTCATATTCATGCGCAGCATCGTCGAGCCGGAGAACGCCTGCCAACTGGCCGACCGGCTGCAGCAACAGGTCAGCCGCGCCTTCGAGGACACGCCGCTGGCGGGCAGGGTCTCCCTGTCCATAGGCATCGCCCTGTGCCCCGAGCACGGCGACCGCTTCGAGACGCTGTTCCAGGCCGCCGACGAAGCCCTGTACCTGGTCAAGGCAAGGGGCAGAGGGAAGTATAGGGTGTATTGACAAATTCTGATTTATCGAGCTGTGCTCGATAAATCAGTATTCAGGTTTTAGGTTTTAGGGGTTAGGTTTTAGGGGTGGTGCAAATCCCTTAACGCTTCGC
>CACWZI010000115.1 GCA_902765305.1 uncultured Eubacteriales bacterium
AGGCCTAGCGAAGCGTTAAGGGATTTGCACCACCCCTAAAACCTAAAACCTAAAACCTGAATACTGATTTATCGAGCACAGCTCGATAAATCAGTATTTACCTAAGACTGGACAATTACACCCGCGGACATGGAAAGATCCTTCGCTGCGCTCAGGATGACAAACTTGCAAATGCAATCCCTGTCATCCTGAACGTAGTGAAGGATCTTCCGTTATACTGCCAAAAGTGTGTTACTTGATGACCTTCAGCGCCTTGCGGTCGATGGTCAGGGCGACGAAGATCAGGAAGATGACGCCCTTGATCAGCTGCTGGGTCTGGGGGTCGTAGCCCAGTATGGCCAGGCCGCTGTTCAGCACGGCGTACATCAGCGTGCCGACGATGATATTGGAGAAGCGCACCTTCGCGCCGCCGGTGATGGGCAGGCCGCCCAGCACCAGGGAGATCAGGATCTGGGTCTCCAGCTGGTTGCCCGCGGTGGCGGTGATGGAGCCGACCTTGATGACATTGACGAACGCCGCCAGGCCAGTCAGCGCCCCCGCGCAAACGAAGGCCAGGAACTTCACGCGGTCCGTATGCACGCCGGAGAAGCGCGCGGCGGTCTCGCCGGCGCCCACGGCCTTCACGTCATTGCCGATGCGGGTGAACCTGAACAGGAACCAGCCCACGATCAGCACGGCCACGGTGATGCCGATCTTCAGGCCGTTGTTGTCCATTGCCTTGATCGCGGCGCTGGCAGGCACGGCGGTCTCCGTAGTGAAGTAGGCGCACACGCCGCGGAACAGGTACATCGTGCAGATCGTGACGATGAAGCTCTGCAGCTTGAACTTCACATGGAAGAAGCCGTTGATGGCGCCGATGGCCGCGCCGGTGAGTATGCCTCCCAGTATGGCCAGTGGAACGTTGATAAAGGAGAGCGCGCTGACCACCAGCGACGCCACGCCCAGCGTGGAGCCCTCGGTGAAGTCGATGGAGCCCAGCGTCATCACGAAGAACACGCCCACGGCCACGATGGTGGGATAGTAGATCTGGGAGAACAGCAGCCGCAGCTTCTTCGGCGTCAGGATCTTGCCCTGGGTCATGATGTTCAGCACCACGATGATGACGACAAAACCGATCAGCGGAAGCAGCGCCTTGAAGGTGTCTCCGGCCAGGAAGGTGCGGAGCCTGGACTGTTGATTGTCTCTGGTCGTTGTCTTTTCCATTTTCTCCGCCTCCTTAAACCATTTTGGCAATCAGGTCTTCTTCGCTGAGGGCGGGATCCCGCAGGAACTCGCCGTTGATGCGCCCGTCCTTCATCACGAAGATGCGGTCGGACATGCCCAGCAGCTCAGGGATCTCCTCGGAGATCATGATGATGGACTTGCCCTGCTTCTTCATGTCGGCCATCAGCGCGTAGATGGCCTGCTTGACCTTCACATCGATGCCGCGGGTGGGCGAATCCAGCACCAATATGTCGCTGCCCTTGCCGATCCAGCGGGCCAGCACGACCTTCTGCTTGTTGCCGCCGGACAGGTCTGAGACGAACTGTTGCACGCCCTGCATCTTGGTCTGCATGTTCGTGGCGTGCTCCTCGGCGAACCGGGTCAGCTTGCGGCCGTTCAGCAGCCCGTGGCTGGCCAGGTCGTCCAGCGACGGCAGCACCACGTTGTTGCGAATGGATTCATTCAGTATGATCGATTCATTGTCGCGGTCCTTCGAGGTGTAGGCCACGGAATGCTTGATGGCGGTGGGAATGTCGTTGATGGCGGTGCCGTCGGCCAGGGTCACGCTGCCCTCGCGGTTCCAGGACGCGCCGAAGATGGCCTTGCCCACCTCGTGCATGCCGCATTCGGACAGGCCGCCGAAGCCCAGGATCTCGCCCCTGTGCAGCTCGAAGCTGATGTCCTGGATCTCACCGGGCACGCTGACGCCCTTCACCGACAGCACGACTTCGCTGGAGACGGGGGTGCCGTAGTCGGCGCGGTAATAGGCGGAGCCGATCTCACGGCCCACCATCAGGCGCTTCAGGTCGTCCTCGGTGACGTCCGCGGCATTGACGGTGTCGATGTATTCGCCGTCGCGCAGTATCGATATGGAATCGGACCGGCTCAGCACCTCGCCCAGGTCGTGGCTGATGAATATGACCGAGCGCCCGTCGTCGCGCACCTGATCCATGATCTTGTACAGCTCCATGCGGCCGTTCTGGGACAGGGCCGTGGTCGTCTCGTCGATGACCAGTATCTTGGGCTTGAAGTAGGTGGCCTTGACGATCTCAACCAGCTTGCGGTCCTCGAAGTTGTAGCGGTCGATCATGGCCCCGGCCTTGATGCGGCCGAAGCCGTAGCTGTCCAGCAGCTTCTGGGCCTCCCGGTTCATGGCCCGGGTGTCCTTGATGCCCATGTGTACGAAGGGCGCCTCATGGCCCAGGAAGATGTTCTCGGCCACGGTCAGGCCCGACAGGGTGCCCATCTCCTGGACGATGATGGCGATGCCTGCGTCGTTGGCCTCCACCTGGTTGCGAATGTGCAGCGGCTGTCCGTCCAGCGTGAAGGTGCCGCCGCCGATGCTGTAGATGCCGCACAGCATCTGGCAGAACGTGCTCTTGCCCGACCCGTTCTCGCCGATCAGGGCGCGAACCTCGCCGGCGGCGATGTTGATGGATACGTCGTTGACGGCGTGGGTCATGCCAAAGCGCTTGTCGATGTGCTCTGCAACGAGCATTGTCTTCTTTTCCATACGCCGCCCCCTCACTTCACGACGCTGCCCTTGCCACCGCGGGCAGTCAGCGTGACGATGATCAGAAGCGCGGCGCCGGTCACCACGTTCTGTATGGTGGTGGGCGCGCCCAGGGCCACGAAGCCGCTGAAGATCATGGAGATGATGAACTCGCCCACGACGATGGCGGTGATCGGCACGCCGTACTTGCGGAAGGCGACGCCGAAGAAGGTGCCCATCAGGGGCTGGAAGTTGCGGCTCATGGTGCTCATGCCGGTCAGGGCGGTCATCGTGGTGCCGTAGGACACCGACAGAATCGCCATGACGCCCACGAAGAAGTGCAGCAGCATAAAGCCGATCAGCTTGTACTTCTTCACGTTGATGCCCATGTTCTTGGCAGTGAACTCATTGCTGCCAATGGCGGCGCAATAGGTGCCGATCTTGGTGTAATTCAGTATGAAGTACATCAGCAAAAACGCCAGTATGGCCAGTATGAAATTGCCGGGGGCGCTGCTGAAGAACCGATAGGCGGGATCGAGCGTCTGCTTTTCGCCGCCGGCCACGATGACCGCCACGCTCTCGAAGACCAGCATGACGCCCACCGTGACGATCATGGAGGGCACGTTCAGGCGGTTGTACAGCATGCCGATCAGGAAGCCCAGCAGCGTGCCGCAGCCCAGGCAGCCCAGCACGAAGCCGACGTAGCCGAACTTCTGGGACAGCATGACGCCGACGATGCTGGAGAGCACGACATTGGAGCCGACGGCGAAGTCAAACAGGCCCATCACGACGATGAAATAGAGCCCACAGCCGCCGACGGAATAGATGATCGAGGATTGCAGGTAGGATGACAGATTGTTCAGTGAGCCGAAGTTGCTCGGCGTCAGAATCTTGAAAAAGCCGTAGACCACCACCAGCATCGCCGCCAGCAGGACGAGCCCGTAGTATCTGCTGCCCTTCAACTTTTCCAGTTGTTTGGACATAGCTTCGCTTCCTATTCTTTCGGCTTCCTGCGAAAGCAGCATGCCTTGATGACTGTTTTGTGCAACCGAAGCTGCCTGAACCGCTGTAGCGGCGGCGCAGGCGCCGCCGCTGCATGGGTATCGCCGGATCTGAAAGCAGCAGTGCTGACAGACCCGAAAAGCGGGCGTCGCCGCGCCTGGCGGACGCCCGCTCAACAGGGGTAAGGGAAGATTACTTGGCGTGACGGGCCACGACGTCCTCAACGGACAGCTTCGCGCAGGCAGCAGCCAGGTCGTCATAGGACATGCCGGCCAGCTCCTTGATCTCGTCCGCGTAGTAGGGCAGCTCCTCGCCGGTGAAGTACTCAGCGTAGTTCGCATAGGACTCGGGAGAGTCGACGAACATGTAGGGGAACACCATGTCATAGAAGCCGTCGGTGCTCACTTTGTAGTTGCCCTTGATGGCATTGTAGACCATCAGGAAGGCGAAGAAGGGATCGGCATAGTGTCCGCCGGACTCAGCGGCCATGGCGCCGGTCTGCAGCTTGACGTCCAGGTCGGGCAGGAAGTCGGTGGAGACCACGGCGATCTTGCCGGTCAGGCCCTTGGCCTCGATGCCCGCGATGGCGCCCAGCAGGGTGTCGCCGCCGCCGCCCGCAACGATCAGCGCGTCGATGTCGGGGTTGGCGTCGATGATGGCCTCGGCGGCCTGGCGGCCGGTATCGGTGGTGGTGCGGCCGTACTGGGGCTCGAGCATCTCCATCTTATCGTCGGCATGGGCCTCGTTCCAGGCCTCAACGCCCGCCTGATAGCCGGCCCAGCGGCCCAGGAAGGTGGCGTCGCCGGGCTCCCAGCCCTCAAGGCCGATCTTGCGGCAGCCCTTCTCACCCAGGATGGTGACCAGGGTCTTGCCGTTGTCGAACTCGGACTCATGCACAGCGCCCACATAGTAGGGGGAAGCGCAGGCCTGGGCATACTCGTCGGGGTTGGCTTCCGGATCGATCACGCGGAAGAACTGGGCGACATACATCTCGTTGTCGTCGCAGGTCTTGATGACGGAGGCCATCTCAGCGGAAGCGGAGTTGCAGATGATCATGCCTTGGCAATCCGCAATGGCCAGGGTCTCGGCAGAAGCCGTCACCTGCTCGGAGATGTGCGCCTGATCGACATACTGAACTTCAACATCGCCCAGGGCCTCGGCAGCCGCATCGATGATGCGCTTGCACTCGCTGCCCAGCGTATCGGTGGAGCTCCAGATGGAAACGCCGATCTTGATGTTTTCCGCGCATGCGGTCAGGGCCAGGCTCATCGCGAGGACGAGCGCCAGAACCAGCGCTATGACTTTCTTCATAGTTGATATCCTCCTTGTCTGTTAAGGCACGAACGCTTCGAAGGCCACGGCAGGCGCACCGTTTTGCCCTCGTTGCGGGGCGTGCTCTTTTTACAATTATACCATCTTTCATTCACAAGTCAACAAGAATTTCAATAATTCCATCAAAAGAGGAAAAATGTTGCATCACAGCGGCGGTGCATCTGCTAAAATTTCTTTTTTTCGTCTTAATCCACTTGATTTGATCTTCAAGCCCTGTTATAATATATTTGAAATGGACATGATGGCATGTCTGTTAATAATTTATCTGGAGGCAAGGTATGAAAAAGATTCTCTCGATCGCTCTGCTTCTGTGCATGGTTCTCATGATGGCCGTGCCCGCCATGGCTGAGAAGACCACCGTCCGCATCGGCATGGTGACCGACGTCGGCGGCGTCAACGACAAATCCTTCAACCAGACTTCCTGGGAAGGCCTGCAGGCCCTGGCTGCCGAGGATTCCTCCTTCGAGGTCAACTATCTGGAGAGCAAGACCGACGCGGATTACCAGACCAACATCAACACCTTCATCGACGAAGGCTATGACCTGATCATCTGCGTGGGCTACATGCTGGCTGACGCGACCCGCGAGGCCGCCGAGGAGAATCCTGACCAGCTGTTCGCCATCATCGACGATTCCTCCATCGACCTGCCCAACGTGGCCTGCCTGATGTTCGCTCAGGAGCAGGCTTCCTACTTGGTGGGCCTGGTTGCCGGTTCCGTGACCCAGACCAAGACCGTCGGCTATGTGCAGGGCATGGTTTCCGATTCCATGAACCTGTTCGGCATCGGCTATATTACCGGCGTGCTGGAAGCCTGCCCCGATGCCACGATCCTGCAGTACAACGCCAATAACTTCGGCGACAGCGCCGGCGGCTCCACCGCTGCCAAGGACATGATCACCCACGGCGCCGACGTCATCTACCACGCTGCCGGCGGCACGGGCATGGGCGTTATCGAAGCCTGCAACGAAGAGGGCATCTGGGCCATCGGCGTGGACACCGACCAGTCCATCCTGGCGCCCGATCACGTGATCACCTCCGCCATGAAGCGCGTCGACGTGGCCTCTCAGGACATCTCCAAGGCTGTGCAGGCCGGCACCTTCGCCGCTGGCGTGCATATGTATGACCTGTCCAACGGCGGCGTTGACCTGGCGCCCACCCGCGACCACATCCCGGAGGACGTGCTGGCCAAGGTCGAAGAGGCGAAGGCCGCCATCATCGCCGGTGAGAAGACCGTTCCCACCGTCGCTGCCGACGTGGAAGCCTTTACCCTGGACGACTGATTCGGTCAATCCAACAAAAAAGCTGCCTGCGGGCAGCTTTTTTTATGTCAGATGAACAGGATTCGTATTCAGTCGGGTAAGTTCTGATTTGTCGAGATGTTGCACAGGAAATAGGAATGGCAGCTGCCGCTTCCAAAAGATAATATGTAGTACCCCCACAGATGTACAAACCGTGGATTTACCTGTATAATGGTAAGAGGAAAACAAACCAAGGACAGGAATTACCGCATACAAAAGGGAGGTACTACACATGAAAGATCATACCACAGTTTACATCGGAATGGACGTACATCACACAAGT
>CACWZI010000116.1 GCA_902765305.1 uncultured Eubacteriales bacterium
CGTTCCGTGCGCGGCTTTTCCTGTTCCCTGTTGACTGTTCCCTGTTCCCTTTGTACTACCCTCTGCTTTTCCACCAACAGCTCGATAAATCAGAATTTACCACTATTCCACAAGCGAGGTAAATCATGTCCTTCTTCAGCTTTGCCGAGGGGTCGGCGATGTTCGACACCACGCCCATCGAGAACCTGTTCCTGATGGAATACCTTTCCACCGCGCCGGAGGCCTGCCTGAGGGTGTACCTGTATGCCCGGATGCTGGCGCTGCACCCGGAGCTGGGGGGCGACATGGCCGAGACGGCCCGGTTTCTGCGCATGGACGAGGAGGCGGTCTACCAGGCCTTCGCCTACTGGGAGCGCCAGGGGCTGGTGAAGCGGCTGAGCGACCGGCCGCCCACCTACGCGCTGCTGCCTCTGCGGGGGGACGGGGCCGGGGCTCAGCCGGCCATGGAGCAGAGCTACTACGCCTACCGGGACTACAACGCCTCGCTGCAGGCCCTGTTCGGCAAGAACCTGATGGACACCCACGACTTCCGGGTGGCCAACGACTGGCTGGACGTGCTGGGCTACGACCAGGACGCCGCCCTGCGGCTGGTGCAGTACGGCATCAGGACCTCCCGCAGCAAGGACCCCAAGCCCCGGGGCGTGTTCGATCGGATGAACAAGCTGGCCGCCGCCTGGGCGGACCGGGGCTGCCGCACTCTCGAGGACGTGGAGAAGGTCATCGCCGAGCAGGAGGACGTGTACCCGGTGGCCAGGGCCGTCGTCAAGCGCTTCGCCCTGCGCCGGGACCCCACCATGGACGAGGTGGAGCTGGTCAAGAAGTGGGTGGTGACCTGGAAGCTGACCCAGGAACAGGTCCTGGAGGCCTGCGCCGAGACCACCAAGGCCTCGAAGCCCTCCTTTGCCTACCTGGACGCGGTGTTGAAGAACCGCATGGACGGCGACGACGCCCTGTGGGAGGACCTGACCGAGGTGCTTCGGGAGCTGGACGCCGGCCAGGCCACGCCCACCCCCGACCAGCGCAAGAAGTACGCGGAGCTTCTGAGCGAGGGCTTCGAGCCGGAGTGCGTGAAGCTGGCGGCGATCCAGTGCCACCGCCGCAAGAAGACCCGCTTCGAGGACGTGGAGTGGATGCTGCGCCGCTGGGGGGCCGAGGGCATCCGCACCCGCGCCGCCGCCGAGGCCTACATCGAGGCCATGCAGGCCAAGGCCGCCCGGGTGCGCGAGGTCCTGGAGCTGTGCGGCCTGGAGCGCCGCCCCACGATGGGCGATTTGACGATGTACGAGAACTGGCAGGCGGTCCACGACCCGGCCCTGATCGACTACGCCGCCACCTGCGCCCGGGGTATGCAGGTGCCCATGAAGTACATGGACAAGCTGCTGGAGGACTGGAAGGCCGGGGGCGTGCGCACCGTGGAGGAGGCCGCTGCCCGCCACGCCGCCGCCAGGCAGGCCCGTGCCGCGTCGGCCCCGGCCCAAAACCCCGCCCTGAACTACGCCCAGCGGGAATACAAAGAGGAAGACTACGGCGACGACTTCTTCGTCGACCTTGACAAATACGCCGACGACAGCACCTGGGGAGGCGACGGGAAATGACGAGAGCGGAGCACGTGAAGGCGCTGCTGGCCGAGTACGCCGAGCAGCGCGCCCAGGACGAGCGGGAACAGCAGCAGCGGCTTGAGGACGCCGTGGCCAGGCAGCCGGAGATCGGCAGGCTCCGCCAGGAGAACGCCGACCTGGTCCTGGGGACCATGCGCCGCATGCTGGGCGAGCCCGACCTCGCCCGCCGGAAGGCCCTGGCCGAGGAGACGAAGGCCCGGGGCCGCGAGATCAACGCCCGCATCCGGGCGCTGCTGGCCGAGGCCGGCATGGCCGGCGACGCGCTGGAGTTGCGCTACCGCTGCCCTGTCTGCAAGGATACCGGCTACGTGGGCGAGGCCCCGGCCCGCTTCTGCGAATGCTTCGAAATGCGCCTGCGCCTGCGCCAGCACGAGGACGGCAGCATGGCCGGGGTGGATGAGCAGAGCTTCGAGCGCTTCGACGCCAACGTGGCCCCGGAGGCGGACGGCCAGCGGGACCGGCTGGTGAAGGCCCGCAACCTGTGCCAGCGCTACGCCGACGCCTTCCCCGACACCGAATACCGCAACCTGCTGCTCACCGGCGAGGGGGGCCTGGGCAAGACCTTCCTGCTGAACTGCATCTTCGGGCGGGTGACGGGCCGGGGCTTCTCCGCCGTGCGGGTCACCGCCTTCCGCATGTTCGAGGCCATGCGCAGGCAGCACGTGGGCAACGACGAAAACTACGACGGCTTTTCGGCGCTGATCGAGGTGCCGCTTTTGCTGATCGACGACCTGGGCACCGAGCCGATGATGCGCAACATCACCCTCGAATACCTGTTCACGCTGCTGAACGAGCGCATCGCCGCCAAGCGCCACACCGTCATCGCCACCAACCTGACGCCGCCCCAGCTGAAGGAGCGCTACGGCGAGCGGGTGGCCTCCCGGCTGCTGGACCGCAGCATCTGCGCGCCGGTGCAGTTCAAGGGAAAGGATCTGAGAAGCCTGTGAGCGACACCGCAAGGGCAGTCCTTGAATTTCTCGACGGGCTGGGCATCGAATATCGCAAGGCCGAACACCCCCCGGCCTTCACGATGGCGGACTGCGCCGCCGTCGACCGCCAGCTGGGCGCGCTGACGGTGAAGAACATCTTCCTGACCACGAAGAACAAAAAGCGCTGCTTCCTGTGCATCTGCCGCCCGGACGCCCGCTTCCATACCGCGGACATCTCCAAGCAGGTGGGCGCCTCCCGGCTCAGCTTCGCCCCGGAGGCAATGCTGTTTCAGCGCCTGCGCTGCCACGGCGGCTCCGCCAGCCCCCTGGGCCTGGTCTTCCCCGAGGCCAGGGACGTCGCCCTGATCGTGGACAGCGCCCTGCGCGAGGTCCCCACCCTCGCCTTCCACCCCTGCGACAACACCCAGACCGTGGCGATGGCGGGAAAGGACTTCTTTGATAAGTTCCTGCCGGCTGCGGGGACGGATGTGAGGGACGTTTTAATGAAGAATGAGGAATGAGGGACAGAAAATGAGGAATTAGGAATTAGGAATGAGGAATGGCGGTTGAAATCCTTCGGATTTCTATGATTGCTATAACGGAGTGGTTGGGTAAAAACTGATTTGTCGGGGAGACGCGGTACCCAAAAGCCTTCCCCTTGGAGGGGAAGGTGGCCCGCGAAGCGGGTCGGAAGAGGTGTCACCGCTGCGATAAGATCGTCTAATATAATAGACGAACGAAGCCTATGGGGACACCTCTTCAGTCTGCTCCGCAGACAGCTTCCCCTCAAGGGGAAGCCTTTTGGGGAACCGCTCAACAACCCTACAAATCAGAATTCACCCACGCCCGCACAGCCACGCAGGAACAAGGAACGGCTCCCATTAAATAAAAAGAAATCCGCAAGGATTTCCACAACCATTCCTCATTCCTCATTCCTAATTCCTCATTCAACCACGATTCCTCATTCAACCGCGCTTGTCCATTTAACCTTCTCCCTCTAAACTCTTACGGGCATCCAAGGATGCTTTGAATCCTGAACGACAGGAGCGTGAGAAATATGCTTGGTGGAGTCATCGGCACGGACGCCTACGTCAAGGCGCGGAAGCTGGGCCTGAAGGCGTACCACAACAGCCTGCAAAAACATCTGAACCCGTCGCTGCCGGTGCTGGAGGAGATCGCCCCCCAGCTGAACACCCTCGGGCGGGTCTCCCTGGGGCTGGTGCAGGTCCCGCTGACGAAGGTGGTGGGCACGGCCTCGAAGGGCCGCACCAACGCCTTCGCGCCGAACTTCATGCCGGTGCTGGACCCCGGCTCGGAATTTGCCCGCAAGTGGGCCACGCTGTGCGAAAGCGTGGTGGAGCAGGGCATGAACCAGCCGGTCAAGGCGCTGGAATATCTAAATCAGTTTTACCTCGTGGAGGGCAACAAGCGCGTCAGCGTGATGAAATACCTGGATTCGGTGTACATCGAGGCCGAGGTCACCCGGGTGATGCCGAGGCGCACCGACGACCCGGTCAACCAGCTGTACTATGAATTCCTGCCCTTCTATGCCGATACCGGCATCAACTACCTGTGGTTTTCCCGCCCCGGCAGCTACGCCAAGCTGTGCGCGCTGACGGGCCACACGCCGGGGGAGAAGTGGTCCAGCGAGGACCTGAGCGACTTCCTGGCGGCCTACATGCGCTTTCGCGCCGAGTACAAGGCCCGGGAGGCGATCAGCGACCCCGGCAAGCTGCCCGCCACCACCGGCGACGCCTACCTGATCTACCTGGCCGCCACCGGCTATGCCGAGGCGCCGAGGAAGTTCGAGCCCCAGATCCGGGACGAGGTGAAGGCGCTTTGGGGCGAGTTCGAAAAGGAGAAGGAGCCGGAGAACGTCGCGCTGATCATGAAGCCGGCGGAGCAGAAGCAGGGCAGCCTTCTGAATACGCTGTTCGGCCCCTCCAGCGTGAAGGTGGCCTTCCTGTACCACCGGGACCCCTACCAGTCCGGCTGGACCTACTGGCACGACCTGGGCCGCCTGAACCTGGAAAACGAGATGGGGGATCGGGTCAAGGCCACGGTCTGCGTCTGCCCGGACGCGGCGAACTTCGAATCGGAGATCGAGCGATTGATCCAGGAGGGCAACAAGCTGATCTTCACCACGTCCCCGGTGATGCTGGCGGCGTCGATGAAGGCCTCGATCAAGCATCCCGACGCCCGGATACTGAATTGCTCGCTGCTGGCCTCCTGGCAGCGGGTGCGCAGCTACTACCTGCGCATCTACGAGGTCAAGTTCCTGATCGGCATGATCGCCGGGGCGCTGACCACCAACGACAAGGTGGGCTACATCGCCGACTATCCCATCGCCGGCGTGGCCGCCAGCATCAACGCCTTCGCCCTGGGGGCCCGTATGGTGAACCCAAGGGTCAAGGTCTGCCTGGCCTGGTCCACCCGGAAGGACTTCGATCCCGACGATCCCTTCGGCGATCCGTCGGTGCAGATGATCTCCAGCCTGGACGTGGGCGCGCCCAGCCACCACGCCGTGGAATACGGCCTTTACACCCAGGTGGACGGCGTGAAGGAGAGCCTGGCCATCCCCGTGCTGGACTGGAGCCGCATCTACGAATCCCTGACCCGCAGCGTGCTGAAGGGCAACTGGAAGGACACCGGCACCGACAAGCCCAAAGCCGTCAACTACTGGTGGGGCCTGTCCTCCGACGCGGTGGACCTGGTGATGTCCCAGCGCATGGACATCGGCCTGAAGCGTCTGGTGGAGCTGGTGAAGGAGCACATCCGCGAGGGCGTGTTCTGGCCCTTCGAGAGCATCATTCGCGACCAGGCCGGCGAGATCCGCTGCCCCGTGGACGGCAGGCTCAGCCCCGCCGACATCATATCGATGAACTGGCTGGTGGACAACGTGGTGGGCAGCTTCCCCGCCATCGACGAGCTGAAGGACGAGGCCCGGGCCCTGGTGGAGCTCCAGGGCATACGCGAGATCGAAATGCCCTCCCCGTCCAACTTCAGCTGGAAGGCGGAGGAATTGCAGGCAGAGGCGAAGAAGTAGGGGTTAGGTTTTAGGGGTTAGGTTTTAGGGGGGACCCCGGCAACCTTCCCTAACACCTAAAACCCATAACCTAAAACCTGAATTCTGATTTGTCGCTTCGCGACAAATCAGAATTTCACCGATCACAAAAGGGGCGTCAGGCATGAAGATCATGGTGCTTGCGGACGTTGCGGACAAGGCGCTTTGGGACTACCTGGACCGGCGGCTGCTGGAGGGGATCGACCTGATCCTCTCCGCCGGCGACCTGCCCGCGGAGTACCTGTCCTTCCTGACCTGCTTCACCAACGCGCCGATACTCTACGTCCACGGTAACCACGACAAGGGCTATGACAAAAAGCCCCCCGAGGGCTGCACCTGCGTGGACGACGACATCTGCGTGGTGGGCGGCGTGCGGGTGCTGGGCCTGGGGGGCAGCATGCGCTACCGCCCGAACGAGCCCTATATGCACACCGAGCGCCAGATGGCCCGCCGCGCCAAAAAGCTGTGGTGGAAGCTGCATAAAAACAGGGGCTTCGACATCCTGCTGGCCCACGCCCCCGCCCGGGGCGTCGGCGACCTGGAGGACCTGCCCCACCGGGGCTTCGAGACCTTCCTGGCCCTGATGGACCGTTGGCACCCCCGCTACCTGGTCTACGGCCACGTCCACCAGGAATACGGCGCGCTGGGGTTCCAGAGGGAAAGGCAGTACGGCGAGACGGTTTGCGTGAATGCGTACAAACGGTATATCATCGAAATTTGAACCGGATGACGTATAAAAAATTAGGAATTAGGAATTAGGAATGAGGAATGGCGGTTGAAATCCTTCGGATTTCTTGATTGTTATAATGGATCGGTCGGGGAAATGCTGATTTGGCAGGGGAGATGAGCGGTTTCCCAAAAGGCTTCCCCTTGAGGGGCAATGTCATCAACTTAAGGAAAAAATACCTGCCGTCGCGCCCAAAAGGCTTCCCCTTGAGGGGAAGCTGTCTGCGAAGCAGACTGAAGAGGTGT
>CACWZI010000117.1 GCA_902765305.1 uncultured Eubacteriales bacterium
TGAATCAAACAAATCCCGTGGCCGAAGGCCTAGCGAAGCGTTAAGGGATTTGCACCACCCCTAAAACCTAACCCCTAAAACCTAACCCCTAAAACCTAAAACCTGAATACTGATTTATCGAGCACAGCTCGATAAATCAGTATTTGCACGCCCTGTAGCTCTCCTCCAGTCCCTCGCGCAAACCGTAGCGGGGCTTCCAGCCCAAGCCCTCCAGCTTCGTCGGGTTCAGCACGGCGCGGCTGATTTTTGTATAGCCGGCCTTCTCCAGTTCCGGGGGCAGCTCGAAGACCAGCTTCACCCCGGCGATGTCGGCCAGGGTCTGGGCGTATTGGCGGATGCTGGCCACGGCGTGTCGGTTGGCCACGTTGTAGGCCTGCCCCGCCTCGCCCCTGACAAGCAGCGTCATAAGGGCGCTGACGGCGTCCGCCACATAGCACCAGGAGCGCACCTGGTTGCCCGCGCTCTTCATCACGATGTCCTGCCCGTTCAGGGCGTTGCGCAGGAACTGGGCGTCCGCCCGGCTGTTGGATGGGGTAAACGTGGGGCCGTAGACGTGGCAGAGCCGCGCCACGCGGGCATTCACGCCGTACTGGGCGGCGTAGCTGGCGCACAGCGTTTCCGCTGCCCGCTTGCCCTCGGGATAGCATGCGCGGGGCTTCATCGTGTCGATGGTGCCGGTGTCCGCCTCGGAAAAGCCCTCGGGCAGCGTCGGGTTTTCGCCGTAGATCTCTCCTGTGGACAGCAGCAGGAACCGCCCGTGACCCCAGCCTCGCAGCGCCTCCAGCAGGTTCATCGTGCCGACGACATTGGCCTGCAGGATGCCCACCGGATCGGTGGCGTAGGCCAGGGGATGGGCGCTGGTGGCCGCGTGGACGACGTAATCGGCCTCGAAATCCAGCGCCAGCGGCTTCGTGGCGTCATAGGGCACATAGTGAAAGCGGGGGTCGTCCGCCGACGCGCCGAAGCGCGCGCGCATGCCCGGTTCGCTGCGCCCGGCGGCGTGGATTTCGATCGCCATTCCCCGCGCCGCGTTCAGAAGCAGCAGCGCGTCCACCAGACACGACCCGATCAGGCCCGTCGCCCCGGTGATCAGCACCTTCGCGCCCTTCAGCGCTTCCAGGCCCGGCAGTTCGCCGCAGGCCGCCATGAGGCTCCGCGCGTAATTGTCGCTAAACATATCACTCGTTCTCCATGCGCAGGTACGCCTTGAACAGCTCCAGGTCGTCCTTGCTGGTCAGCTTGATGTTCTTGTCGGAGCCTGCGGCGAAGTACAGCGTCTCGCCCAGGTCGACCATCATGGTGTTGGTGTAGGCCGAACCGGTGATGCCGATGTTCTCGGCAAAGGCCCGTCGATAGGACCGCAACAGCAGGCCGTAATTGTAGGCCTGGGGCGTGGCCACCTTGCGCAGCGTCTCCCGGGGAATGTATTCCCGGGTGGAAAAATCGTCCAGTATGCGGAAGATCTGCTCGTTGTAGGGCGTGGAGGTCACGCCGTTGCCGTGCAGGCGGCACACCCGCAGGATGTCCGACAGCACGCTGGAATCCACCATGGGGCGGATGCCGTCGTGGATGATGGCAATGTCGTCCGCCTTCAGCTGGCCCTCCAGGTTGTACACGCCGTTGCGTATGGATTCCTGCCCCGACGCCCCGCCGGTGGTTACCCACTTCAGCTTGGTGATGCCGTACTGCCGGGCGTACTCCCTCAGGGTCTCCTCCCAGCCGGCCAGGCAGACCACCTCGATGGCGTCGATCTCCGGGTGGCGCTGGAAGCCCTCCAGCGTGTAGATGATGACCGGCTTGCCGTAGATGTGGATGAACTGCTTGGGTATGTCCATGCCCATGCGGCTGCCGACGCCGCCGGCGATGATGATCGCGACATTCATGCGCTTTCCTCCCCTGTATCGGTCAGTCGGGCTTTTTTTCCCGGCTGCCCAGCCTTTCGATGATGTAATCGCAGACCGCGTCCGCGGCCCGCCCGGTCTCGTAATAGCCGAAGTATTCCCGGATCGCCGCGCAGTTTTCCGCGGTCTTCTCCGGGGTCAGGCCCTCGATCAGCGCCTCCAGCCCCGCCTGGTCCGCCGCCGTCATGAACGGCGCCTCACGCACGTCGTAGTAGACCCCCGGCTTCTGCCTGTAGGCCTCCCAGTCCGGAATGTAGAACAGCGCGGGGCGGTCCATAATTATAAAGTCCATCGCGCAGGAGGAGTAGTCCGTGAGCACCATGTCCGCGGCCAGCAGCAGCTCGGCCATGTCCTGGTAGGCCGTCACGTCCACCAGCCGGTCCTGCACCGCCGCCAGGTCGATGCCCGCGGAGAGGTAGTGGGCCCGGAACAGGCAGATCCAGCGCTTCCCCGTCCTGCGCTCCAGGGCGTCCAGTGTGCGCTCCAGGTCCATCTGAAGCCGCTTGGGCAGCGTGTCCCCCGGTTCGCGGAAGGTGGGCGCGTACAGCAGCAGCCCGGCCTGGGGCGCGACGCCCAGCTTCCGGCGAATCCGCTCCCGGTCCCCGGGATCGTTTTTGACCAGTATATCGTTGCGGGGCGCACCCGCCTTCAGGTACGCGCCTTTATAGCGAAAGGCGGTGCGAAACATGCCTTCGCCGAAGGCGGAACCCGTCATCACCCGCGAACAGTGCTCTTCGATGCGTCCCTCGTCGCCCGGAGCCTGCAGGTCGTAGCAGATCTTCTTGATGGCCCGGTCGCCGTGCCAGGTCTGTATGTAGAACTGGCGGCCCGGCGTGAAGGACAGGTACTTGTCCTTGGTGTAGTTGTCCACCCACACCCGGGCGGTGGCCAGCGCCGCCAGCGCCTGGCGGGAACCGAAGATCAGCGGCTCGACGTAGTCCGGCAGCTTGCCCTCCAGCCGCGCAAGGGCGTCCCGGGTGAAGAGCCAGACGATTTTGGCCGAGGGACAGCGCGCGTGCAGCCGCTCGGAGATGCAGCGGGGATTGTCGCCGTAAGAGCGCCCCCGGAAGCAGCTGAAGACCACCTTATCCGGGTCGACGGGCCGGAGGAGCCGGTTAAGGGTCACGTAGGCCCCCCGGTATGCCTTTTCAAAGCCGGAATGATTGTGCTTGCTCAATTGGCCGATCCTCCCCTGCACCTGTAGACCTCAAACTGGTGGTGCTGGCCCCGCTTCTCCACCGGGGGCAGCTGCATATAGTCGCCGTACAGGTTTTCCAGGTACCGGTGGGCGTTGGCCGGGGCGTTGTACTGTTTGCCCTCGAAGGTCACCTTGACGGGCGTGCCGTAGTCCCTGCGTGCGATGTACTCCTCCACCGTGTGGAAGTTGCTGGTGACCACCCCGACATAATCGCAGTCGTCGTAGCGGTATTTGAGCGCCGTGCGCAACAGCAGCCGGTTCCAGAAGGGCGTGTCCATCAGTTTGGCGAAGGGCCGCGCCGCCAGCCGCAGCGTCCGGTTGAGCCCCTTTTTCCCCGGCACCCCCTGGAAAAAGGCCAGCTTGCGCATGTAGATCAGCGTGCTGGCCAGCTTGTAGTGCCGGCGCACCCGCTTCATGTCCGTGGGAAGGCCCTCGATGGGAAAGATATCCACGAACAGGTTCATGTAGTAAAAGGCCCTGCCGTCCCGGCTGGCGCTGCGCAGCACATAGCGCTTGTCGTACACCCGCAGATAGCCCACCGCGTGGGGCACCGGACCGAAGGGCGCGCCGATCTCCACATGGTCGTTGAGCACGCCCCCGGTCAGCTCGATCAGCCTGTCCGCGTCGGGGCGGGGCATGTTGACGTCGATGTCGTCGTCCCAGGGAATAAAGCCCCTGTGGCGCACCGCCCCCAGCAGCGTGCCGCCGGAAAGGTAGTAGGTCAGCCCGTGCTTTTCGCAGAAGTCCACCAGCAGATCCAGCATCTCCAGCTGGGCCGCCCGCACCTCTTCGGCGGGCACCCGCTCGCCCAGCAGGCCCCGGTCGATATTCGTCGAACAAATGATCATCTGTCATTCACCCCTGCGGCATCCATGCGCGCCATGATGTACCGGCAGACCGCCTCCGAGGCGTGCCCGGTCTCGGTGGTGCCGAAGAAGCGGTCCAGCGCCTCGCAGTTTTCCCGCGCCTGCTCCGGCCCGGTTTCGTCGATCAGCCGCTCCAGCTCCGCCTGGCTGTGGGCCACGAGGAACGGCGATTTTTCGACGTCGAAATAGAAGCTGCGGCTCTGCCTCAAATAGTCCTCCACGTCCGCGTGGTACAGGAACACCGGCCTTCGCAGCAGCGCGAAGTCGCCGCCGCAGGAGGAATAGTCGGTGACCAGCATGTCCGTCACCAGCAGCAGCTCGGACATCTCGGGCCAGGCCGTGACGTCCATCAGCCTGTCGTCCTGTTTGACGTTCAGGCCCGTGTTCAGGTAGTGGGCCCGGTACAGGCCGCGCCAGCGCGCGCCGGTGGCGGCCTCCAGGTGATCCAGGGTGCGGCTGAGGTCCAGCACCGCGTCCTGGGAGAGGCAGGCCCGGTTGTCCCGGTAGGTAGGCGCGTACATCAGCAGCTTCGTCTGCGGCCCCACGCCCAGGCGCTCGCGGATCCGGGCCGCCTCGCCGGGGTCGTTTCGCATCAATATGTCGTTCTTGGGGCAGCCGTCCATCAGCACCTCGCCCTGGAAGTCGAAGGCAGTGCGGTAGGTGTTCCTGCCGAATTCAGAGCCGGCGATCATCATCGCGCAGCGCCGCTCGATGCGCCTCACCGCGTGGGGCATCTTTTCGTTGTCGTCGCCGACCTTCTTGAAGCCCCGGTCGCCGTGCCAGGTCTGTATGTAGAACTGGTTCCGATCGTCCAGCCAGACCGCCTCCTTGTGGCGGAAGTTGTCCACCCAGAAGCGAGCCGTGGCCTGCTCGTACAGCCCCGTCCGGCCGCTGCGCAGCCGTTTTTTGACGTAGTCCGGCACCTGCACACTGCCAATGCAGCTCTTGTGAAACAGCCAGACGATCTCGCAGTCCGGGCACAGCGCGTGCAGCTTTTCGGAGATATACCGGGGATTGTCGGAATACTGGTGCCCCTCGAAGCTGCTGAAGACCACCTTTTTGGGGTTGATGCCCCGTAACCTCTGCACAAGGCGCATGTACGCCACGCAATATGCCTTGTACACCGGATGCGCAACGGCAAACAGCCACTTGTGATCCAATACGCTGTGCTTGATCTTCCTCAAAATCGACATGGCCCGCCCTCATTCCACAATACTGTCTTACATTATAAGTCATCCCGGTGGGATTTGCAAGGGGCGTTTCGACGGCGGCATGTCACAGGCTTGACGGTTTTACATATTCCGGCTATAATCTGTGCATATGATCGCCTGAAAGGAAGATCGCCTTGAAAGTGGGAATCATCAGCATCAACCTGCACACCCGGCGGCTGAATTATGGCGCTGTGTTGCACACCTGGGCTTTCCAGCAGCTCATGCTTCGCCGGGGGGACGTGGATGGATGCGAGGTCATCGACTACCTGCCCGACGGCAAAGCGGAGGGCAATCCCTGGACCTACTTTATTCGCAAAAAGCGGGGCAACCCCGTCAAGCTGCTGGGCGCGCTGCTGATCACGCCGGGCTTCGTGCGCCGCTACAGGCGCTTCCAGGACTTTTTCAGCCGAAACATGCGCGTGTCGAAGGCGAGCTACACCCGCCAGCAGCTGGACGGCGCGCGCCTTCCCTATGACGTTCTGGTCTTTGAAAGCGACGTCATCTGGTCGCCGGGATACTTCAACGGCCACTTCGACCCCGTGTTCTTCGGCGCGCCCGCGGGCATGCGGCCCATCCCGAAGATCGCCTACTCCGCCAGCATGGGCGAGGCGAAGCTGACCGACGCACAGCGGGAGGAATTCCGCGAGCTGCTGAAGCTGCCGGAGTACATATCGATGCGGGAGCGCTACGCCGCGCAGATCGTGCGCACGCTGACGGACAAGCCGGTCATGGACGTGGTGGACCCGGTGCTGCTGGCCGAACCCGCCGACTTTGACCCCATCACCGGCCCCAGGCCGGTGATGGGAAAATACCTGCTGGCCTATTACACCGTCAATCCCGAGGCCTGGATGCTGAAGCTTGTGGACGCATACGCAAAGGCCCACGGGCTGAAGGTGGTGGAAGTATCGGTATTCACCCACCACAAGCTGAAGCACAGGACCTATACCGCCGCAGGCCTCGAACAGTTTATGGCCCTGATCCGAGGCGCCGAGGCCGTGTTCTCCAATTCGCTGCACGGCACCTGCCTGTCGCTGCTGTATCACCGGGAGTTTTACGCCATGGAGCACGCCAACGGGGGCCGCAAGTACCGGGATCTGTGTGAAAAGTTCGGGCTTTCGGACCGGTACATCCGAAAGGACGCCCCCCTGTCCGCCGCCCCCATCGACTGGGCGAAGGTGGACGGGCTAAGGACGAAGTACAGGGACGAATCGCTGGCGTGGCTGGATGAGGCAATGAAGGAGATCGGGGGATAAATACTGATTTATCGAGCTATGCTTGATAAATCAGTATTCAGGTTTTAGGTTTTAGGGGTTAGGTTTTAGGGGTGGTGCAAATCCCTTAACGCTTCGCTAGGCCTTCGGCCACGGGATTTGTTT
>CACWZI010000118.1:0-6533 GCA_902765305.1 uncultured Eubacteriales bacterium
GTGTTCCGTCCCGGCGCCGAGGTCCCCGCCGCCGCGCCTGTGGCCGCCGCCGCGCCCGCCGCGGAAGCCGCCCCCGCCGCCGAGCTGGCCGAGGCCCCCGTGGTCGTGGGCGATCTGAAGATCTCCCCCAGGGCGAAGAAGCTGGCCGACGCGAAGAAGGCCGACCTTAGCCAGGTGGTGCCCACCGGCCCCAACGGCCGCGTGATCGAGCGTGACGTGCAGGCCCTGATCGACGCCGGCAAGCTGATCGGCGCGACCGTCGCCGCCGCTGCCCCCGTGGCCGCTGCCGCGGCTGTGGAGCTGGGCGTGCCCTGCGACGACAGCTACACCGAGCCGATGAGCAACATCCGCAAGGTCATCGCCCGCAGCATGGTCGCCTCCCTGTCCAACATGGCCCAGCTGACCCACAACATCTCCTACGACGCCACCGAGGTCAAGGCGGCCCGGGCGCTGTACAAGGCCAAGGGCGAGCCCTTCGGCATGGATAAGATCAGCATCAACGACATCATCATGTATGTGGTGGCCCGCACGCTGATGATGCCCGAGCACCGCGCCCTGAACGCCAACCTGATCGACGACGGCAAGACCATGAAGTACTTCCGCGGCGTCAACCTGGGCATGGCGGTGGATACCGAGCGCGGCCTGATGGTGCCCACCATCTTCAATGCCGATAAGATGACCCTGAAGCAGCTGTCTGACACCGCCAAGAAGCTGGCGAAGGAATGCAAGGAGGGCAAGATCAACCCCGATTACCTGTCCGGCGCCTCCTTCACCGTGTCCAACGTGGGCTCCCTGGGCATTGAGGCCTTCACCCCCGTGGTGAACCCGCCCCAGACCGGCATACTGGGCGTCTGCGCGCTGAAGGACGCCTTCCGCATGACGGGCGGCCAGATCGAGGTCTATCCCAGCATGACGCTGTGCCTGTCCTACGACCACCGCGCCCTGGACGGCACCCCCGCTTCCAAGTTCCTGCGGGATTTGAAGGTCAACCTCGAAAACTACAACCTGATCCTGGCCAAAGGCTAACATAAAAATGAGGAATTAGGAATTAGGAATCGATGGCCCGGCTATTCATTCCTCATTCCTCATTCCTAATGCCTAATTATATAACAGTAACATAGCTTCTAAAAGAAAAGGAGTGTAATGCAACATGTCCAAACAGCTTTTCGTCGACCCGAATGAGCGGCGCGCTACCGGCAAGATCCACTTTGAGGATATCCCGGTCTGCACCTACAAAAAGACCGTCAAGGACGAGGTCGGCAACTTCACCAGGGAGCAGCTGGTCAACATCTACCGCGACATGCTGACCCTGCGCGAGTTCGAAACCATGATCAACGAGATCAAGATCAACGGCCAGTACTGCGGCGTGGCCTACAACCATCCCGGCCCGGCCCACCTGTCCATGGGCCAGGAGGCCGCCGCCGTGGGCGAAGCCTTCCACCTGGACGTGAACGACTTCATCTTCGGCTCCCACCGCGCCCACAGCGACATCCTGGCCAAGGGCCTGTCCGCCATCGAGAAGCTGTCCGACGACGAACTCATGGACATCATGAAGAGCTTCCTGGACGGCAAGACCTATGAGGTCATCAAGGACGAGCCCCACGACAGCGTGAAGGACATCGCCATCAACTTCCTGCTCTACGGCGCCATGTCCGAGATCTTCGCCCGCGAGACCGGCTTCAACCGCGGCCTGGGCGGCTCCATGCACACCTTCTTCACCCCCTTCGGCATCTATCCCAACAACGCAATCGTCGGCGGCAGCGGCACCATCGCCATGGGCGCGGCGCTGTACAAGCGGGTCAACCGCAAGCCCGGCATCGTCATCGCCAACCTGGGCGACGGCTCCCTGGGCCGCGGCCCGGTGCTGGAGGCCCTGAACATGGCCGGCATGGGCCAGCTGACCCAGCTGTGGGACGACGAGATGAAGGGCGGCCTGCCGGTGATGTTCAACATCGTGAACAACCAGTACGGCATGGGCGGCCAGACCGTGGGCGAGACCATGGGGTATGACATGCCCGCCCGCCTGGGCGCCGGCTTCAACCCGAACCAGCTGCTGGCCGAGCGCGTGGACGGCTTCAACCCCCTGGCCGTGATCGAGGCCTATGGCCGCAAGAAGAAGCTGCTGCTGGAGGGCAAGGGCCCCGCGCTGCTGGACGTGGTGACCTACCGCTTCGCCGGCCACAGCCCGTCGGACAGCTCCTCCTACCGCACCAAGGAAGAGATCGAAGCCTGGCAGGCCCAGGACCCGATCATCGAGTACCGCAAGCAGCTGATCGAGGCCGGCCTGTGCACCGAGGCCGAGTGCGACGCCATCGTGGCGCACGTGAAGGAGACCAACCTGCGCAACTTCAAGCTGGCCATCGACGAGAAGATCTCCCCCCGCATGGACCTGGTGGCCAACCCGGACGCCATCGCGGACCTGATGTTCACCAACGGCCACGTGGAATCCTTCGGCGCGCCCGGCCAGAAGTGCGACGTGAACATGCCCATGGCCGACAATCCCCGCGTGCAGGCCATCGCCAAGAAGGAGCGCTGGGGCATCGACAAGGACGGCAAGCCCGTTTCCAAGAACAAGGTCTACCAGCTGCGCGACGGCCTGTTCGAGGCGATCATCGACCGCTTCTACAAGGACCCGACTCTCGTCACCTACGGCGAGGACGTGCGCGACTGGGGCGGCGCTTTCGCGGTGTACCGCGGCCTGACCGAGGCCCTGCCGTACCATCGCCTGTTCAACACCCCCATCAGCGAATCCGCCATCGTGGGCAGCGCCGTGGGCTATGCCATGGCCGGCGGCCGCGCGCTGTGCGAGCTGATGTACTGCGACTTCCTGGGCTGCGCCGGTGACGAGGTGTTCAACCAGATGGCCAAGTGGCAGGCCATGTCCGCCGACGTCATCAAGATGCCGGTGACCCTGCGCGTGTCCGTGGGCAGCAAGTACGGCGCCCAGCACTCCCAGGACTGGACCAGCCTGACCGCCCACATCCCGGGCTTGAAGATCGCCTTCCCGGCCACCCCCTACGACGCCAAGGGCCTGATGGCCACCGCCCTGGTGGGCACCGATCCCGTGGTGTTCTTCGAGAGCCAGCGCATCTACGACGTGGGCGAGCAGTTCCACGAGGGCGGCGTTCCCGCGGAGTACTATGAGATCCCCTTCGGCAAGGCCGACGTCAAGCGCCCCGGCAAGGACGTGACCATCCTCACCTTCGGCGCGGTGCTGTATCGCGCGCTGCAGGCCGCCGACGAGCTGAAGAACAAGTACGGCCTGGAGGCCGAGGTCATCGACGCCCGCACGCTGGTGCCCTTCGACTACGAGACCGTGATCGAGTCCGTGAAGAAGACCGGCCGCCTGGTGATCGTCACCGACGCCTGCGAGCGCGGCTCCTTCGCCTCCGAGGTCGCCCGCCAGGTCACCGAGATGGCCTTCGACGAGCTGGACGCCCCGCCGGTGGTCGTCGCCAGCAAGAACTGGATCACCCCCGCCCACGAGCTGGAGGAGGCCTTCTTCCCGCAGCCCAGTTGGATCATCGACGCCATCAACGCCAAGATCCTGCCCATCCCCGGCTACGAGAACGTCACCGACCAGACCCTCGCCAAGAAGCTGTCCAACGAGAGCAAGGGCGTGTAAGACCATTTGGACAACGGCCCCTGTCGGCATTGCCGGCAGGGGCCGTTGTTTCGGTTATACATTTCGCTTCGGATTCTGCGTTTCGCCCAGCAGGTAGTCGATGCTGGTACTGTAGATGTTGGCCAGCTGGATAAGTATTTGGGTGGGCACGTCGTTTTCCCCGGTTTCGTATTTTGAATAGCCTGTCTGGGACATGTTCAGCATCTGCGCCAGGCGCGCCTGCGTCCAGTCGCGGTCCTCCCGCAGGTCGCGCAGGCGTGGATATCTCACTTGAGGATGCCTCATACAATCACCAAAATGATTATAGTTTAATCTGAAACAGAGTATGATTTATTAACCTGAAACAGGTTGAACCATGTACGGCAATTTGCTATTATATTAAAGGGGTTGACCATATAATCAGCCTTGGCAAACGGTTCCGGCCTGTCGGTTCATGGCCCGGGAGGTTCCAGATTGTCGCGTCGATGCGCCCGAAATCAATATATAAATTACAGAATAGACATTTACAGACGCTATAATTCAAAGGGCAAGGGGCAGATGAACGGCTTTGCCTGAATGGAGGTATGAGGCATGGGACTGCTGGAAAGGACGTTATTGTACGCCGGGCTGGACAGGGAGGAATTCAACGCGCTGAAGGACGATGCGCTCGCCGAGACGCGGCGCAGCCTGCGCGTTTATTCGTTGTTCGCCACGTTCCTGTTTATCGCCATGGCCCTCTTTGAATTGGCGACAAACGGTCATTTTGCCCAGAATATCGGCATTTATTTCGTGATGTCGGCGATTTGCGCCTTCGTATGGGCTGTGACGCGCCACATGGCCCCAACGCACCCGAACCTCATCCTGCCGCTGGCCTACCTGCTGGTGACGACGATGTATATGTTCGCCCTGATATTGACGATGCTGCACACGGATTTGCCCGCTGTGACGTTTATCGCCATGCTGGTGCTGGCGCCCTTTTTGTTCACGGACAGGCCGATTTATATCATACTGCTGAATATCGCGGCCACGGCGGCGCTGTGCGTGCTCTCCTGGATGTTCAAGCCCCAAAGCCTCGCCATAGGGGATGAATGGAACGGCATCACGCTGTGCGCCGTATCCGTCGCGGCGGCGATATTTCAGCGGCGGCTGCGCTTTCGCGCCCTGGCGCAGGCCAGGCAGATACGCTACCTCAGCGAGGCGGACGTCCTGACCGGCGCAAAGAACCGGAACAAGTACGAGCAGGTGGCTGCCGGGTATCCGTCGCTTTGCAAGCGCGCCCTGGTCTGTGCCTTTGCCGATGTCAACGGGCTGCACGAGACGAACAATGCGAAGGGGCACAGGGCGGGGGACGTGATGCTACAGGCCGTGGGGAAGGCGCTGCTGGATCGCTTCGGCAGCGAACACGTCTACCGCATCGGCGGGGATGAGTTTGTGGCCTTTGCGCCGGATGCTGAGGAAGCGGTCATTGAGCGCGATCTGAAGCGCATCAGCGCGGCGCTCTCCGCCCAGGGCTACGATATTTCCGTCGGCGTCGTCTCAGGCGAAAAGGGCAGCATGGACCTGGAACGGATGCTCGCCGATGCGGAAAAGGAGATGTATCGGAAAAAGGAGCTCTATTATCAGCAGCCGGAGCATGAGCGCAGGAAGCGGTAAAAATTAAAACCCAGTCAACCAAACCGATACGCGATTACCGCCGAAACAACATGCACGTCGTGTAAGGTAAAGGCGTATATAAGATATAAGGAGGTTGCCCGATTGGACAATCTGGTCAATAAACTGTTGTATGCGGGGCTCGGCAAGTCGGAGTTTGAAGCGCTGAAGCCGGAAGCCCTCAAGGAGACGCGGAAAAGCCTGAAGGGGTATTCGCTGTTTGCCGCGGTGCTCTTTGCGCTGCTGGCCGCCTTTGCTTCCCTCACCGACATCACATCCATCAACCGATGGTATTATCTGATCATGGCCGTGTTCAACATTGCGGTCTGGTTTTGCGTGGAAAAGCGCGGCGTGAAGATGGGCGCGACGCTGCTGGCCCTGGCCTATGCTTCCATCACCGTGCTCTATGCGGTTTCCATCGGCCTGTCGCTGCTGCACCCGGATTTGCCGGCGGTGATGATCATTGCGGTCATGCTGCTGACGCCGTTTCTCTTTACCGACAGCCCGATCTACGTCATACTGCTGAATATCGGGGCCACCGCCGCGATTTGCGGGCTCTCCCGGGTCTACAAGCCCGCCGACATCGCGGCGGACGACTGCTGGAACGCCATCTCCTTTTGCGTGGTGTCGATCGCGGCGGCGCTGATGCAGCGCCAGCTGCGCTTTCGCACCCTGGCGAAGGACAGGCACATTCGCTATCTCAGCGAAACCGATCTCATGACCGGCGCCCGGAACCGGAACATGTACGAGCGCGTGCTGGACAGCTATCCCCAAAAGAGCAGGCAGTTCCTCACGTGCGTCTATGTGGACGTCAACGGGCTGCACGCGCTGAACGACGCGAAGGGCCACAAGGCCGGCGACGTGATGCTCCAGACCGTGGCCAAGGCGCTGCTGGAGCGCTTTGGCAGCGAGCACGTCTATCGCATCGGCGGGGACGAGTTCGTCGCCTTCGCGCCGGATGTCGAGGAAGAGACGGTGAAGTGGGATATGCGCCGCATTGCCGATCTCCTCTCGGCCAGCGGCTACGACATCTCCGTGGGTATCGCCTGCGGCCAGGTGGGCGAGATGGACCTGCGCCAGATGCTCACCCAGGCGGAGCATGAGATGTACCATCAAAAGCAGATCTACTATCAGCTGCCCGGGCGCGAGCGCAGGCGGCGGTAGGGCGCTGTTACATTATACAGGTAACTACTGATTTGTCGCGCTGCGACAAATCAGTAGTTAGGTTTTAGGTTATAGGTTTTAGGTGTTAGGGAAGGTAGAAATCCTGACGGATTTC
>CACWZI010000118.1:6544-13682 GCA_902765305.1 uncultured Eubacteriales bacterium
AAATCCCGTGGCCGAAGGCCTAGCGAAGCGTTAAGGGATTTGCGACGCGAAGATAGCCCTTTAGGGCACCACCCCTAAAACCTAACCCCTAAAACCTAACCCCTAAAACCTAAAACCTGAATACTGATTTATCGAGCCCTGCTCGACAAATCAGTATTTGCATACGACAGTTACCATCCTGTCATATATACTTCCGCATCGTTTGCAGCGCGGCCTTCTCCAGCCGCGATACCTGGGCCTGGGAGATGCCGATCTCCTGGGCCACTTCCATCTGTGTGCGGCCCTGGAAGTAGCGCTGGCGGATGATGGTGCGGTCCCGGTCGGACAGGCGGTCCATGGCCTGGCCGATGGACAGGCTGCGGACCCAGTCGTCCTCGCTGACCCGCTGGTCCTGCACCTGGTCCATGACGTAGATGGCGTCTCCGCCGGACTGGTAGACCGGGTCGAACAGCGAAACAGGCTCCTGTATGGCCTCCAGCGCCAGCACCACGTCGGCCTCCGGCACGTCCATGTACCGGGCGATGTCCGAGGTGGTGGGCTCCCTTCCGGCTTCGCCGGAGAGGGTGTCCCGGGCCTTCAGTGCCCGATAGGCGGTGTCCCGCATGGAGCGGGAGACGCGGATCGGGTTGTTGTCCCGCAGGTAGCGCCGGATCTCGCCGATGATCATCGGCACGCAGTAGGTGCTCAGCCGCACGTCCAGGCTCAGGTCGAAGTTGTCCAACCCCTTCATCAGCCCGATGCAGCCCACCTGGAACAGGTCGTCCATGTTTTCACACCGGCTGTGGAAGCGCTGGATCACGCTCAGTACCAGCCGCAGGTTGCCCTGGATCAGCTCTCGCCGCGCCCCGTCGTCGCCGGCCTGGGCCTTTTCGAGGAGCGCGCGCATGTGCTCGTGGGAAAGCGTGGGCAGCGTCGATGTGTCCACGCCGCAGATCTCTACCTTGTTGCCAGCCATAAAACAACCTCCACAGGGCAGTATTGCCGCTGTGGAGGTTCGTTATACGCAGGCGATGACTGTTATTATTCAGCCTGCGACAAGCCTGACTTCCAGGAAGGTATCGGAGGGGCAGAGCCCCTCTGATGTTCAATCGGCCCTGACGACATGTGCGTCAGGGCCGCAGGCTTTTTTGCGGCAGGGAGCCTGTCGACCAGAGCAAAAAAGGCTTCCTTGCAGATTTGCCGCCCGGAAATCGCTTGCGATTTCAGGCAAATCTGTCAAAGGGGTGGTATTGGCGGGGGAAGCAGGTCCCCCGCCAAATTACTTGTGGTACAGCTTGTTCGTCTGGTACGCCGGCTCGCATGTCAGGTTCAGGCCCAGCCGGCTGAGCATGCCCTCGTCCGCCTGGGAGAGTATGACGGTGGAATGGGCCTCGCAGCCGGAGAGCTTCGACAGCTGCTCCATGGCCTGCTCGGCGTTGTCGTCGGTGACGGCGCAGATGGTCAGCGCGATCAGTATCTCGTCGATGTGCATCAGGGGGTTGCGGTTGCCCATGTGGGCGACCTTCAGGTGCTGGATCGGCTCGATCACGTTGGGGGAGATCAGCTTGATCTCGTCGGGGATGCCGGCCAGGTCCTTCAGCGCGTTCAGCAGCGCGGCGGAGGCGGCGCCCAGCAGGGTCGTGGTCTTGCCGGTGATGATCTTTCCGTCGTTCAGCTCGATGGCCACGGCGGGCTCGCCGGTCTGCTCGGCCAGGTCCAGCGCGGGCTGCACGGTGCTGCGGCGGCTGGGATCCAGGTTCAGCTGGCGCATGAGCAGCTCGATCTTCTGCACCTCCTGGGGCGTGGCGCGGCCCTGCTTGACGGCGCAGGCGCTCTTGTAGTAGCGACGGATGATCTCCTGGCAGGAGGCCTCGCGGCATACCGCGTCGTCCACGATGGACTTGCCCGCCATGTTCACGCCCATGTCCGTGGGGCTCTTGTAGGGGCATTCGCCGTAGATCTTTTCGAATATGGCCCGAAGCACCGGGAAGATCTCGATGTCGCGGTTGTAGTTCACCGTCGTCTCGCCGTAGGCCTCCAGGTGGAAGGGGTCGATCATGTTCACGTCGTTCAGGTCGGCGGTGGCGGCCTCGTAGGCCAGGTTCACCGGGTGCTTCAGCGGCAGGTTCCAGATGGGAAAGGTCTCGAATTTGGCGTAGCCCGCCTGTATGCCCCGCTTGTGCTCGTGGTACAGCTGGGAAAGGCAGGTGGCCATCTTGCCGCTGCCGGGGCCGGGAGCCGTGACCACCACCAGGGAACGGCTGGTCCGGATATATTCGTTTTTGCCGTAGCCCTCCTCGCTGACGATGCCCGCCACGTTGGCGGGATAGTCGGGAATGCGGTACAGGCGATAGACCTTCAGTCCCATGCCCTCCAGGCGGCGCTGGAACACGTCTGCGGCGGACTGGCCCGTGTACTGGGTGATGGCGATGCTGCCCACGAACAGCCCGAATTCCCGGAATACGTCCACCAGGCGGATCACGTCGGAGTCGTAGGTGATGCCCAGGTCGCCCCGCACCTTGCTCTTTTCGATGTCGTTGGCGTTGATGGCGATCACGATCTCCGCCTGGTCCTTCAGCTCCAGCAGCATACGGATCTTGTTGTCAGGGGCAAAGCCGGGCAGCACGCGGGAGGCGTGGTAGTCATCAAACAGCTTGCCGCCGAATTCCAGGTAGAGCTTGCCGCCGAAGTATTCGATGCGCTCGCGGATTCGCGCGGATTGGAGACGGATGTACTTCTGACTGTCGAAACCGATTTTGTTCACGGGCCATCCTCCCTTTTCGTACGACTGAACAGATTATATACAAATGATATTATACCAAATCGCGTGGGTTGCAATCATTATATAAGGATTAAAAATCGACAAGACCTTCAGAACGCAAAAAGATGACGCGGAGCAGCCTTGCTCAAGGGCCGTTCCGCGCCAAGGGGGGAAGAAGAAGGTTGGGTGTCCTTTTCTATCGACATTTCCTGTCGACGTGATTATTATACAGGCAAATCATGGCCAATCAATGAATGGAACGTTAATTATATGTGGCAATAACCATAAAAGTCTATGGCATTATGGGTTAATTCATCATGGCGGCGATCTCGGCGTCGCTCAGCGTGGGCTGGAGGGCCCGGTTGACGGCGGAGGCGATGATGCCAGAGGCGTCCTGTATGATGGCGTCGATCTCCCGGGGCGTGACGATCATCTCACCGATCTCGGCGCCCAGCAGGGTCTGCTCCATGTCCTGAAGCGCGTCTTCGTGATCCGTACCGTCGCCCTGGCAGTCGGCCAGCCAGGCGAAGGCGTCCCGGGCCAGCGTGGCGGCATACACCACCGTGGGCATACCCACCGAGACCACGGGCACGCCGACGCTTTCACGGGTCAGGGGCTTGCGGTGGTTGCCCACGCCCGCGCCGGGCTGTATGCCGGTGTCGGTCAGCTGTATGGTGCAGCCGATGCGGCGGGAATCCCGGGCGGCGAGGCTGTCCACGCAGAGGATCGCCCTGGGGCCGATGGCCTTTACCAGCGCTTCCACCAGCTCCATGCTCTCGATGCCCGTGATGCCCAGCACGCCGGGGGCAACGGCGCAGACGCTGTTCATGCCGGACTGGGCCCAGGGCGCGCCCAGCATGTGCCGGGTCACCAGCGTGCGGTCGACGACGCCGGGGCCGAGGGCGTCCGGGGTGATGCTGCGGTTGCCCAGGCCGACCACCAGCACCGGAGCGCTGTCATCCCCATTCGGCAGCATGCGGTCGATCTCCTCCGCCAGCAGCGCGGCCATCGCCAGCCTCGCGTCCGGGTCCCGCTCCAGAAGCAGCGGGCATTCCAGGGTCAGGTAGGTTCCCTTCGGCTTGTCCAGCAGCTGGGCCGCCTCGTTGTCGGTGACCAGCACCTCGGTGATCTCGATGCCGCCGGACTCCCAGTGGCTGACCTGGGCGCCGGGAATTGCGCCGCCGTCGGCATTTTCAAAGCATTCCATGGCCAGGTCTGTTCGGGTAATGGGCATAAAACAACCCCCGTTTCATTGAATTTTGCATTAGTTTACCCAAGTTTATCATCAAAATGTATCGGACATCTTGAAATTTGGGGCGGTTCGTGGTACAATCACATTTGTGAATTTGCGTAGGGAGGTGAATAATTTGCCGAATATCAAGTCTGCCATCAAGCGCGTGAAGGTGACCGAAAAGAAGAACCTGCGCAACCGGATGATCAAGTCCGCCATGAAGACTCAGATCAAGAAGTTCGAAACCGCCGTTTCCGCGAACGAGGCCGATGCCAAGCTGCTCAGCGCGACTCAGGGGGCGGTTGACAAGGCTGCCGCAAAGGGCGTTATCCATAAGAACGCGGCGAACCGCAAAAAGGCTCGCATGGCGAAGCGCCTTGCAAAAGCTCAGGCGTAAGGTCACTTAAGGAACTACCGCACAATACGGTGGCACATCTGGCGGTGCCTTTTCCGACATCTGCTGCTTGCAGATTTCTCGATTTACCGCCAGTAAACCTTCGAAATCTGCAATTGCATCTGTCGAAAAATTTCCTTAAAGAAAAAGAGGATTCGTCACGGCAATGGGTCCATGGCGAACGGCAAAGAAGAGGGAACGTTGCAATCAACGTTCCTTTTTTCGATGCATTGTGGGGACCATAGCCCCCATTTACAATGTATCTGATATTATGCCCTGTAAAATTAGCAAAAACCGCTTGCAGTTTACATAAAATTCCTTCAAAATGGTTTATAAGCCCGTTTGATGGGCATGATAGACAGCATTGACGCAAACCAACGGAGCGAACATATAGATGTCTGAAAGAGCAACCAAGCAAAGTGCGGCGCGGAAAAAGCCCGTGAAGACCAAAGCGACGTCCGCGCGAACCCAAAAGGCGTCCGGCAAGCGGGCTGCGCCCAGGACCGGGTCGAATCAAGCGAGCGCTCGATCCGCCGGGAAGAGCGCCAGGCCCGCAAAGCCTGGAAAGCGCGCCGAGGCGCTGCATATCGAAGCCAAGGCGAAGGGCAACGGGAAGGCCGCCGTCGCAACGAAGGCAAAGCCCGGCGCAAAGGCCGCTGCTTCCCCGGCGAAGTCCGGTGCGACCGGGGCACGTTCCGGAGCTCCGAGCGGCAAGAACCGGTCCCAGGCAAAGGGCAAGGCTTCAACAGCGGCACACGTGAAGCGCGGGACGGGCAACTCCCCCCGGCGCGGGACGACGGCGGCGAAGGCCAGGTCAAATCCGGTGGGGGAGGCCGCAAATCGCAGGAACGCACAGGCGGCAAGCCGCAAGGGCGGGGACGACCTGTTCCTGGAGCGCGGCGCGGCCCCTGCGACGGCCCGATCGGGCGGCAAGCCTCCCGGGCGTCATACGGCGCTGTTCGGCGCGCTGAACGCCTGCCTGGCCATCGCCATCGCGGTGCTGGCGGCGCTGGGCCTGAGGGTACACAGCCAGTACGGTGAATTCCTGGCGATGCGCGACGTGGTGGACAAGCAGACCTTTTACGAGGGCACCACCGTGGAGGGCGTGGACGTGTCGAAGATGACGCTCTCCAACGCGCTGGACTACTGGCGGGACCGGGTGGAGGCCCGGAACGCCAGCCGCACGGTGCGCCTGGACGACGGCACGACCATCACCGCGGGCGAGCTGGGCTATACCAGCGATTACGCATCGGTGCTGACCACGGCCTGGAGCCACGGGCGCAGCGGCACGCTGGAGGAGCGCTATGCGATGGCCTCCAGCAGGATGCAGAATCCGGCGGCCTACGCCATCCACCGCACCCAGTACAGCGACGCGCTGGTGGATCAGTTCGTGCAGATGCAGGCGTTGAAGATCGACCGGGAGAGCGTCGACGCCTCCGTGGCCGATTTCAATGTGGAAACCTATGAATTCACCTTCAATCCCTCCAGCACGGGCTTGCAGTTGGATACCGACGCCCTGAGGCGGGACGTGATATCGGCGCTGGAAGCGGGCGGGGGTGACGTGACCCTGTCGGTTGCCGAGCAGCCGCCGGAGATCTCCACCGAGCAGATCAGTGAGATGTACGGCCTGATCGATTACGCCATCACCAACGCCAACGCCTCCAGCAAGTCGCGGCTGAACAACATCACGCTGGCGATGTCCATGATCAACGGCACGAAGCTGGCGCCGGGGGAGACTTTCTCCTTCAACGGCACGGTGGGCCAGCGCACGTCGGACCGGGGGTTCAAGATGGCCACCGCCTATTCCGGCGGCGAGGTGACCGAGCAGGTGGGCGGCGGCATCTGCCAGGTGTCCACCACGCTGTTCAACGCCGCGGTGAAGGCCGACATGCGAATCGACGAGCGCCACAACCACTCGCTGACCGTACACTATGTGGACAAGGGCAAGGACGCCACCGTGGACTGGGGCAACCAGGACCTGAAGTTCACCAACACCTCCGCAGACGATATCTATATCTGCTGTTACCTGACCGACGACAAGCGGGTCCGCTTCGGCATATTCGGCCGGCTGCTGCCGGACGGGGAGAAGATCACCCTGGACGCCGTGACCGTCAAGGTGAACAAGTTCGAGACCGAGTACCAGCCCGACCCGTCGCTGCCCCACGGGAAGCTGGCGGTTGCCCAGAACGGCCGGGACGGCTACAAGGCCGAGGCCTACAAGGTGCGCTGGGACGCCGCAGGCAACGAGCTGAGCCGGGAGCTGCTGTGCACCAGCATCTACAAGACGAAGAACGAGATCATACTCTACGGCGCGTGATTTGCATTTGTCCCGGGGACGTGCTATAATGGAAACGGAAGCGTGGAATGCGGAGGTGAGCAGGTGGCCAAGATCTATACGCGCCGGGAGGTCAAGCGGCGCAGGATCAACTTCAAGATATTCGCGGGGATCTATGATTTCGTCGGCGCGGTGGCCGGGATCGTCGTGATCATCGCCTGCGCGATCCTGCTGTCGGCACTGATCAACTGGATCGTGCGCGACGGGCAGGAGTCCTTTGCTTCGCTCTGGAAGATCTTCCAGGACGCGGTCATCATACCGAAATAGGTGGGCGCCCCGCGGGGAGAGATATCTTTGCCTGCGGGGCGCGCTGCGCTCAATTGTGCAAATACTGATTTGTCGAGCTGTGCTCGATAAATCAGTATTCAGGTTTTAGGTTTTAGGGGTTAGGTTTTAGGGGTGGTGCAAATCCCTTAACGCTTCGCTAGGCCTTCGGCC
>CACWZI010000119.1 GCA_902765305.1 uncultured Eubacteriales bacterium
TACGTTTCTCGGTCCTTTGAATAAAAGAAATCCGTCAGGATTTCTACCTTCCCTAACACCTAAAACCTATAACCTAAAACCTAAATACTGATTTGTCGCGGCGCGACAAATCAGTATTTACCCCTTCACCGCCCCCGCGGTGACGCCGCCGATGATGTAGCGCTGGCCGACGGCGTAGACCGCGATCACGGGGATGACGGTCAGCACGATGTCGGCGAAAACGTAGTTCCAGTTGCTGCCTTCCTTGCCGAAGAACTGGTACACCGACATGGTCATCGGGTGCAGCTTGCTCTTGGAGGACAGGTACAGCGGGGTCAGGAAGTCGTTCCAGACGCCCATGAACTGGAGCACGAAGCAGGTCATCAGCGTGGGCTTCAACAGCGGCAGGATCACCCGGAAGAACAGCATCACCGGGTTCGCGCCGTCGATGACCGCGGCCTCGTCCAATTCCCTGGGAATGGTCTCCACGAAGCTGTAGATCGTGAACACGCAGAAGGGGATCATGGCGCTGGTGAATACCAGTATGATGCCCAGGCTGGTGTTGGTCAGGCCCATCCACTGGAATACGCGCACCAGGGTGATGTAGTTCACGGGGAAGAACAGGCCGCAGATGAAGAAGTAGTAGATGAAGTTGTTCAGTTTGGTGCGTTTGCGGCTCAATACATAGGCGGCCATCGCGCACAGCAGCACGCCCGCCGTGGTGGAGGCGAAGCTGTAGAGCATGCTGTTGCCAAAGCCGGTGAGCAGCTTGGCCTTCTTGAACACGTCGGGGTAGTTGGTGAACACCCACTGGGTGGGCAGGCTCAGGTTCATGCGGGCAGCCTCGCTCTTGGTCTTGAAGGAGTTGATCAACACCAGGTACAGCGGGGCCAGCACGATCACCGAAAGGAAGATGCACAGCAGCTGCTTGAGCACCGTCTGGACGGTCAGGGGCTTTTTGTTCGGGTTCTTCATCGCCTATGCCGCCCCCTTCCTGCTCATGCCGCGCACGATCAGTATGCCGGCGACCATCGTGATCAGCAGCAGTATGGCGTTGAAGGCGGTGGCCAGGCCGTAGCTGCCTGCGCCGTACAGCTGGAAGGAGTAGGTGGTCATGACCTCGGTGGCGTGTCCGGGACCGCCGTTGGTCAGCACGTAAACGATGTCAAACACCTTCAGGCCGTAGGTGACGCCGAAGACCAGGTTGATCATGATCGCGCCGCGCATCATCGGCAGGGTCACGTTCCACAGCCGCTGCCAGAAGTTCGCGCCGTCCACCTTGGCGGCCTCGTAATAGCTCTTGTCGATGGTGGACAGGCCCGTCATGAAGATGGTCATGACGTAGCCTATGCCTCGCCAGGCGTCCACCATGTAGATGGATTTCCAGACCACGTTTAGGTCGGAAAGCCATTTTTGCTTCAGCGCTCCCAGGCCAATGGCCTCCAGCGCGCCGTTGAGCATGCCGTTTTTGAAGTTCAGCACCGAGGTGAAGATGATGCCGATGATCACGAAGGGGATGATCGAGGGCAGGTAGAACACCGTGCGGTAAGCGCCCATGCCCCTGATGCCCTCAAAGAGTATGATGGCCAGGAACAGCGCCGGGATGATCTTCACAACATTGGAAACCAGAGTGAACTTCAGCGTGTTCCAGATGCCGTTGGAATAGTTTTTGTTGGAGGTGAAGATATCGATGTAATTCTTGAGGCCCACGAAGTGCAGGCCGTTCTTCGGGGTCGCCCGCCCCCAGTCGGTGAACGAATAGAATACGCCCAGCAGGCTGGGGAACAGGAAGAACACGATGTACAGCACCAGCGGAAGAATCAAAAACCACTGAGGATAGACCTTTTTCTTGTTCATTTCATCGCCGCCCTTTTACGGAAGATAGGGGCGGCTTTGCCGCCCCTATGGGTTGGAAAGATACGCTTACTTCCAGGCCGGATCGCCGACGTTCGCGGCGGCCTCGGCGCGGTAGCCGTCCATGCGGGAGAGCACCTCGTTGGCATCGATACCGCCCTGGACGTACTCGATCATATCCTGGCCGAACTGCATCCAGTAGTCGTTGGTGTACTTGGTGCCGTTCTGCAGCACGCAGCACTCCATCTTCTCGGCGGGCACGGTGGCGATGAAGGCTTCCTCCTCGGGCAGCCAGTGCTGCTGGATATCCACGTTCACGTGGAGGTTGGTGTACTTGGGGCTGTTGTCCAGGATCTCCTGCAGGGATTCGGGCGTGCAGACGAACTGGAACCAGGCGCGGACCAGGTCCTCGTGCTCGGTGCCCTTGTAGCCGAACATGGTGGGGCCGGCGGGACTGGTGGTGTACCAGGTGTTGTCGCCCAGGGGGCACAGGAACAGGCCGAATTCATCTTCGGTGCCGGTGTCGTCCTTGATCTGCTTGATGGTGCCGGAATTCTCGATGGTCATGGCGACGGTGCGGTCGGCGAACTCGTTGGACTGGTTGGTGGAGTCGGTGCCGATCCAGTCCTCGCCGAAGTAACCCAGGTCAGAAAGCTCCTTGAACTGGCCCAGGACCTCCAGCATCTTCTCGTTGCCGGCGAAGGTGGCGGTGTTGTTGTTCAGCGCGTCGTACAGGCCGGGGGTCGCCTCTTCATAGACGCCGCCGATCTGGAAGAAGGCCAGCTGATGCCGCCAGCCGTCCGCGCCTGCCATGAACCAGGGGGTGATGCCCTGCTCGGCGATCTTCGCGCAGACGTCCTTCAGCTCCGCGTAGGTGGTGGGGACGGCCAGACCCAGCTCGTCGAACAGGGTCTTGTTGTACAGCATCACATACTCGGGGCTGTTGTTCCAGACCTGCAGGCCGTACAGCTTGCCGCCGGAAATGCAGGCGCTCTGGCGGGATTCGGGCATCACGTTCTGCCAGTCCGCGCCGGTGAAGTCGATGCAGCGGTTCTCGGGATCGCCGATCATGGACTCGATGGCGCCCACGGGGTTGGACTGGATCCAGAACACGTCGGCGCAGGTGCCGTTGGCCAGACCGCTGGTCAGCACGTCGAAGTACTGGTCGGCGGGCAGGGTCTGCAGGTCCACGGTCACGCCGTAGGTCTCCTCGAAGCGGGCGATGGTCTCGTCATAGCGGTCGGCCATCCAGTCGGCGGAGACCAGGATGCTCAGCTCCTGTCCCTCGAACTGTCCCTCGTTGGGCACGGCTTCGACGACCACGCCCTCGGCGTTCGCCGCAACCAGCAGGCTCATGGCCAGCAGCAGGCAAAGTACGGCACTCAACAATTTCTTCATGTTACTGTTCCTCCTGTCATGATTTGTGCGTGTAAAAGCAGCGCTTCCCACGCTTACGGTTATCATTTTATCAAATTAAAGCGATTATGGGAATGTATATTTTTACGTAATTTGTGTATTTTTTTATGGAAGTGTCTTTTCGGTCGGCGCCGGTTGTGATATGATTTGAAGGAAACGGGGGAATTGAACGCTGAAACAGGCTGGCTGAACTCAGAGGGACCGGCCGGCGGGCCTCGTGGACAGGGTGAAAAGCATGAACGTACATCAGGACGGATTGATTTTGGACAAGGGGTTTCCCTTCCAGATCGACGAGGTGACGCTGGCCGCCGGGGACAATGCCGACGAGGCCTTTCACTGGCACACCTTTCTTGAAATCACCTGCATACTGGAGGGCAGCGGCTGTTATTACGTCAGCGACCGGGCCTACGAGGTGTCGCCGGGGGACATCGTCATCTTCAACAGCGCCGAGCTGCACGGCTGGCAGGTGTTCCAGAGCGAGATGCGGGTGCTGGCGATGGTGTTTTCCGACAGCATCGTGGCCGGCTACGGCGACCTGATGGACATGGAATACCTGCGCCCCTTCGTTGGCCGGGGCAGCAATTTCCGCAACCGCATCGGCCAGGACGAGCCCTGCGCCGTACAAATCGCCGAAATCATGCAGGAGATACTGGGCGAATGGCGACAGCGCAGCGAAGGTTACCCGCTGATGATCAAGGCGGACGTGCTGCGGATCCTGACGATGCTGGTGCGCCACTACCATGGCGATGGCTGCTCAGCGGAGCGGGGTGATCCCAGCAGGGCCCTGCGCCGACTGCAGCCCGCCTTCGAGTACATCGACGACAATTACTGCGCTCGGATCACCCTGAAGCAGGCCGCGGATCAGGTATTTATGAGCCCCAACTATTTCTCCCACTATTTCCATGACGCCACCCGAATCTCCTTCAGCGATTACGTCACCCTGCGCCGCATCCGCAAGGCCCGGGAGCTGATGGAGACCTCCGGCAAAAGCATCTATGAGATCGCCATCGAATGCGGCTTTCCCAACAGCAGCAACTTCTATCGCCTGTATAAGAAGCATACGGGGGAAAGCCCCCGACAGGGGCGGTAGTCGCCCGGACATGTGGCGCATGTGCCATGGAAATGTGAGAACAATCGACTCACAGTCGTTTGTCGACAAATAAAGGAGGAAAACACCATGAAAAAAATCGCAAAAACCATACTGCTTCTGACACTTGCGCTGGCACTGCTCATTCCGGCGGCCTGGGCCGAGCCCGACGCCGCCATCAAGGGAATCTACGATGCGCTGCTGGCGGAGGGCTCCGACTACAGCCGGGCCAAGGCCATCACGGTCGAGTATTCGCCCGAAACGAAGTACGAGGAGAAGCTGGAGAACGACGGCTTCACCATCACCGTCACTGGCGACGAATACAGCAGTGGCAACTGGCGCTTCATGCGGGACGGCGACGCCCTCACCACGACCATCTCCAGCGACGGCATGCAGAGCGTTATGGTGATCTATGTGGTCAAGGCGGTGGCCGACTACCTGGGCATGAACGGGAGCCTGACCATGGGTTACGTCAACGGCCTGTCCATGCTGGACCTCTCCAGCGACGACTTCGCGATGACACCGGACGAGACTGCCGGGACCACCGACGTGCACATCAACATTGCCGGCCCCTGGGCGATGAAGGAGCTGGACCAGATGGTGATCGACGACCGGAGCCTGTCTTACGGCGCGCTGACCGAGGAATCCGCCAGCATGGCCGCCAACATCGGCAAGGTCATGATGATCGCCAACGGCACTGCCGACGACGTCACCATCCTGCTGGGCGAGCACGGCGAGCTGGACGATGTGGCCCTGAAATCCCTGATCAACGTGGTGGGCATCCTGCAGCCCAAGGGCTGGGAGGATTTCAGCGCGAACTACACCCGGCTGGCCGACGCGCAGGCTGGGGGCTATGAAGTCGCGCTGAACGTGGACGCCCAGACGGTGGGCCAGATCATCGACGACGCCCCCGAGGGCTACAGCTTCGCCGTGGCGCACTTCGGGGCGTAATACAACGCGAAAGGCATTCGATGTAAAGGAAGCAGGAAAGCCGCAATATAAAACGTGGGACGGTCTATCCAACGTATCTTTGGTCGATATGGTGGATAGACCGTCCCCTGTTTTTTTCACCGTCACAGCTTGTCCGCGATCAACGCCCAATCCTCGTTGGAAATGCTCAGCGCGTCACGAATCTGCTGGTTGGTCAAGCCGAGCTTTCATCACCTCCACGCCTTCTCTGCTGATATCATACCACGTTTATTGAGGTTTGGCAAGTGATCACCGGATATCGACCTGTTTACATAAGGACAATATAATGGTATAATGATCAGGCAGCCGGCCTGAAGGGCGGTTGGTCGGGGCGGCGGGAGCCCGCTGGGATTTCGCTGACAATTATGGTATTATGTGATTCGCAGGTCAGTACCGCGTCAGAGATTCAACCGGATAAAACGGGCAAAAGAGAGGTTTGGTGCGCCATGAACAAGCGAAAGGTTATAGAGCATGCAAGAAACTATATGGATTTGCTGGCCCAGGGCATCGATCCCATCAGCCAGAAGGCGGTCGACCCCCGATCCATTGTCGTTGAACCAAGGCTTCAAAAATGCTTTGCCTTTGTATCGGGCATCCTGGAGGAATTGCTGGCCAACGGGGGCTATGTCAGCCTGCCGGATGAGGGCTCCGGCGCGCCTCAGTTTGAACTGGTGCGAAAGAAGGCGGCTTTCCGTCTCTCGCCGGAGCAGAGAGAACGCGTTTACGTCGCAAGGGGATCGGTGACGCCCATTTCGTTTGTCAACCAGATCAATCGGGTGATCGACAGCGAGGCCATGGAGAAGCTGTCTGTCAAGCGAATCAATGCATGGTTGCTGAAAAATGAATACATCGTCGAGACCAAGGAGCCCTCGGTCGTCAACCGGACGGTGATGAAGCCGATGCAGAAGGCAGCTGGCATCGGCATTGAGGCGGCAGAGGTCACGGACCCCAGGACCGGTGAGATCAAAACCCGCCTCGTGCTGACTGAACAGGCCCAGCGGTTCCTGCTGGACAATCTCGATGGTATATTGGAGGAAGAATGAGCGCGGACGAGACAGCGGGGAATCACTCGATTGAGCGATTCCCCGCTGTTATTCCATTACCTCAACCCATGCTCCACGCAGAAGGTGCCCTTCACGTCGCTCCAGTGTTCGTCGGCGTATTTCAGCAGCCTTTGCGCCTGATCCATGCTCATCTCAGGGA
>CACWZI010000120.1 GCA_902765305.1 uncultured Eubacteriales bacterium
CAAGGAACCGATGGCGGCGCAGGCGCCGCCGCTACAGCGTTGTACGATTTTGTAATGTTCGCGGTAGCCGCCATTCCTGTTCCCTGTTCCCTGTTCCCTGTTCCCTCGTCTCCCCGATAAATCCGTATTTACCGAGCAGATACAAAAAAGAAGGAGCCAAAACATGAACAGACAACTGAGTCTCGCGCTTGTTCTTGCCCTGTTGCTGGGCGGGCTTGCTATGGTGCCTGCCGTCTGCGCCGAGGGCGCGGACGATTACCTGGGCATATGGGTGGCGGACGGCGTTACGGCGGAGATCCGGCGGGAGGACGACGCCGAAGCGGGGCTGGAGTGCCGCTTCGTCTTCATGGAGGACGGCAGCGACGACAGCGACGTGTGGACCTATAGCAACTGCTGGTATGACGGGGAGGAGAATTGCCTTCAGTGCATGAACGTCGTCCGCGAGCACCAGCATTACGACGACATCTGGCAGGTGCTGGAGGCGTCGGACTGGTCGCTGAACGATATGGACTTTTCCCGGCTTGACCGCACGGAAGCCGGCCTGCGCTTCACCGCCGACGCGCTGGGGGCGCCCGTCGACCTTGTTCGCCCGGAGGAAGATGGAACGTGGACGCGCGGCGCGGCGCTGGCCTACCTGGGCCGGTGGCGCAGCGAAGACGCGACCCTGCGGGTGGAGGACCTGGGCCCGGCCTACCTGTTCACCGCCTGGGTGCCCCTGGGCAACGGCGCGACGGGCAAATGGAGCTACACCTGCCGCTACGACGCCACCGAGGGGCGCATGGTATCCGTGAGCGTCTCTCCCCGCAGCGTCATCACCCCCACTGAAGAGGGCGGCACCATCGAGGAAGAGGTGGGCTGGGACAACAGCAAGGCGTTCTTCACCCTCACGGACGACGGCCTGTTGCTCTGGAGCGACGTGACCGACGGCGACGGCGAGGACATGACCCTCGAGCGGGCAGGGGATTGACGCGGCAGAATCCCACACAAACCCGCCCCCCGTAGGTAGGGGCGATCTCCTGATCGCCCGCGGGCGCTCGGAGAGCGCCCCTACGAGGCATAAAAACGACCTCCGTGGCATTTCGCAGGCGAAATGCCACGGAGGTTCATCATGCCATAGGCTACGCTGCGACGGACCTGAGCACCAGCGCTTCGGCCTCCTCCGGGGGCAGGGGGCGGCCCCAGATGTAGCCCTGGATGTAGTCGCAGCCGATGCTGCGCAGCGTGTCCAGCTGTTCCGGCTCCTCGACGCCCTCGGAGATGACGTCGAAGTTCATGATGTGGCCGATGGAGATGATGGCCGCCACGTACTGCTTCGAGGAATCGCTGGTGTTCATCTTGTCGATGAAGGACTTGTCCACCTTCAGTATGTCCGCCGGGAAGGCGTTCAGGTAGCTCAGCGAGGAATAGCCGGTGCCGAAGTCGTCCAGCGCGATCTTCGCGCCCATCTGCTTGATCGCGTTGATGCAGTTCAGCGCCTCCTCCGCCGAGTCGATCATCACCGATTCCGTGATCTCGATCTCCAGGTCCTTCACGGGGAAGCCGCAGGTATTGACGATGTCCCTGACCTCGTCGAGGAAGTCGTTGCGCATCAGGTGGCGGGCCGAGACGTTGACGCTGAGGGTGAGGTCCGCGCCGGTGCGCCGGATCAGCTCGCCCAGGAAAAGCGCGGAATCCCGGAAGACGCGGCGGTCGACGCTGTCGATCAGCCCCGCCTTCTCGGCCACCGGAATGAATTGGGCGGGGCTGATGAAGCTGCCGTCCTCGTCCTTCAGCCGGGCCAGGGCTTCAAAGCCGCGCAGCCGGTGTAAGATGTCGAACTGGGGCTGCAGGTAGAAGCAAAGCGTATTGTTGTCCAGGGCCTGCCGGATCTTCCGCTCGATTTCCAGGGTCTGCTCGGTCTGGAGCATGTCCGGGGAAAAGCGGCAGATCTGGGCGGCGGTGCGCTTGGCCTCATACATGGCCGCAAAGGCGTAGGAGAGCAGCGTATCGCCGTTGTCGGCGTCGATGGGATATTCGGCGTAGCCGTACCTGGCGGTGATGTAGTAGTCGCAGTCGTCGAGGGTCAGCTTCTGCTCCAGGGCGGCGTTGTAGTATTGGATGCTTCTTCTTATTTCCGCGTCGGTTTGATAGCCCTGTATGACCAGCGCGAACTCCACGCCGCCCTGGCAGGCGATGAAATCACGGGTGCCGGACGCGCCGGTGTTCACGGCCTGCGCCCAGCGCCTGGCGATTTCGGCCAGCACCTTGTTGCCGGTAGCGCGCCCCATGGTGTTGTTGATGGTCTTGAAGTGATTCAGGTCGATGGAGACCACCGCGAAGCGCTCCCTGCGCTCCACCAGGCCGTTGATCAGCTCAGAGCAGGCAAACCGGTTCGGCAGCCCCGTAAGCCGGTCCGTGATGGCCTGCTTCCGCAGCCGGTCCTGGTATTTTTGGGTCTTCAGGTAGTTGTTATAGAAAAGGAGGGTGACCAGAATGGTAAACAGCGCCGAAAACATGCCGGGGGTAGCGGCCATGTTGTGCTCCTTGATAATTTGCACCAGGAGCAGCGACAGCTGGACCAGCAAAAGTCCCACCGCCGTGAAGAACCCGGGTTTTCCGTAAAATACCACCAGGAAGATGATGCAGAAATTGCCCAGAGTGGAGAAGACACCGGTGAACGAGGCGATGGGCGTCGGGTGGCCGAAGAGCATGAGGACGCCCTGCGCGCGGGAGGACCTGGCCGTGAACACGTAGGCGGCGATATAGAGCAGCAAAAGTAAGACGAACCCGGCCATGGACGGAAAGTGTTTGCCGGAAAGCCGATCCATGAGCTTTTCCGCGCCGTTGTGGTTAATGACGGTCTTATCCCTCTTCATACAACGTTGACCTCGCTGGCAAAGAGCGCAATATTTCAGATGATAACCCGACAAAACGGGCCCATAATATAGTTACTTTGTATAATTATAGCAGAAAATCAAGATTCTGACAAGCTGAAATCGGGCCAATTCTGTGGTGAAAATTGCAAAATCAGTGGAGAAAAAACCACATTGCCTCGGTTACACTATAGACAACCGGGGGATAATCATGCTATAATATAAATGTAAGTATATTTTTTTTCTGATATTATGTCATCGATGTCAGAAAGATTACCGCCGAAAACGGGAGTGGATTGCCGTGAAGAGAGTGCTATTGTTCCTGCTGTGCCTTGTGCTGGCGCTGACGCTGGCCGCGCCCCTCGCCGCCCACGGGGCGGTGCCGGAGGAAAAGGTGGTTCGCGTCGGCTGGTACGAATCGGCCTTCCACCGCACGGATCAGTTTGGCAGGCGCTCCGGCTACGGCTATGTGTACCAGCAGCGGGTGGCGACCTTCACCGGCTGGACCTATGAATATGTGGAGGGCAGCTGGTCGGAGCTGCTGGAGAAGCTGATCGCGGGGGAGATCGACCTGCTCAGCGACGTGTCCTATACCCAGGAACGGGCGCAGAAGATACTGTATTCCGCCGAGGCCATGGGATCGGAGGACTACCACGCCTTCATCGCCCCCGACAACACCGAGATCAGCCCCGACGATTTTTCCACCTTCAACGGCAAGCGGGTGGGCGTGAACAAGAACAGCATCCAGGAGCAGATGTTCATCGACTGGGCCGCCAGCCACGACGTCCATCCCGAGATCATCGAGCTGACGGAAAAGACGCCCGAGCTGCTGGAGATGCTGGCCCGGGGCGAGATCGACGTGCTGGTGACGCTGGATACCTACGGCCGCAAGGCGGACGTGGTGCCCGTGTGCAAGGTGGGGGCGGCGGATTCCTACTTCGGCATCAACAAAAACCGCCCGGACCTGAAGCAGGAGCTGGACGTGGCCATGAACCGCATCCTCGAGGAAAACCGCAACTTCAACCAGCAGCTGACGGAGAAGTTCAACGAGGCCAGCGCCATCAGCAGCTTTCTCACCCAGGATGAAAAGGCGTGGCTGGCGGAGCACGGCACCATTCGCGTGGGCTACCTGGACGACTACCTGCCCATATGCAGCCTTGACGAGGATTCCCATGCCCTCACGGGCGCCCTGTCCGACATACTGGCCTTTGCCCAGACCAGCGAGATGAACGCCGAGCTCAGCTTCGAGCCCCGCCCCTTTGACAGCGTGGAGGCGGCGCTGGAGAGCCTGGCCGGCGGCGAAGTAGACTGCGTGTTCCCCGTGTGCTTGAGTACCTACGACGGCGAGCAGCGGGGGGCCATCATCACCGATACCTATATCCGCAGCGAGATGTATGTGGCGGTGCGCACCGCAGACCAGCAGGGGGTCTCGCCGGAGCGGGAGATGACCGTCGCCGGCCCCGAGGGCAACCCCAACTACCTGACCTTCCTGAAGGACAACTTTCCCAATTGGCGTCCCGTCATTTGCGAAGACAGCGCGGCGGGCCTGCGGAGCGTCTCCACCGGCGAGGCGGACTGCGCGCTGGTGAGCAACTACCGCCTCAACCGGGTCAGCGCCCTGTGCGAAAAGTACAAGCTGTCCACGCTGACCACCGGCCAGTCGATGCCACTGAGCTTCGCCGTGAACCGCAGGGACGACTGCCTGTATTCGATACTCAACAAGATCAGCCGGCTGATGCCCCCGGCCACCGTCAACGCCGCCCTGACCCATTACGCATTCACCGGCGAGCGGGTGACCTTCGGCCAGTTCCTGCGGGACAACCTGGGCTTCGTGGTGGCCGGCGCCGCCGTCATCGTGTCGGTGATACTGTTGCTGCTGCTGTGGAACGTGCGGGCGGAATTGAAGGCCAACGCCGGCCGGCAGCTCATCTCCGAGGCGGAGCACGACCCGCTGACGAAGCTGTACAGCCACAGCTTCTTTGTCGCCTATGCCAACCGCCTGTACCGCGAGCACCCCGAAAAGCCCATGGACGCCATCGTGATGAACATCGAGCGCTTCCATACGCTGAACGCGCTGAACGGCCGGGATTTTGGCGACGAGGTGCTGAAGACGCTGGGGGCTCAGATCAACGACTTCCTTCACCAGAACGAGGGCATCGCGGGCCGCATGGAGGGCGATCACTTCGACCTGTACTGCGCCCACCGCGACGACTACGGTGCGCTGCTCGCCCGCTTTCAGGCCCCTTTGAACCGGATGTCCCGCAATTCGGACATCCGCATGCGCATGGGCGTCATGCCCTGGCAGGCGGGCCTTGCGCCCGCCGAGATGTTCGATCGGGCCTGGTCGGCGTGCAGCATGGTGCGGGGCGACTACAAGAACCACCTGATGGTCTACGACGACGAGCTGCGCCGCCGGGACCTGCTCAACCAGAGCCTGCAGAGCGACCTGGGCCGCGCACTGGAGGAGCATGCGCTGGAGGTGTTCTACCAGCCCAAGTTTGACATCCGATCCGAATCGCCCAGGCTTTCCAGCGCCGAGGCGCTGGTGCGCTGGCGGCACCCGGAGCTGGGCATGATCTCCCCGGCGGACTTCGTGCCCCTGTTCGAGCGCAGCGGCCAGATCGGCGCCGTGGACCGGTACGTCTGGGCGGAGGCCGCCCGGCAGATCGCCGAATGGCGGGACCGCTGGGGCGTGACGCTGCCGGTGTCGGTCAACCTGTCCCGGGTGGACGTGTTCAACCCGGACCTGTCCGAAATACTGGACGGCATCGTTGCCCAATACGGCCTGGACCGCGTCGATTTGAAGCTGGAGGTCACCGAATCCGCCTACACCGAAAACGCGGACTACCTGATCCGGGTCATCGGCGGGTTGCGCGAAAAGGGCTACCAGATCGAGATGGACGACTTTGGCTCCGGCTATTCCTCGCTGAACATGCTCTCGTCGATGCCCATCGACGTATTGAAGATGGACATGGCCTTCATACGCAACATCGAGCGCAACGAGCGGGATTTCCGCCTGGTGGAGCTGATCATCGACATCGCCCGCTACCTGAAGGTGCCGGTCGTGGCCGAGGGCGTGGAGACCGAGAACCAGCTGCGCCTGCTGAAAAACGCGGGCTGCGACCTGGTGCAGGGCTATTACTTCTCCCCCCCGCTGAACGCCGCGGATTTTGAACAGAAGATACTCAAGAGCGCGGTGGGGAAGGGGTAGACAAATACTGATTTGTCGAGCTGTGCTCGATAAATCAGTATTTAGGTTTTGGGTTTTGGGTTTTAGGTTTTAGGTTTTAGGTTTTAGGTTTTAGGGGTTAGGGGAGGTGCAAATCCCTTAACGCTTCGCTAGGCCTTCGGCCACGGGATTTGTTTTGATTTAAAGGAAACGACAGTGATTCCCCGCAAGGATTTCCTCCACCCCTAACCCCTAAAACCTAACCCCTAACCCCTAACCCCTCAAATACTGATTTGTCGCAGCGCGACAAATCAGTATTTGCCCCTCCGCCTCCCACATTGACATCATTTCACGCGCTTGTTATAATAGGGGAAACAGGGGCGCGGGCGCCCAAACGCGCTGTGAAGGGAATGAGTTGAGCATGTTGGAGCGGGTTTTTCACCTGAAGGAGCGGGACACGAACGTCAAGACCGAGGTGGTGGCCGGCGTGACCACCTTCGCCACGATGGCCTACATACTGGCCGTCAATCCCGGTATACTTTCGGCTTCGGGCATGGATTTCGGCAAGGTGTTCGCCGCCACGGCCATCGCCTCCGCCATCGCCACGCTGGTCATGGGCCTGGCGGCGAACCTGCCCTTCGGCCTGTCCGCGGGCATGGGCCTGAACGCCTTCTTCGCCTACACGGTCTGCCTGGGCATGGGCTATTCCTGGCAGTGGGCGCTTTCCGCCATCTTCGTGGAGGGTCTCATTTTCATACTGCTCACCTTCTGCAACATCCGGGAGGCTATCGTCAACAGCATCCCGATCAGCCTGAAAAAGGCCATCGGCGCGGGCATCGGGCTGTTTATCGCCTACATCGGCCTGAAGAATGCCGGCATCATCATCGCCGATCCGGAGGGTACCATCTCCGCGCTGAGCGCCCAGTGGTTCAGGGCCGACGCGGGCGTGGCGATGCTGGGCATACTGATCACCGGGGCGCTGCTGATCTTCAAGGTGCCCGGCGCGCTGCTGATCGGCATCGTGGTCACCACCCTCATCGGCATTCCCCTCGGCGTGACCCACTACGCCGGCGGGTCCTTTACGCCCACCGCCCCTTACTTTTGTAACTTCGCCTTCAACGAGATCTTCTCCAGCGGCAAATCCGTGTTCGATTTCTTCGTGGTGGTGTTTACGTTCCTGTTCGTGGATATGTTCGACACCGTTGGCACGCTGATCGCCTGCGCGGGCAAGTCGGGCATCGTCAAGGAAAACGGCGTCATTCCCAACTGCAAGCAGGCGCTGCTGGCGGACGCCATCGGCACCACCGCCGGCGCGATGCTGGGCACTTCCACCGTCACCACCTTCGTGGAGAGCGCCTCGGGCGTGGCCGAGGGCGGGCGCACGGGCCTGACCGCCGTCACCACCGCCGTGCTGTTCCTGCTGGCGCTGTTCCTGGAACCGCTGTTCGGCTCCATTCCCAGCGCCGCCACGGCACCGGCGCTGGTCATCGTGGGCCTGATGATGGTGGGCCCCATCCGGGAGATCGACTACGACGACTATGCCGAGAGCATCCCCGCGTTTATGACCATCATCGTCATGGTGTGCGCCTCGTCCATATCCGACGGCATCATGTTCGGCGTGCTGTTCTATGTGTTCAACAAGCTCATCACCCGGCGCTTCCGGGATCTCAGCCCCGCCATACTGGTGGTCGCTGCGCTGTTCATCGTCAAGATCCTGTTGACCGTTATCGCCTGATTTGTCATAAGGGGAGCATCCATGGACAAACAGACCCTCAAGCACCGCATCGATGTGGCCGCCGGGCGCGCGCCGGCGGACCTGCGCATCGCCAACTGCCGCGTCATCGACGTGTACAACAGGACGGCCTTTCCCGCCGACGTGCTCATTGCCGGGGCGTATATCGCCGGCTTTGGCGCGCCGGGCTTTCCCGCGGCGCGACAGACCTTTGACGCGAAGGGCGCGTACCTGGCGCCGGGGCTGATCGACGCCCACGTCCACATCGAATCCAGCCACCTCTCGCCGGCGGAGTTTTCCCGGCTGGTGGTGCCCTGCGGCACCACCACGGTGATCGCGGATCCCCATGAGATCTGCAACGTGTGCGGGCTGGATGGCTTCGACTACATGCTCAGCGCCTCCGAGGGCATCGCCCTGCAGGTGTTTTTGCAGGTGCCGTCCTGCGTGCCCTGCGCGCCCTTCGAGCATGCCGGGGCGGTGCTGGACGCGCCGGAGATCGCCAGGCGCATCGGTTCGGACCGGGTGCTGGGCCTGGGCGAGCTGATGAACTTCGTCGGGGTTTGCGCCGGGGACGACGGGATCCTCGACAAGCTGATGGTGGTCGAGGGCTGCGGCAAGGTCGTGGACGGCCACAGCCCGGGCCTCAGTGGGACCCTGCTGGACGCCTACGCCGCCTCCGGGGTGCGCAACGATCACGAGTGCGCCACGCCCCGGGAGCTGGTGGAGCGGGTCCGCCGGGGCATGTACGTGATGCTGCGCCAGGGCACTGTCTGTCACGACGTGCTGAACCTGCTGCCGGGCGTAAACGCGGACAACGACCGCTTCTGCCTGTTCTGCACCGACGACCGCCAGCCTGCCAGCCTCATCAGGGATGGGCATATCGACAACAACATCCGCCTGGCCGTCGGCGCGGGGCTGGACCCCTTCACCGCCCTGCGCATGGCGACGGTCAACGTGGCCGAGTGCTACGGCCTGCGGGATCGCGGCGCGGTGGCTCCGGGCAAGCGGGCCGACCTGATGCTGTTTGAGGACCCGAATGCGCTCTATGCGCGGGAGGTGTGGATCGGCGGCAGGCATGTGGCCAGCAAGGGCCGTTACCTGGCGGACGATCCCCACGTGGAGCCCGTGGGCGTCAGGGGCCGCATGAACGTGAGGGATTTCTCGGAAAAGCGCCTGGCGCTGCCGCTGGCCTCGGATCGCGTGCGAACGATCCGGCTCGCTCCCGCTTCCGTGGTGACGGGGGATGGCCGTGCCACCGTGCGCAGGGACGCCGGGGGAAACTGGGTGCGGGACGATCAGGACATTGTCAAGATCGCCGTGGTGGAGCGCCACAGGGGTACGGGGAACGTGGGTTTAGGGCTGCTTGAGGGCTACGGGCTCAGGAACGGGGCTGTCGCCATCAGCATCGCCCACGATTCCCACAACATCATCGTCGCCGGCGACAACGACCGGGACATGGCGCTGGCGGTGAAGCGGCTGGTTGAGATCGGCGGCGGGCTGGCCGTCGCGCAGGACGGCGCGGTGCTGGGCAGCCTGGTGCACGAGATTGCCGGCCTGATGACCGACCGCCCCGGCGATTACGTGGCCAGCCGCATCGACAAGCTGTGCAAGCTGGCCTGGGACAGGCTGGGCGTCCACAGGGAAATCGACCCATTCATGGCCCTGTGCTTCATGGCCCTGCCGGTCATCCCGATGCTCAAGATCACCGACACCGGCCTGTTCGACGTGAACGCCTTTAAGAATGTACCGGTGGAGGCGGGAACTACTGATTTGTCGCGCTGCGACAAATCAGTAGTTAGGTTTTAGGTTATAGGTTTTAGGTGTTAGGGAAGGTAGAAATCCTGACGGATTTCTTT